>CAYLTW010000116.1:0-7930 GCA_964386735.1 uncultured Woeseiaceae bacterium
CGCGTTAGGAGGCGATTCCGCAAGGAATCGCCTCCGTTTCGCCCCCGGCATTCAGGGATTCATGGCAAATGAAAAACGCCGGGGTTCGAGGTCGGCAATCAACCTGCTGTTCATTGCGACCTCATGCACCCATCGCACGCCAAGATTGATAAGGTGTATGCGACGGTCGCTGAGAAGATACTTCAGACAGATCGTAAATACTCACACCCGGGCCTTTGTAGTGGACGACTCCGCGCTCTCGCATACGCGCCAACTTATCGAGAGGATGAGGTTGCCGGGCGAGCTGATCATTTGGATAGACGATGTCCAGACGACCGGCGCGGAGCCGTCGCATTGATGCGAGGATGTTCTCCTCGTGTGCGATACCAAGCGAATAACAATCCGGCCCGAAACGGGACACTTTCAGTTCGCTGCTGCCCAAGCGAAGGTAACGCATACGAAGCTAGTCCTCTTTATTTTGTTCCTTACGAATAGCGAGAAAGGTCCCGGTTTCGTGCAGGTGTTCACAACATTCGTCTTTGTTTGCACCGAGCCTAAGGACATACACATTCGGCAAAGACCGGATTCGCTCACGGAGCACTTTGTAAAACATTTTCGGAATATCCGGCCGAGCGACGATCAAGCTCTGAAACTGCGGTTCTGATTCCTGCGCAACGCTTTCGAGGTGACGATGCACCGCCTCAATCTCACCATCAGCGCTGCCGACGGTTACCAGTACCAGGGGCAGTACCGGTTTCTCAGAGAAGCCTTCGTGCAGTTTAGTCATCATCCTCACGCTCGTGATCCTTGTCGTCTTTGTGGTCTTTGTTGTCTTTATCGTCCTTGTCGTCCTTGTCGTCCTTGTCGTCCTTGTCGTCCTTGTCGTCCTTGTCGTCTTTGTCGTCTTTCTCGTCTTTCTCGTCTTTCTCGTCGTCGCGTTGCAGGCGCGTCGCTATTATCTCGCTGCCGGATTGGTAGCCGCGAACTTCAACGACGTCGCCGACGTTGATATCGCTGATACTGAACTTGCGCTTCGATGCCTTGCTGTCGTCGTCGTAGGTCGTTTTCCCGGTGACACGGATCACGGTACCGTCGACAACGACAAGGTCATCAAGCACCGCTTCGACACGCCCACGTTGACGCAATTCGGCACCACGCTCAAAGTCGATTTTCTCGGCCACAAGCACGCCATCGGCATCGAATCTACCCTCAACCTCGACCTTCCGATTGAGATCCAGGCCGAAGAACCAGTCATTCTCGAACTCTGTGCTCCAGGTCACCCTTACCGGTGTGCCATTGACCTCGAAGTCGGTCAACGTCATGCGTTGAGTGATATAGCCTTCGACCTCACCGTGCGCGTGATTGCCCGGAAAAATATCCTGTTGAGTCGCCCAAACGCTGTCTGCGACCAAATGCCCATCTGCATTGATACGCGTCCCGGCAATTTCAACTTCCAGGCCAACCGTTGGCACGCCAAAGGGAAGGTCATATAGATTCGCGCCACTGTAGTCCACGTGAAGGTCATTCACTGTGAAACCCACGCCACCCGCATCGATGCCGTTAATTGTTCCAGTTAATTCGAAACCGTTTCCGGCGTCCGCGTCACCGACGTAAGTTGCAACGATGTCGCCATCGGCGTCCACGAAACCGGACACTTCGATCTTGTCGTTTTCGTGCAGCTCTTCAATTGAAGTTGCGTGGGACGTCATTGAAAATGACGTGTCGTCATTGACGATCACCGATTGGCCAAGCACAACTATACGGTTCGCCTTTTCGTCAATCTCCGAGATCGGACCTTCGACAAGATCATCGTAGCTTACGATCAGTGCCGTTCCGTTCACGCCATCGTTGTCGACAGAGCCGAATACGGAGACCACCTGACCTAAATCAAGCTCCGATTCGTCGCCGAAACGCTTGTCGATGATGAATACCGCGTTGTCCGTGTTGAAGCGCACACCGTTGACATAAACGCTGCCAAACCTGTGTATGCTTCCTGTCGATGACCCGGGCTTCCCGCCCGCATCTATGCCGGCATTTGCCAGTTGGCTGCTGCCACTGGCTGTTATGACGGCGGCGACTCCTGTCAGTATTATTATTTTTTTAGCGATCATGACCGCATCCTCTCGATTTTTTTCTCTTCAATCCAATATGTTCCAAGGCCCAGGCGAACGCCGTCGCGAGCTTGGCTATCCTCATGATCCGTCAGCCACTGGTCCACGCGCTCCAGGAACGCCTGTCCTTCCTGCTCGACAAAGTCCCGAAATTCTGGAATTGCACTCGCAGGTATTAGTGTATTTGTGGCGCGCCGCTCGAAGCGGCTCGGATCCTGGGCGTCGCGGTGCAGGTTGTACGACACTGTCCCACCGACGTCCTCCAGTACGCTGCCCGACCTAAGTACCTGGTCCGGGTCTGTTAGTACTGGCATGTAGTAACGAGTCATTGCGACCAGGCGACCGTCGTCCTGTTCGGCAATTGCACCGACGTGACGCAGTTCCTTGAGCATTGTCGTTGCCGGCACGTCGCCGCTGTAACGTGAACACAGCGATTCAAATGACGGATTAGCGCCCGACACAGCCAGAGGTTTCGGTTCGCAGGACTCGTCGAGAAACTCGACGTCGTTGAACCAACCCGACAGAACGCGAGTCGCGTGGTTCATGCGACCGAACTCAGCAGGGTCCTCTTGCTCCAGCAGATCCCGCAGGCGGCGTACCTCGCGACGGGAGAAACCCGTCAGAATCGCGACCCTGGAAACGTTGGTCGGGCGGCCGCGAATACCAAAATCCTGGGTCGCAACCTCAACGTACGTTGCCTTGCAGACTTCGACGAGTTCTTTCCAGTTAACACCGGCCTTGAGCAGGATTCGGGCAACCGGGCGGAACAGTAATCGGAGTGCTTTCAGTGTTGTTGTTTGAGCGTCCTCCATATGTGAGACAAATTATCTCATTAATGGCGGCGCGTCAAAAATCCGCGTCTGTTTATTCAGTTACAGCGGTAACTCTCATACAATCAAAGTGTTAGAACGGTTTGTTAATGCGGCTACGCGAATTTATGTAAAATATGCGGCAGCAATTAAGTCCCTTTAATTGCCGCTGTCGACCAGCACAACCAGAACGTCGCCGTCCTCATCCAGCAAGCTCATGCCGTCTTTGCCGGATCTGAAATCTCTGGTTTTTTGCACGCCATCCATGAACGCCATTTCGCGACTCATGACTTCCTCTGAGCACGCCATGCGCGTTGAGCCCAGCGGTCCGACCGCAATCCCTGAGTCCGACTGTTCCAGCGAGCCGAAGAAGCCATTGCAGCCGCCGTGGCCTTTGATGCTTCCGTCGACTTCAAAGCGGATAGACAGACCACTGTCCTCGGGGATCGCCTGGTCGCCAACGCTTACGGGCCGCCAGCCGATTCCTGTTATTTCGGCGCCACCTCCACCCACTGCATGCATCTGCCGCCCCTGAAGCATCACGAGCGCAATGCCGGCAAGAAACAATAAAAAGACTGCAAATCCAAAGATCGTCTTCATGTCATGGCTCTATTGTATTTTGGTCAGACGAGTATCTGGAACTACTGCCGCGACTGCAACTGACCGCTTGAATTATGGGAACAGGAATCATGGGGACGGTTACGTTGATTGCGACGGTTTCCCGACGCGCAGGTAGACTGTGTCGAACGCAGGAGTGGCCGACATGCGAACCGTCGCGGCAGAAAACGAGAAACTCATCAAGGAATACTCGGCACTTGCCGCTAACTACGATCGGCGATGGTCAGTCTATATCGCTGCATCGCTGCAAATGACACTGGACATCGTCGCTGATCTGCCTGCCCGGCGCGTGCTGGACATTGGCTGTGGTACCGGACAGTTGTTACAGATTTTGGCGGGCCGCGCGGAGTTGACTGGCATCGACAAGGTACCAGCGATGCTTGATGTGGCCAGACAGCGAATCGGCCACCAGGCAACACTGCTAATAGGTGACGCCGAAAAGTTACCGTTCGATGCTGCCAGTTTTGACCTCGTCGTTAGCACCAGTGCATTACATTACTTCCCGGACGCTGCCGCCGCGTTGCTGGAGCTTCGGCGAGTAATAACAGCACCCGGCAATCTTGTCCTGACAGACTGGAGCCGCGACTACTTCTGGATGCGGTTACTGAACCGTGTTTTGCCGTGGACCCGTCATGCCCATGTACACACATTCAGCAGTCACGAGCTGGAACAATCCCTCGCCATGGCCGGCTTCGACGTCGTGCGCATAAGCAGGAAGAAAATCGACGGCTTCTGGGGTCTGATGACGATCCACGCAACGCCTTCTTCTACATCGATAACGACCCCTCCCGAAAATCGGTGCGATCGAGCCAGGCGTTAACCAGCGCTGGTACGCCGTTGCGGGCAGCGTCCCGAGCCTCTTGCAGGCAGCCGGCCGTCTCATCGGCGTGTTGCAGCAATACACCGCGCCCGCCCAGCGCCCTGGCAACCTCGTGATAATCGCTGCGCGCCAGCACCGTGCCGACATCGTCATCGAGCATCTTGACTTGTTCCCGTGCAATCTGCGCCCAGCTCGCATCGTTGCCGACAATCGCAACGACAGGAATTTTATGGCGAACAAAGGTGTCGAACTCCGCGAGCGCATAGCCTACCGATCCGTCGCCGAACAAGATCCAGATTTCGTGATCGGGCCGGCACAGACCCGCACCGAGCGCGAAACCGGCGCCACAACCCAGTGTGCCGAAGACACCCGGGTCCAGCCAGCTCAGAAGTTTCCTCGGTTTGACGATGTACGAAGCCGTGCCAACGAAGTCTCCGCCGTCGGCAACGATCACACTGTTATCGGGTAAGCGGGCATCGATGTTTCTGCACAGCGCCACCGGATTGATGAACTCCGCGGACTTATTTGCATTAGTGTCGATCTCGGCTTCACGTTCGCTATCGCGCGCAAGCAGCAAGGCCTGCCACTCGCTCCAGCCTGCGCTGACGTTCGCGTCGAGTTTGTCAGCCAGCGCACGCAAGAAAAGGCCGGCGTCGGCGAGCGCGCCGATATCGGGACGGCGATTGAGCTTGAGATCGGTACGACTGCGGTTCGCCGATATCAGGCACGCTTTGCGACTGACATGACGTCCATAGTTCAGCCTGAAATCGGACGGCACGCCCGCAAGCAAGACCAGGTCGGCCTCTCGCAATGCCTTGCGCCGCTGATGCCGATGGTGCAAGACGTGCGATGCGCCCATCAGCCCGCGCGCCATGCCCGACAGGAAGACCGGTATGCCCATGTATTCGATGGCCTCCGCAACGGCATCCGCCTGGCTGGCATCGACGAGCGCCTGACTACCGACAACGAGTACCGGTCGCTCGGCTTTTGCAATTCGTGCCGCTGTCCGGGCGATGACTCGATCCGGCGGGCGCGGCGCTTCCACCGCCTTGACCGACTCCTTTTCGACAGCATCCACGCCGGCGAAAAGCCGGCGCACATGATTGTTCAGATACGCGCGTACTGCCCGGTCAGTCAACGCATTGCCCCTGGGTGTGCTGTCCGCGTACCACTCACGTATGACGGCTTCACCGTAAAGCAGATCGACCGGGCATTCGACGAACACCGGGCCGGGTACACCACTGCGTGCTATGTGAAAAGCCCGCCGTATCGCCGGCGCAAGATCCCGCACTCGCGTGACGGCACGTGCCCACTTCACGTGCGGCTTGAACAAGGCCATTTGATCGATGTCCTGCAGTGCACCACGGCCTTTCAATGCCGTCGCAGTTGCGCCGCCCAGCAGCACCACAGGCGATTGTGCGAGCTGTGCATTTTTCACGGCCGTGATTGTATTCGTCACGCCCGGGCCTGCCGTTACCGCCGCAACACCGGGAATGCCGGTGAGACGTGCTACCGCGTCGGCGGCGAATACGGCCGTGGCTTCGTGACGTACATCGATAACACGGATACCCGCATCTTTTGCACCTTTGAGGATGGGCGAGATGTGCCCGCCGCACAATGTGAAGAGAAATTCCACGCCGTGGGCGCGCAACACGCGCGCGATGCTTTCGCCGCCGTTCATACGCTGTTCTCCGCCCATTCGAGTTGGAACGCCTTGCCGGTCACGACCGATGCCGGCACCGTTTGTGGCGCCGGATCGTCCGGCACGACAATGCGTGCAGTGCTGTTGGCCAGCAGATCGCGTTCGATGTCGATGCCCGGCATGACGGCGCGCAGCGTCAGCCCGGCATCGGTTAACTCAAGCACAGCGAGATCGGTGACATAAAAGATCTTCTTGCCTCGCGCCAGGCCGACGTGACCGTTGAAGGTGACCTCGTCCACTTGCCCAACCACCTTGGGCTTGCCGGGTTTGTCCAGACGCAGGCGCTCACCGCGGATGCTGACCCTGGCACCCACCATCCACTTGCCAATGAACAGCACCGTTTTTGCCGATTCGATGATGCTTGGTGCGCCGCCCGGTCCGACATAGTCCAGCATGCGTGGCCCCCGATTGGAAAGATTAATGTTACCGGCCGAATCGATCTGCAGGAACCCGAGCATGGCCGAGTCAAGATGATCACGATAATGACGAAACATCCAGGCCGACGATTCGAGTCGCTCCGGGTTGATGGCTGCACCAAAGAAAATTCCCGGCGCCGGTAGTCCGCCGTATGGTCCGGACTCTGTAGTAAACGTAATCTGCTCATTCATGCGACTCTCGTAGAGCATGCGACAGACGTCTTCGGCCAGCCCAACGCCAATATTGACCGTCGCTCCAGCCGCCACATTTTCAGCAAACGTCTTCGCCCCGAGCCGCGCCAGCGCGCGATCGAGCTGGTTACGGCGCGGCGTGACCCCCAGCGTCTTGTTCAAGAATCTCAAACGTGCGATTGCCTCGTGCTCATCAACATTGGCGCCGGCTGTAAACATCGGCCAGTGCCTGCGTTGTGGTACGGATCCGGTCTGTTCGTTACGTGGATTAATGACAACGACGTCGACCTCGTCCGCCGGCAGTCCTATTACCGCTTCGTCGTGTTCGACCAGGCCAGCGACCGCCACCAGCACGAGCCCACCGTTTTTCCGCGCTGCGCGAGCCGCTTCAACATTCTCCGTAATGGTCACCGCATCGCGAAAATAGATGTTGCCGCCACGGTCCGCATACGGTGCGCTGAACAAAGCGACATCGATCGCCGGCAATGTATAGACGATGTCGTCGCCATCTGCTCGAGCAAATTGCATCGTCGCGTTCGGCGTGACCGGTGAACCACGACCGACGCGTGGATCCAGAAACGAACCGATACCCGTATGACTGCGCACGTGCTGCTCGCCCCGTCCCTGCGCCTCGATGGCAAGTGTCATTTCACCTTGCGGCAATGTGTGCAGCTCCAGCCGCTGCGTCTCGGCCAAACGCAGAAACGATTTTGCGGTTTCGATGTGCCCTGCGATATAACGTGTTACGAGACCGTCCAGTCCGACGTCTTCCACCGTGCCGGGTATTCGACCACGTCCGCCCTGGCCACCCACTGAAATCCAGGTGAGTCCCCTCGGGTCGCCGCTTTGTTCAAAGCGCTCGCGCAGGGCCCAGAAAAAAATCGAACAACGCGCATTGGCGGCAATACCGCAGGAAATGACACAGTCACCACTGGCAATCATGTCCACGGCCGCACGCGCCGACTTGAACTTGTCCGGCAACAATTCCGGCGGTAAATAGCCGGTATCGCGGCGGTCCCAGGTCAGTCGCCAGCGGAGTAGGTGTGCGAGCAGTCCTGCCTTGTCGAGTAGATTCACGGTTTCGCCGACCACTGCCAAATGAAGTTAATAATAGCGGGCCGTTAGGATCGTAAACAGAATCAGCCGACTTCCAACGGTACCCTCAGCGCTGTTTCGAGGATGGTACCGGCTGGCACACTGATGCTGTCGCCGCTGGTCAATATCGAGGCACCCAGGCCTACTTTGGCGCCGGTTCTTGCACCGGAGCTGCCATCAATCAAGCC
>CAYLTW010000117.1:0-5418 GCA_964386735.1 uncultured Woeseiaceae bacterium
AGGAGCCCGCATGGTGGGCTCCTACGCCTACTTGTTCGCTTTGCGTTCCTGCGCTTCCTTGATGACTTCGTCCGCGACGTTTTGCGGGCAAGGCGCGTAATGCGAGAACTCCATCGAGAACTGTCCGCGACCGGATGTCAGGGTACGGAGGTGACCGATGTAACCGAACATATCGGCCAGTGGCGCATCAGCCTTGACACGAACGCCGGTAGGGCCGGCATCCTGCGACTTGATCATGCCGCGACGACGGTTCAAATCACCAATGACATCGCCAACGTTGTCCTCGGGCGTAAATACGTCAACTCGCATGATCGGCTCGAGCAATTGCGGTCCCGCTTTCGGAACGGACTGGCGATACGCAGCCTTGGTCGCGATTTCGAACGCCAGCGCCGATGAGTCTACGGCGTGGTATGCGCCGTCGAGCAGCGTGAACCTGACGTCCAGCAAAGGATAGCCGGCGAGAGTGCCTTCATCCATGCAAACCTTGAACGCTTTCTCGATAGCGCCCCAGTATTCACGTGGCACGTTGCCGCCGGTTACCTTCGATTCGAATTCATAGCCCGCGTTTTGCTCGGCTGGCGCGATCATGTACTCCATTTTGGCGTACTGGCCGGAACCACCGGATTGCTTCTTGTGTGTGTAGACGTCCTCGATCGTTTGCGTGATCGTTTCGCGATAGGCGACCTGCGGCTTGCCCATTGTGACGTCAACGCCATGTGTGCGCCGCAGAATATCGACCTTGATGTCCAGGTGCAGCTCGCCCATGCCCTTGATTAGTATTTCGCCGGAATCTTCATCGGTTGCCACCCGGAATGACGGGTCTTCCTGAACCATCTTGTTCAGGGCAACGCCCATTTTTTCGGTGCCCGCCTTGTCCTTCGGCGAAATCGCGATTGAGATAACCGGATCCGGAAATACCATCGGCTCGAGCGTTGCCGGATTATCGGCATCAGCCAAAGTATGCCCGGTACGCGTGTTCTTCATGCCGAGCAGCGCGACGATGTCGCCCGCTTGTGCCGAGTCGAGCTCCTCGCGTGAGTCCGCATGCATCTCAACAATGCGCCCGATACGTTCGGTCTTGCCTGTGAACGTATTCAAAACGTTGTCGCCTTTCTTTAGCGAGCCCGCATAAATGCGCGTAAAGGTTAACGCGCCGTAGCGGTCGTCCATGATCTTGAAAGCAAGCGCGCGCAGTGGCTTATCCGGATCAACGATAACGACATTGCCGGTTTCATTTCCTTCGAGATCCATCTCGGGTTGCGGCTTGACCTCCGTCGGGTTCGGCAAGTAATCAACCACTCCATTAAGAATGTTCTGTATCCCTTTGTTTTTAAACGCAGCACCACAATAGGTGGGGAAGAAGTCAAGCTTGATTGTGCCCTCGCGGATACACCTCTTGAGATCTTCGACAGACGGCTCGTTACCGTCGAGATACTGCTCGAGCAAGTCATCGTCCTGCTCCACGGCGGTCTCGATCAATTTCTCTCGCCACTCGGCAATAAGATCCTTCATGTCCTCGGGAGCGTCCGTGATCTCATAATCCTCGGGGTCTTCCGATGATTTCCATACCCAGGCTTTTTCCGTCAGGAGATCGACGACGCCCGTAAAGTCATCTTCAATGCCGATCGGCAAAACCATCACGAGCGGGTTTGCCGCAAGCACTTCTTTGATCTGCTTCACGACACGATAGAAATCCGCTCCGATACGGTCGAGTTTGTTGACGAAAATAATCCGGGCAACCTCGGAATCGTTCGCATAGCGCCAGTTCGTTTCGGACTGAGGCTCAACGCCGCCCGATCCGCAGAATACGCCAACGCCACCATCGAGCACCTTCAAGGAGCGGTAGACCTCAATCGTAAAGTCTACGTGTCCGGGTGTATCGATAATGTTCAGGCGGTGCTTGTCCCACTCGCAGCTCGTGGCAGCCGACTGAATCGTGATGCCGCGCTCCTGTTCCTGGTCCATAAAGTCTGTTGTGGCTTCGCCATCGTGAACCTCGCCTGTCTTATGAATCTTGCCCGTAAGCTTCAGAATGCGTTCGGTCGTGGTGGTCTTGCCCGCGTCAACGTGGGCAAAAATACCTATGTTTCGATACAAGCTGAGATCTGTCATTTCGCTTTCTCTATCGTCTAATGTCTTCGGTCGTATGTCGGTGGCAGACGTTCTTGTCGAACCTACAAAGCCGTGCCCTCGCGGTCTTGCCAGAGCATTGCCATATCTTTCGGTCGGAGCGGGTGCCTGTATTCCTGCCGGTCCTGAGCGCCGCCGTGATGTGCAAGGCCTGTTGCCATAGCAGACCCGTATCGGGGCCGGACGGGCCGTTCGGGCGCGGATTTTAGCAGTGCCAACGCTTGCAAACCAGTGTAATTCACGGCTATTTCGAGTTGTCCGGGTATATGGACCGGATGCCCCCTGTTTCAAGGCTGTCCGAGTCCTTCCCAATGCCCCTCAGCGGCGCAAAATAGCCCACCAGCGGGCGATATTCAGCAGGCTCATGAGCGACGCGGAAACGTAGGTAAGGGCGGCAGCCGTCAGCAACCGGCGTGCGTGGGGTTTGTCCACTTCCTTGAGGATACTGTGCCTGTCGAGCATCGGCAGCGCCCGGCCGAAACTCGCGTCAAATTCCGTCGGCAACGTGACCAAATGCACGATCGTGGTGGTCGCGAGCGTCAGGAAGCCTGCGGCGAACATCAGGATGCCGAGCTGCGGAACGCGCGTAATGGCGCCGATGAATGGCGACACCATCAGGACACCGGCTCCGACGCGCTGGATCGGGCTCGCGATTCGGACCAGGTGCGTCCGAAGACGAAGCGGCGTGTAGGCCTGTTGGTCCTGGATCGCGTGTCCGACCTCGTGGGCGGCGACGGTAATGGCCGTAAGCGAGTGGCCATCAAACTTGTCGGGTGTCAGCCGGACAAACTTTTCGATCGGGTCGTAATGGTCCCCTTCGTCCGTCGCTTCCACACCCACGCTTTGCAGCCCGTGTAGATCGAGCAGGTGGCGGGCGAGGTCCGAGCCGCTGCCCGAATAACGGTCCGCGGGTTGGCTGTAACGTTCGAGCACCCGCTTCACCCAGATGCCCGGCAGGAACACCAGTCCAAGAACGATCAGAATAAGAACAACTAGCGCCATGTAACCATCCTAGCGCGGTAAAGTAGAGGTATGACAGGCGATCAGACAATTCTTTTCTCGTTGTTGTTCTTCGTATTCGTATTCCTGATCTGGGGGCGGTGGCGCTACGATCTGGTTGCCTTCGTCGCGCTTCTGGTGGCGTTGCTGACCGGCGTCGTGCCCAAAGAGCAGGCCTTTTCCGGGTTCGGGCATCCGGCAACGGTCATCATCGCTCTAGTTCTGATCATAAGCCGTGGCCTGTCCAACTCCGGCGTCATCGAATTGCTCGCCCGTTATGTCGTCAATGCCTCACGTAAACTGGCAGCGCATATCAGCATCATGTCGGCGCTCGCCGCGTCACTGTCGGCGATAATGAATAACGTTGCGGCACTGGCATTGCTGATGCCTGTAGACCTGCAGGCCGCGAAGAAGGCCGGGCGTAGTCCGTCCTTGTCCCTGATGCCCTTGTCCTTCGCATCGATTCTCGGCGGCATGATTACGTTGATCGGTACGCCGCCCAACATTGTCATTTCGGAGTACCGCAACGACGCGTTGGGCGAAAGTTTCAGCATGTTCGATTTTGCGCCGGTTGGCCTGGCGTGCGCGGCGGTTGGTGTCGCGTATGTGGCGTTAATTGGCTGGAGACTGTTGCCGGCCGGTCGCAAGGGAGCTGATACAGGCGAAGACCTGTTCAATCTTGCCGATTACATCGCCGAGCTGCGTGTTCCCGACGGGTCCGTGGTTGTCGGCAAGCGGGTTCGGGATCTGGACGAGCTTGCGGGCAAGTGTGACATCGACATTATCGGCCTGACACGGCGCGGGAAACGCATGCCGGGCCTTGCAAGACGTACGGAAATTCGTGCCGGTGACAAACTGGTTGTTGAGGCAAGCCCGGACAGTCTTGACGAGGTGTTGGGTGTTCTGGGTCTCGAATACGTCGGCAAAGGCGAGGGCGTGCTCGAAGACGACGACCTGATCTTGAACGAAGCCGTCGTGCAGGAGTCGTCGAAGCTTGCCGGTCGATCTGCGATGTCGGTTCGATTGTTGTACCGATACCGGGTTGTACTGGTGGGCGTATCGCGCCAGGGTCAACGTTTCCGCGATCAGGTGCGCAAGCTCGTCCTGAATCCCGGCGATGTCCTGCTGTTGCTGGGCGCCGACGATCGTCTCGCCGACATCATGGGGCGTCTGGGCTTGTTGCCGCTTGCCGACCGCGGCCAGCGCGTCATTCAACGCAGCAAGATCTGGTTGGCCGTCGGTGCGTTTGTTACGGCCATCGCGATTGCCAGCACGGGCCTGGTTTATTTGCCAATTGCACTTGGCTGCGTTGCGGCTGTCTATGTCGGCCTTAATATCGTACCTATTCGTGAAGTCTATGACTCCATCGAATGGCCGGTAATTGTTTTGCTGGGATCGATGATCCCAATCGGAAGTGCATTGCAAACGACCGGCGGCACGGCGCTGATTGCCGATGGCATCGTCACGATGTCCAGTGGGCTGTCGCCGGTCTTCGTGCTGACTATACTCGTTGTCGTAACAATGACGCTGTCCGATGTCATGAACAACACGGCGACTGCCGTCATTGCAGCGCCGCTGGCGGTCGACATCGCGGGGCGGCTCGCTGTGAATCCGGACGCGTTCCTGATGGGGGTTGCTGTCGCGGCATCGAGTGCTTTCCTGACGCCAATCGGTCACAAAAACAATACGCTGATCATGGGGCCTGGTGGCTATCGCTTCGGCGACTATTGGCGCATGGGGCTGCCCCTCGAAATTCTGATCGTCGTGGTGTCCGTCCCCATGATTTTGCTCGTCTGGCCACTCTAGATTTATGTCAATGAACTGTCGCTATTTGCCTGATTATTTGGTCGAAAAGTGACAGATTTGACACCCTGTTCTCGGTATTGGCCAGGCCGCTGATCTGTAAGTGTTTGATTTTATTGAATCGCACGCATTAGCTATGACGTGCTCGAATTGGCACAACGATTGCACTTACCTGGTCAGGGAAAGCGCCTTGTGCTGATTACACGGGCTTGGGCATTGAGGAGAGCAAAATGGCAAGAGCGACGATTCAGGATTGGACCGAGAGCTACGTTGTACTGGGCGTTGGCAATCAGCGCGAGGTCAGGTACCACGTCTACCGCGACAACGACAGGCACTTTCTGGAAATCCGGGAACTCGACGATTCGCCGATCCACACACTTGAATTGCCAGAAGGCATGAAACTGGATCGAACCAGCTACGAGGTGTTGCTGCGATACGTTCTTTCGGACGTCGTCGCCGCCTAGCTGTTCCGGCATCAATCCAGGC
>CAYLTW010000117.1:5518-7862 GCA_964386735.1 uncultured Woeseiaceae bacterium
GACGCCACGCAACAGCAGATGTTGCATGCGGTGGAGTCGCCGGGATTTAACGAGCTGATCAATCGCGGCTGGAGTACCGATGACGTACTGAGCGACGGTGAGCAGGTGCAAGTCTGGCGACATATGCAGGGCGTTTTGATGGGTTACCAGGGGGCGTTCGAACAATACAAATCGGGTGCGCTCCCCGAGAAGGACTGGGCACTCGCGAGATTGATTCTGCGCTCCTTCTGGTTACTTGACGGAAGGGCGAAGAACGATGCCTGGGAACGAATGACGCTGGGTGGATTATTCAACCAGGACTTCCTGGAGGAAGTCGCCGGATTAAAAGAGGAAGCGATACGCTTTCAACGGCAGCTCGACGAGCGCGGATTGCAGCTCTAGACTCGTGCGGGTTCATGTCCGAAGTCAGGCGTGAAATGCGCAGGCACAAAGGGGAAATTGCCATGACCAGACCTACTATCCTGTTTGTCTCGCTCGCTTTGTTTGGCTGCGGCGAAACAGGGAATCAACAAACTGCTGAGCTACCGATAGTGGAAACAGCGTCGAAGACGTTTATCCATGGTGAGGAGGTTGTCTACGAATCCGGCGGCGTCTCGATGCACGGATATCTCGCTTACAAAGCCAACCAGGTAGGCGAGCGTCCCGGCGTATTGATTGTCCATGAATGGTGGGGTCATAACGATTACGTGCGCAAGCGCGCCCATATGCTGGCCGGGATGGGTTACACGGCGCTTGCAGTCGATATGTATGGGGACGGGAAACAGACGAATCATCCCGAGGACGCACAGAAGTTCATGATGGAGGTCATGAATAACATGGATGCAGGGACGCGTCGATTTAATGCGGCGAAAGTGCTTCTGGAGCAGCATGCAAGTACCGATGCGTCGATGATAGCCGCCATAGGCTACTGTTTCGGTGGCGGCGTCGTATTGCACATGGCACGTATCGGAACGGACCTCAAAGGCGTTGCCAGCTTTCATGGCAGTCTCGCGACGAGATCGCCCGCTGAGCCCGGACGCGTTCGCGCCAAAATACTGGTTGCGCATGGTGCCGACGACCCCTTCGTGTCACCCGCCGAACTGGAGGCGTTCAAACAGGAAATGATAGCTGCCGGCGTGGATATGAAACTAGTCGTATACCCGGGCGCCAGGCACGCATTCACCAACCCGGGCGCCACAGCGTTGGGTGAGAAATACGATTTGCCACTGGTCTATAACGAAACTGCCGACGCCGAGAGCTGGGCGGAACTCACCACATTCTTGCAGGATGTGTTTGCGAAATGATGGCGCATGGAACGAAGCTCAATTATCAGGAAACACACCCGCCTGGTTCGTAGTTGGCCGGTCTGCGTGGGCCTCTATTTGTCCTGCGTATCGAATAGTCTGGCCAGCGTCGATATATGTCAGGAGCCATCAGCCGAATCCCTTATGTCGATCGGCTATCGAAAGCATGACAGGTCTTCTTTCGTGAGAGGTCCGGGTGAAACCAGGCAGATAAACTACGATTTCGATTTGCAGTTCGATTTGGATAGCAAGTGGATAATCGGAGCCGGGCATCGCTATACAATCTTGAACGTCGATGGGCTTGAGTTGCAGACCAACGGCCATTTACATACTTTTTTTCTCCCCGCGCACTGGCTAAGCCAGGGTGAACGAAAGGGTTTTCGTGTCAGCATTGCGCCCGCACTGTCCGCGTCATCCAACGTCATGAAAGATCCCGGCGAATATACTTCCGATACGCTGCAGATATTGGCAGCTCTTGTTTGGAGCAGACAGATATCAGACCAACTTGGCTTTCGCTATGGTATTTGTGGCGATCATCGCTTCGGACGCTATCGGGTATATCCGACTGTCAGTGTCGATTGGCAACTCCATCCCGATTGGGTGTTCGAATTGGGCTATCCGGCGTCTCAGCTAAACTATCGCGTATCAAAAAATCTTTCTTCCTCATTGCGAATCGCCCCGGACGGCAACGAATGGTACGTCAGCGACAAAACCCTGGAAAAAAAATCCAAACTGTCCTACGAGGCATACGTGCTCGAGTTGGCGTTTGATTGGAAGGCGCACAGGCAACTTACCTTGACAGCCAACGTCGGCTACCAATTTAATAATCGATATACGCTGACACTGGCAGACGATAGCCGCGAGCGACTCTCCAGCGAATCCGTTACTCGTATTGGCGTGGCTTTGGCGTGGCATTTTTAACGCCCGGTTTTCGAGGAATGTATCGCACGCTCTTGCGCATCGTGAACTAACGGTCCGCGTAGTTTTCCACTTCTTGCCAGACTCGCAGCAGGTTCTCACCGAGAATCTTGCGAATGTCATCCTCGCTGTATCCGCGTTCG
>CAYLTW010000118.1:0-3383 GCA_964386735.1 uncultured Woeseiaceae bacterium
GGCGGTAGGCGAGCTTGATATCAGCCGGCTCTGCGGCGGCGGTAATGCCCAGGGCCGCATAAGCATCGTCGAGATGCTGTTTCGTCGCCGGTCGCGCGGCACCCGAGCGTCCACTGGTTGCCGTACGCAACAGCGCTTCGAGCTGTGCAACGTCCTGTTCCTGCAGTCCCAGCCGGCGCGCGATGCGCACGAGCATTTCGTGCTCGGCCGGATGAATCTTGCCGTCCGCCACGACGGCCATGCACTGTATCTGCAGAAAGAGTTGCAACAACGGGGCGCGCCCGTGACTGAGCCGGGCGAACTGGTCGACGGCCGCATCCAGGCCAAAATCCGGCTGCTTGCCTCGATTAAATGCTGCTTTGGCGGCGTGTCTTTGTTCGCTATCAAGCCGCAGCATGTCGAAGATTTGTTCGACGACGTTAAGCTCATCGCGAGTCACGACCGAGTCCGCCTTGCACAGCGCGCCCATGATCGAGAAAGTTGAGTCGATCAGATGTGACTGGGCGACTCTCAGTCCGCCGAGAATGGTCTGTCGAATGGCCCGGCTCGCAACATAGCCAACGGTTGCGCCGATGAAGAGCCCGATGAAGCCACCAAAAATCGCGCCCAGGATCGCGCCGATAAAAATGAATTGCATGTGGCTAGTCTAACAGCGCGTCGATATTTGAAAACCCGGCTATCGTTGGCGCCGGTCGTGGTCGGCGTGGCGGCCATGCTATATGATCGGAGCGGGGATCGATGACCGGTCCTGTTATAACGAACAAAACGGGGGCGCGCTGACTATAGCTAAAGCCGCGGCATCGCAGATGGTGTGTCACGAGTGCGATCTGTTGAACGATGTGCCTGTGCTCGACGCGGGGCAAAAGGCGTTTTGCCCGTGCTGTGGTTATCTTCTTGCGGCGAATCGCCCGAATGCGCAGAGTACGATCCTCGTGTTCTCGATGACGGCGCTGTTGTTCCTGGCGCTAGCTAACGCATTTCCGTTCCTGGGGTTCAGCACCCGCGGGCATGAGCAAACCGTGACACTACTCCAGAGCGTCGCGATCCTGATTACCAAACACTATCCTGAGCTCGCGCTCGTCGTGTTCGCACTGATCATAGCGATACCCGCGGTGCTGTTACTCGCCATCATTTATGTATCGACGTCCATCGCAATCAACCGCCGCTTACCGGGCATTCGCAAGACCTTACGCGGGGCGCTTTTGCTGATGCCGTGGAGCATGGCCGAGATTTTTTTAATCGGTATCCTCGTCAGTTTCGTAAAGATCATGTCGCTGGCTGATGTCACACTCGGGTTGTCGTTCTGGGCTTACACTTTGTTCACAATATGCTCCGTTGTCGTCATGCTGCATATCGACAGACGCGAGTTATGGCGAAACATCAAGGCGCTGACCGATGCGTGAACAGGCCAGGCAACTTGGAATAAAATCCGCTTTCGCGCAGGGCCTGCAGGGTTGTGCGGTGTGCACGCGCGTGGCGCCGCTCGATGCTACCGTCTGCGATGGTTGCGGCGCGCGCCTACACCCTGGCTGGGGTAACAGCATTCAGGAAACCTGGGCCTGGCTCATCACATCGGTCATTCTCTACATACCGGCGAACTTCCTGCCGATCATGTACACGACGTTTCTGGGCAAAACCACAGACAGCACCATATTTGGCGGCGTCGTGATCCTCTGGCAACACGGCTCTTACCCGATCGCACTCGTGATTTTCGTCGCCAGCGTGTTCGTGCCGATCGGCAAAATCTTTATACTTACATGGCTGTGCATATCGGTGCAGATTGGCAGTACGTTGGCGTTACCACAGAAGGCCCGGCTGTATCGCATTACCGAGTTCGTGGGGCGCTGGTCGATGGTGGACGTGTTCGTCGTCGGCATCCTCGTTGCGCTGATTCAACTCGGCAACATCATGACGATATTGCCCGGCGCTGCGGCGCTTGCTTTCGCAGCGATGGTTGCGACGACGATGTTCGCCGCGATCGCATTCGATCCGCGGCTGATCTGGCGGTCCGTAGCCAACGAAGGCGCGCCGTGAGCGACGAGACGGATGACGTCGACGTTGTGGCCGTGGAAAGCGCCGAGGCGGACATCGGTCGCGGGCGACGATTTTCGACTATCTGGATCGTCCCGATCGTGGCCGTCCTGGTTGGCGCATGGATGGTCTACGCCCACTATGTAAGTCTCGGGCCGATCATCGAGATCCGGTTCAATAGCGGCACAGGTATCGAAACGGGCAAAACCAAGATCAAGCGCAATAATGTGGAAGTCGGTCAGGTGCTTAGCGTGCATTTGTCCGAGGACGCTGAGCGCGTGGTGTTGTCGGTGCGTATCCACAAAGAAAATGCAGGCCTGTTGCGTGAGGATACCGAGTTCTGGGTTGTGCGGCCGCGCGCCGGCCGCGGCGGCATCTCGGGCCTGAGTACATTGCTTTCGGGATCCTACATCGAGATGTCGCCGGGCACGGCTGAGGCAACGGCAGAGGATTTCGATGGCCTCGAAACGCCGCCCGTGACCGCAATTGGCACGCCGGGGTTGCACGTTACTCTCGATAGTGACGGTAACAAGGCGCTTAACGCGGGCGACCCGGTAATTTTTCACGGCATGCAGGTCGGCAGGATCGAGTACGCGCACTTCAATACACAGGAGCGGCGCAGCTACTACAACGCGTTTATCGAGGAGCCTTTCGATCAATTGATTACGACCAACACACAGTTCTGGTTTGTGAGTGGGATGAGTGTCGAGCTCTCGGCCGATGGTTTACGCGTCGATGTTGCAACGTTGGCTGCGATTTTTGCCGGTGGAGTGTCGTTCGATGTTCCTGCGGGACAACCGCCGGGCGAACGCATCACAGAACGCGCATTTTTCAGAATCCATCCGCGCGAAAGCGACATTTACGAGAAAAACTATAAGTACGCATTGCGATACGTCATTCTGTTTGACGAATCGATTCGCGGCCTGCGGCCCGGTGCACCTGTCGAATATCGCGGTGTGAAAGTAGGCCAGGTGTTGCGCACGGATATCGAATACGCGGAAGTTGACAATCTTCTGGACGAGACGTCCAGGATTCCGATCCTGGTCGAAATCGTACCCGCACGCTACGGCTTTGATGATACAGATACGGCACTCAATGATGCGGAGATGCGAATCAACGAGCTCGTCACCAGTGGACTGCACGGCGCGCTGGCTACAGGCAGTTTGTTAACGGGTCAGAAATTCATAGAGCTGAAGTACTTCGAACACGACCCACACCCTGCGCAAACCTTCGCGGGCATCGCAGTGATTCCATCGGTGGCGGGCCAGGTCGGTCAACTGATAAACGGCATTGCGAGCACCATCGACAAAATCAACAAACTACCGCTGAATGAATTCGTGGCAAGCGCGCGC
>CAYLTW010000118.1:3483-5132 GCA_964386735.1 uncultured Woeseiaceae bacterium
ATTTGCCCGTTTTCTTAGTATTTGTGTGGCGCTGGCCATTCTCGCAGCGTGTGGCTCGGGCCCGCCGTTGCCGGACCGTTATTATAGCCTCGTGCTCGCAGCGGATAGTGGCGACGTAGCAGGCGACGAGATCGCAAACGCGCGCCTGATCGTCGGACCCATCGAATTGCCGAGCTACCTCAGCAAGCACGGCATAGCGATGCAGATGGGACCGAACCGGATTGAATCGGCGAATCATCACTTCTGGGCTGAGCCGCTGGACGAGGCGATTGCGAAAGTGCTCACCCGGGACATTGCCGAGCGCACGGACGGCATTGCCGTGGAGCGCGAATCGGGCCGCTGGACGCCGTCGGAGGATTGCCGGGTGCGGGTGGAATTTGATGCTTTCCACCCGACCAACAATTCTCAAGTCGTGATGAGCGGCCGCTACTGGATCT
This sequence comes from uncultured Woeseiaceae bacterium, assembly GCA_964386735.1. Lineage (GTDB taxonomy): Bacteria > Pseudomonadota > Gammaproteobacteria > Steroidobacterales > Woeseiaceae > UBA1847. Next base: position 3,921 of record CAYLTW010000118.1, read on the forward strand.
CGTCCGAAAACTCGAGCGACAGCCAGGAATTTAGCCTAAGCCGCAGCCTGACAATCGATGGTTATGCGCATGCTGTGGACGTACTCCGGGACACGCTGGCAGTACTGGCGCAACAGATATCCGAAGATGTCCAGGGGGAACCGGCTTGTGCAGGTCAGGACGATCCCGGAACTCTTTGACGCAGGATATGAATTAGTCCCGGCTGCGTGCCAACCAGGATTGCCACTCGCTTAACGCGGGGCGAGCTCGCAGACCTTCGTCATACAAGCCGATATCACGCCAGATGGATGCAACGGGATCCTGCAGCAGAACACCATTCCACAGTGCGTCGAAATCGACGATGGTCCACCAGATAAGGAATTCCGCGTTGAGCGCGTCCGCTTCGGCTAGCAGGCGACTGGCATAGATTTGCTGAAACGCCTCGGTGCTCGGGATATTGACGCCAAAAGAAGGAATGACCAGGTCCTCGGCGGCCCAGCCGGTTTCGGTGATTGCCACCGGTTTGCCCTGCGCCAGTGTTGTGACCTGGCCCAGCCAGTCGGCCGGCATATTGTCCGGATTGCCCTTGTCCGTGTGATTGTAGAAGACATATGGGTAAACGCTGACGCCGACAATATCGACGTAGTCGCGAATCCGGTCGAAGCCCGTTGCGATCGTGGCCATATCGGTTGATCCGGGACTCTTAAGCGCGATCGAGATCATGACCGGAAGGTTCGGGTATTGCGCCTTGATGCCGGTGTAGACTACCTGGGCAAACGCGACGTAGTCGTCATAGGCGGCCGGGTCATTCAACATCAGTTCGCTGATTTCGGTGCCGTAATTGAAATACAAAGGATTGAAGCGCGCGATCAGGTCCAGGGCGAAATTCAAATAGGCCGTGGCAACTTCGGCATCGGCGAAGCTGCGGGTATCCCATGGCGGCACTAATGGTTCATTGAAGTTCTCGCCCCAATTGGGCGCCAACCCATCGCGGAATGCGCTCAACGAATCAATGGCAAGAAAGACTTCCTTGCCCGGCTGCACCATCTGTACACGTGCCGTCAGGTCAGCGTCGACGTTTGGATTGTAGGGCAGTCCCTGCAACGCCTCCTCCCAGGGAACGCCGACTATTATGTGGTGGGCGACAATGTCGCCGTTGTCCTGGATGCGCTGGCTCACGTCATCGATAGCAGCCTGTGTTGCGTCATAGGGCCACGGAGTAAAGCCCATGTA
>CAYLTW010000118.1:5232-7801 GCA_964386735.1 uncultured Woeseiaceae bacterium
CGTCATCGATAGCAGCCTGTGTTGCGTCATAGGGCCACGGAGTAAAGCCCATGTAGAAACTGCGTGTTTGTACCGGTGGAGGTGGTGTTGTCCCGGGACTTTCGCCCGATGACGAACCACCACAGGCGGCAAGAAACGTGATGAACGCGAGAGCGGTCGACCTGAGGATCGGGAGTCTCATGCACCAATAATAAGGTGGTAGTACACTGAATGGGGTGACGCTGGTCAACAAATGGCAGGAAACCATGGTAAGTAAGCTGGAGCGCAGCTTGAAACAAGTAAGAGATCGATTGATCGACAAAGTCCTGATGGAAAGGAGTGTCTTGACGGTATGCGTGAGATTTCCGACCTGCCGGGCGTCCCGGACAACCAGGATGTCGTTTTCTCAGCGGCAGCAAAATGACGGCTGAGGCAACCATAAAACCGCGGGGAAGCATAGATAAGTATGTCTTGCCATACATCGACTCCTTGCCGGACCTGAGCGGCGAGATCGCTATCGATATTCCCTCAGGCGAAGGCCGTGCGAGTTACATGTTCGCGAAGCGCGGTGCCGAGGTCCGTGCTTTCGACCTGTTCCCCGAGTTCACGAACGTGGAGGGCGTCACGGGTGAGTATGCGGACCTGAACGATGGCGTCCCGGTCGAGGACGGCTACGCGGACTTTCTCATTTGCCAGGAAGGCATTGAGCACATGCCGGACAAGATAGCGATCTTTCGGGAATTCAACAGAGCGCTGAAGAAGGGCGGCACTCTTATCGTCACGACACCGAACCTGTCGAATGCTCGTTGCAGGATCTGGATGGCGCTGGTCGAGTCAGACTCCATGCGGCGCATGCCGGTAAGTGAGATTGACAGCCTGTGGTTTACCGAGAAGGAAACGGACCGGCTCTATTTCGGGCACTTGTTCCTGTGTGGTGTTCAGCACTTGCAGACGGTCTGTTCGATTACGGGATTCGAAATCATGGAACGCCGCGGAACGGCGTGGAGCGCATCGGCTATTTTCTTCGGCGTACTGATGTACCCGCTCGTTATTCTCGGATCGCTGCTCGCGTATTTCAGATATCGCGGGAAGAACGCGCATGTTGAAGAGCGACAAAAAAAGGCTATCCTGTGGGATCGCCTTAAACTGAATCTCGCGCCACAGACGCTGTTCGGCAAACACATATTCTGGATTCTTCGCAAGGAAAAAGAGGTTGACGAGCGCATCGCTGAACTGAAAGAGTTCACACAAGGTGACGCCGAATCGTGAACGAAAAGCCGGACTACTCGGACGTCGAAATGCGCCGCAGCCAACTCTCGGGTCGGCGCATGTCCGCCGTCAGACGAGCGGCCTACGCGATCGGTCAGCCGCTGCTGCGCCTCATTCTGTTCGTGCTCACGTCAACATATCGTTTTGAGAAAGTCATCGGTAGTCAGATCGTCGACCGGATCGTTGCGGATCACGAGCGGCCCTATGTGCCCGTGTATTGGCACGCGCATCAGATCGCCGGTTCGCATTTGATCCGCGACTGGATGCGGCGTGGATTCAAGGCGGGCTTTGTCATCTCCGCGTCCGTCGATGGCGAAGTGCCGGCGGCTCTCGCCCGATCCTGGGGGGCGGAAGTCATACGCGGCTCTGCACAAGCGACCGGCGCACTGGTGCTCCGTGATGCTGTTGAGATGATGAGGCGGGGCGTGTCGATCGTGACAAATCCGGATGGCCCGCTGGGGCCGAAGTTTCAGATCAAGACCGGAACGGCACTGGTGGCCCGCATGGGCAATGCGCCCATCGTCCCGATTGTTTGCGCGGCGAGTCGGGCCTGGACAATGAAAACCTGGGACAGCTTCATGATACCGAAACCGTTTGCGCGCATCGTACTCGCCGTCGGTGAGCCTATCGAGGTGCCGCGCAGCCTGCCGACCAACGAACTCGAAGGCGTTCGGGACGAGATACAGTCGGCAATGGAGTCTCTTCAGCTTACTTTGAATACTGCTGACTGAATGCCTCGACAATCTGCGCCGGAGTTATAGAACTTGCCCTGCCGTCGCCTTCGAGAATCAAGCTGTTGCCCGGCGGCTGCCAAAGCTCGATATTGTCGGCCATGATCGCAACCTGCGGTATGCCAAGCGAGGCAGACAGGTGCGATGTGGCCGTATCGACCGTGATCGTGATGTCGCACTCAGCCATTAGCGCTGGCAACTCAAAAAAACTATCGCTTGCAGTGAATGCCTTGATCGCGAGCGCGCTCAATTGCTCATCTTGTGCAATCTGAGCGCGCGTTTCGTCAAATTTGTCCGGTGGGCTGTTTACGATAAACGCGAGCTTGTCGAACTTTTGGTTTAGCGTAAGGATGACCTCCCTGAGTTGATCCCAGGGATAGTCCTTTCTTGCTGCCGTCGACAGATGATTGACGAAAACAAAGCTTTGCCGCTCGCCGGCGTCACCGAAAGAGGCAATAATTTCTGTGGCTTTGACCTCGTACCGAGGGTCGTATTTTATGGTGAGCAATTGGCGTCCGCCGGTATCCTCGGCCGCTAGTCCAAACACTTTTCCGAAGATGTTGGCGTAAATATTGGCGATGCGCTGATAT
>CAYLTW010000119.1:0-7795 GCA_964386735.1 uncultured Woeseiaceae bacterium
ACGGCGACACGTGAGATGTTCGTTGGGCGGCCGCGAATTCCGTGCTCAGTAGTCGCAACGTCGACGAACGCCGACTTGGCAATTTCCGCGAACTCCCGGAAACCGATGCCGTAGCGAAGCAGGATCCTGGCGATTGGTCGAAGGACGACGAAGAACGCGTCAAGAATTTGTTTTTTGATCTTGTCTTGCATGCGCGACGAATATATTCATGCCAACGGCTCTTGGCTATAGAAAACCCGAAGATGGGAAAAATCGCCCAAGTCTCGACACAGCTTGCGTTTGATAGCCATATGTGTATCTAGGCGAAACATATAGATATACCGAGGCCCATCGCGAGATTGCAAACGCGCGATCAAACTTCCTTTATTTTTCAACGACGTAGGAGGACATTCAATCCCTCCTCGTCGAGAACAGAAACCCCCAGTTTCTGAGCTTCGCCAAGCTTTGAACCGGGTTTGTCGCCTGCAACGACATAGTCCGTTTTGCCAGAGACGCTACCCGTAACTTTTCCGCCGCGTGATCGAATTGTGTCTTTCGCCTCGTCCCGGGTCATTGATGAAAGCGCCCCGGTGAGCACGAAAATCTTGCCGACCAATGCACCCTCCTCTGGTATTACAACCGGTTCCGACTCGGGCCAACTGACGCCCGCTTTTCGCAGAGCTTGAACGACATCGCGATTGTGGGGCTCGTCGAAAAACGCCCTGATCCTGTACGCAACAACTGGACCTACGTCCTCCACCCCCTGAAGATCTTCCTCAGTTGCGGCAATGATCGCATCAAGTTTTCCGTAATGCTTCGCGAGCGATACAGCCGTCGCTTCGCCAACTTCACGAATTCCCAATCCAAACAGGAATCGCTCCAATGTCGTCGATTTACTCGATTCAATCGACGTGACTAGATTTTCGGCCGACTTTTCTCCCATGCGCTCCATCGCCGCGAGTTCTTCTCGTCCGAGTCCGTACAAATCAGCCGGCGTGTGAACTCGATCAGCAGCTACCAATTGTTCAATCAGCTTGCTTCCGAAGCCCTCCACATCCAACGCCCGGCGCGAGACGAAATGTTTGAGTGCTTCGCTTCTTTGGGCAGCACAATAGAGCCCGCCAGTGCATCGCGCTACGGCCTCGCCCTCTTCGCGAGACACGGCGGACCTGCAGACCGGGCATTTTCTCGGCAAATTCACGCGGCGCGTTTTTTTCGGCCGCCGATTCGCAATGACGCCCGCGACTTCCGGAATGACATCGCCCGCACGTCGAACAATGACCGTATCGCCAACACGAACATCCTTACGATGTAACTCATCGATATTGTGCAAAGTCGCGTTGCTAACGGTCACACCGCCAACGAATACCGGTTCAAGCCTGGCTACAGGGGTAATTGCGCCGGTCCTGCCCACCTGAAAATCGATGCCTAAAACCTTTGTTATTTCCTCTTGCGCAGGAAACTTGTGAGCGATCGCCCATCGTGGTGCCCTGGATACGAACCCAAGTTCGCGCTGATCGCTCAAGCTATCTACCTTGTACACCACGCCGTCTATCTCATAAGGCAGTGATTCACGGCTTCTTCCAATTTTTGCGTAGAAATCCAGGCAGCCGGCGACGCCCTTGACCACACGCCGTTCGGGACAGGTTTTCAGGCCCCACTCCTGCAACTGCTCCAGTGTCTCGCTGTGCCTGTCCGGCAGCTGGCCGTCTTTGACTACTCCAACAGCATAAAAGTAGATGTCCAGAGGTCTTGCCGCTGTCAGCCTGGGGTCCAGCTGCCGTAGACTTCCTGCCGCTGCATTTCGCGGGTTAACGAAGGTCTTTTCACCCTCATCTCTTGCTTTTTGGTTGTAGGCCTCGAAACCGGCTATCGGCATGAACACTTCGCCGCGTACTTCAAGCACCCGAGGAAATCCGGACCCTCGGAGCATCAAAGGCACGGCCTCAATTGTTCGCACATTGTGCGTAATGTCTTCACCCGTTGTGCCATCACCGCGAGTTGCACCGCGTACCAGCTGTCCTCTTTCGAACAAAAGACTGACCGCCGCGCCATCCAGCTTCGGCTCAGCCGTGTAGGCGTACTCGTCGCCGCCATCTTCAAGCTCAAGCCGGTCCATCACGCGTCGATGGAATTCACGCACATCATCTTCGCCGAACGCGTTGTCGAGAGACAACATCGGCAGTTCGTGCTGAACAGTCCCGAATGCACTGATGGGTTTGTCGCCGACGCGTTGGGTCGGTGAATCTCGCGTGATGATTTCCGGGTGCTTTGCTTCGATCACCTGTAGTTCGCGTATCAGGCGATCGTACTCGGCGTCCGGAACTTCCGGATCATCCAGAACATGGTAGCGGTAGTTGTGATGTCGAATTTCTTCGCGCAGCGATTCAACTTTGACCAAAGTTGTCTTTGAGGCCTGCATTTGTCGAACAACCGCTGGCTGCGGTCAGGCCACCTTGTGGCTATGTTCGAACTTGACTATCTCTTCGCGCATGTATCGTTCCCGTTGGATGCTCAGCGTGCTGCCAGACTCGTCGAGCAATTCCCCGCCAAGGGACTGAGCCAGCGTGCGTGCCGCAACAATCATCAGATCGAACGCTTCGACGCCGTCAATCGGCCCTGGCAGTACCATGAACAAGCTGATTCCCGGAAATTCCTGCTCCTTGATATTTTCGATATCAAAGTGACCCGGCTCGACAAGGCTTGCTGCACTGAAGATCACGCCGCTTTCCTCGTCGGCGTCGAAACGGTGAAAGATACCGAACTTACCTCGCCTCAGACCGATTCCGCGCATGCTTAGTATCAACCCATCGCCCTGAAACGAGCCGCGATTACGCGCGACCAACCGCAGTGTCACTATTTTTTGTCTTAGCTGTGCGCCGGATCCCGACGCCGGATCCACCTCAGTATCCGCAGCCGATTCGTCTGTGGATGCCTCATCTGTGTTGTCCTCACCGTCGAGAGTTGGCGTTCGACGAATAAAAAACCTGGGCTCTTGATCCCGATCTTGCTCGCGACGACTGTAGAGGTATACGCCGGCGACAACCAGTACTCCAAACAACAGCAGCAACCAGCGCAGACCGTCCATTCGAAGGCTCTAACTGACTGCCATCTTCACCGCTTCATCGAGGTCGACGGAGACCAGGCGCGATACACCAGGCTCCTGCATGGTCACGCCGGTAAGCTGGCGTGCCATCTCCATGGTCACTTTGTTGTGCGTAATGAACACAAACTGGACTTTTTCCGACATCGATTTGACGATCTCACAAAAACGGGCGATGTTCGCATCATCGAGGGGCGCATCAACCTCATCGAGCAGGCAAAACGGCGCTGGATTCAGCTCGAAAATTGCGAATACCAGTGCGACGGCCGTTAACGCCTTTTCACCGCCTGACAGCAAATGAATTGTACTATTGCGTTTACCTGGTGGGCGAGCCATGACGGTTACGCCGGCTGACAGCAAATCATCGCCCGTCAAATCGAGATAGGCATGACCGCCACCGAACAATTTCGGGAACAGGCGTTGGAAGACAATGTTAACGTTGTCGTAGATCTCACGAAAGCGTGTACGCGTCTCCCGGTCAATCTTGCGAATGGCACTCTCGAGCGTCGACAGCGCTTCGTGCAGATCCTCGAGTTGCGAGTCCAGGTACTCCTTGCGCTCCGACTGTTCCTTGAATTCGTCGATTGCAGCAAGGTTGATCGGCCCGAGTCGGTCGATCCGGCGGCGAATTTTCTCGAGCTTTTCATCCCAGATCTCTATCGAAGCGCTGTCATCCAGATTTTCAAGCAGCGGTTGCAACTCGAAACTGGTTTGCGCGAGTTGATCGGAAAAGCCTTCACGCCTCACGCGAACTTCCTGCAAGGCCATTTCGGCCTCGCTAACGTGCGTACGGGCTGCGTCTACAACCTGATCAGACTGTATCCGCGACTGGTCGAAGTCACGTAATATTGATTCGACATCCTCGACTCGTTTTCTCGCATCGCCAAGTTCCTTCTCGACATTGACACTTTCCTTGAGCCGCTCTTCAAGTTCGGTCTTGTTTGCGCCAAGCGGTGCCTGGCTTACGTCGAGATGCTCACGAATTTCCGTTTCACGGCTGCGAAACTGGGTCAACTGTGACTGCATACGTTCAAGATTTTGCGCGGCGGAATCTTTGCTCGAGCGGCGACTTTCAAATTGTATTGTTATGTTTTGAACAGCCTGCCTGTCCTCATCGGACTGGGCACGTACCCGCTGCAGTTCAGCTCGCAAATCGTCCCGGCGCGATTCCAGGCTCGCTTTCTCGGCCTCAAGTCCAGCCAATGTCTCCGTCGCCTGTGCGAAACACCGTTTGGACTCACGAAGTTGTTCCTCCGCTGCGATTCTCTCATTGTCCAGGTCGCTCAATTCCTCAGCGGTTGCTGTCTGCCGTGCATCGGCCTGATCCATCTGAAAACGCGCAGAGTCGAGCGCCGCCTTAACCTCCGAATACTCGCTCAGCAACACCCCTGCATCGCGTTGTACGGTTTCCCGTCGCTCTTCCAACTGAGTCAGTCGGCCGCGACCATCCTGCAGTAGCTTGCGCGCACTATCAAACCTGGCCTGAATTTCACGCATGTCGGTCTTCAGGCGGCGCATGTCGTGCTCTCTCGACAGAACACCAGCTTTAGAATTCTTGTCCCTGGTCACTCGCAGCCAGTTTTTGCCAAACCAAATGCCATCGGCCGTGATAACCGAGCCACCGTCGCCAAGCAACTCGCGCATCGACAGGGCGTCGCCTAACGAACCCGCTATTCGAACCGCCGCAAGAATTTCCTGAATAGCCGGTGGCGCACCACTGACTTTGGAGGCAAGCGCATTCATTTCATCGTCGCCGGAAGTGCCTGGGCCGGCCAGAAGCACGGTGACATTGCCCGCCTTCAATTTACCGATACTTTTCGTGATTGGTTCGATATCGTCTACGCACACCGCTTGAAGATAATCGCCCAGCACCGTTTCAACGGCTTTTTCCCAGCCCTCAAGCACCTCGAGTGATTGCGCTACCTTCCTGTTCTGGTCCAGTCCAGTGCTTTCAAACCATTTTTGAATTCCTTCGTCACCTTCACCAAGTGCCGCTTTTTGCAAAGCGTCAAGGGATGCGTATTTCCCCTGCGCCGTTTGCAGGATTGCACGTCGTTCATCGACAAGCCTGGTTAGTTTCGCATCCTGTTCACGAAGTTTTCGAATCTTGTCAGCGATGTCAGCCAGATGCCGATCAAACTCATCCCGTGCCTGGCGTTTTCGTTGTTCCTGGGCGGTCAACTCCTCAAAGTTCGACTTGAGTTCTTCATGGTTCGCTCCAGCCAGCGCCTCGTCCAGCTTCTTGCGCCGATCAGATAAACTTTGCAGCCGCGATTCGATTTGTTCGGACCGCGTTGATTCAACGTTGCGCTGTTGTTGCGCGTCGTTGTTTTTCTGCGTCCACGACTCCCATAGTTGCTGCCAGCCAGCCAGTGCTTCGTCCGCCTCCCTTAACGACGCCGTTGAAGTGCGATCCTGCAGCCGTGCCTGCTCGAGACCCGGGATCAACTCGCTCAGCGTCAGCTCAAGCTGCGCGATTTCGTCCTGATCCTTGTCAATATGATCGACAATTTCCCTGGCGCCGAGTACCGCCTGCTGCAAGTCCTTTTCCTGGCGCTCGCGAAGCTCATTTGCGTGCTCGATGGACTGCTCGAGCCGCGCGATCTCGCTGCCAACTTTGTAATAGCGCCCCTGCACTTCATTGAGTTCATCCGTGCGATCGGTTTGCTGCGCGCGAGCGTCCTCAAGGCCCGCTTCGATCTTGCGCTGTTCGGCAATCGCGGCTTCCAATTTGGTTTTGCGCTCCGACAATGAGGAATGCGCACTCCGCGCCATCTCATCAAGGTTCCTTGTTCGCAGAGCAAGTAATTCTGCCGACGTGCGGCGCTCTTCCTCTTTGTAGCGCCCGTATCGTGCAGCGGTTTTTGCCTGGCGATCGAGGTGACGAATTTGTTTTTCCACCTCTTCAAGCACGTCTTGCAGCCGATCCAGATTTTCCTTCGTGCGCTTGATCCGGTTCGAGGTTTCCCGTCGTCGTTCCTTATACTTTGAAATGCCGGCGGCCTCCTCAAGGAAGACGCGCATTTCTTCTGGCTTCGCCTCGACCAGGCGGGAGATCATGCCCTGTTCAATAATCGAGTAGCTGCGCGAGCCGAGGCCCGTTCCCAAAAACACGCCCGTGATGTCCTTGCGTCGGCAGCGCGTATTGTTGAGAAAATATTGGGAAATGCCATCGCGGGTGACTTCGCGCCGAATCGAAATTTCGGCGTACTTCGCGTATTGACCCTCAAGGGTCGTTTCCGTGTTGTCGAACAGCAATTCGACCGACGCGGCGCCAATGGCTTTGCGGGCGCTCGAGCCATTGAAGATTACATCCGTGATCGAGTCGCCGCGGAGACGGCTTGCGGAGCTCTCTCCCATTACCCACCGGACGGCGTCAATGACATTGGACTTGCCACAACCGTTGGGGCCGACAACGCCAACCAGGTTGCTCGGAAAGGTAATATTGGTGGGGTCTACAAAGGATTTGAAGCCAGCGAGCTTGATTTTGCTGAGTCGCATGAAGTGCTGTAACGCCAGGGGCCCAAGAAATGCGGCTAGTGTAATGGAATTCGGGCCATAAAACGATTGTCGCAACGAAAAGACAGTCGCAATTTCGGGACTCAAAAATACCCCAAAACGGGGGTTCCATGCTGGCCCCAGCAATGTATAATCCCCGCCTTTTCTCGATCCGGCAGGAGTAAAAAATGCCCGCAAAGAAGACAGCGAGCAAGAGGCGGAAGAAGGCCCCAGCATCTCGAAAAAAGGCTGTGGCCAGGAAATCTGTAGCCAGAAAACGCAAGGTAAGCAAGAAAAAGGTAGCGCCAGTCCGCAGGAAGAAGGCAGCCGCAAAGAAAAAGGCAGTCTCAAAGAAGACAGCGGCGAAGAAAAAACCGAGCCGCAAAAAGAAATCCGCCGGAAAAAAGGTCAGCCGGAAAAAGGTCGACCGGAAAAAGGTCAGCCGGAAAAAGGTCAGCCGGAAAAAGGTCAGCCGGAAAAAACCGGCCGCCCGTAAGGCGAGCAAAAAGAAAACTGCTCCAAGAAAGGTGGGCCACAAAAAAGCTGCTAGCAAGAAGAAGGCGAGCAGCAAACGGTCCGCCGTGAAGAAGGCGACGACTCGCAAGAAGCCAGTTGCCGCTAAGGCGCCTGTGCGCCGTCCACGGCCACGACCGCGATCGCGATCGCGCGGCAACGTACTGGCGGGGCCGATTCACGGCATTGAGCCATACAAGCCAGATCGCGGCGAAGAGTACATGAGCGCCGATCAGCAAGAACATTTCCGTGAGATCCTGAGCGCGTGGAAGACCGAGCTGATGTTCGAAGTAGATCGCACGGTTCATCACATGCAGGACGAAGCGGCGAACTTCCCGGATCCCAATGATCGTGCAACGCAGGAGTCCGAATTTGGACTGGAGCTGAGGACCCGCGATCGCGAGCGCAAATTGCTGCGAAAGATCGATTCGGCGCTCACGAGGATTGACGACGGTACCTACGGCTATTGCGATGAAACCGGCGAGGAAATTGGTCTGAAGCGCCTTGAAGCAAGGCCCGTCGCGACATTGAGCCTTGAGGCACAGGAACGTCGGGAACTCGCAGAGCGTCAATTTCGTGATCGAGACGATCGATATCGGTAGTACGGGATACGTTGGGCGTTTCGCCCCCTCTCCTACCGGACCTTTGCATTTTGGATCTCTGCTTGCCGCCGTCGCGAGCTATCTGGAAGCACGTCGTCAC
>CAYLTW010000120.1:0-3997 GCA_964386735.1 uncultured Woeseiaceae bacterium
CTACGACGCGATGGCAGCCTCGACGTACGCGGCGCGGTCGTTGGCCGCCTCTTCGGCGTCGAATCCCTTGGCGTTGTACATGGCCTGATCGGCGACGCTGATTAGGTCCCACAACTCTTCGCCGTGGCGCGGCATGAGCGAGATACCGACACTTGCCGCGCAGGTAATTTCCTGCCCCTGGATGATGTACGCCTCAGCGGCTGTGCCCACAAGTCGTTCCGCAATTCGCTTCGCGTCGTCGACCGTGACGCCGGGCAACACAATTGCGAATTCGTCGCCGCCGAGACGACCGAGAATATCCTCCGGGCGCAGGCAATATTCGAGGCGATGACCGAATGCTTTGAGCAAGGCATCACCGGCCTGGTGTCCAAATCGGTCGTTGATGCTCTTGAACTGGTTCAGATCGAGATACAGCACGGCACCCTGGCTGCTCGAGCGTATGCTTGTCACGGCTTCTTTCTCAAATCCTCGTCGATTCAATACGCCGGTCAGAGGATCACGTAACGCGTCGGCAAGCATCTTGTGTTCATTGTGCTTGCGCTGGGTAATGTCGAGTAGAGTGACGGAGAAGTCCTGGCCGACAGGCTCGCCAACAATTCTCAACCACAGCTGCCCGTCAGGGCCTTCGCTTGCGGTTTCGAAGCTGATCGTCGTACCCGGTTTGTCTTTGCCATTGAAGTGCTCGAGCAGGCGATCGGGCTCGAGATTATTCAGTTTTTCGAGCGGCATGCCAACCAGCGTGCCGTTGCCATCACTCAGATACGCCTCGGCTGCGCGATTCGCGAATACACAACGGAAGCGATGCCGCTCGTCACGCTCATCGGGCGAAAATCGCAGAATGCCGTTGGACGACGTCTCGATCAGGGTGCGAATCAGGTGCTCACTTTCAGCTAGCTGGCTCAATGCACGTCGACGCACGGTAACGTCACGACACACGACGATAAGTCCCTGGTTGTTGCCTCTCGCATCGGTCAGTGGCGCCACACTAAGTTCGTAGGTCAGGTTCGTGTCGATCCGCAAGGTTTGCGTCAGGTCGAGTTCCTTCGCCTGATTCATGATCGCACGTGCCTCCGGGAAGTCTTCCCAGAGCTGCTGTCCAAGCAACTTCCTCTCGGGTGTGTCGAGCATTTCGGCGGCACGCCGGTTCGCACAGATAATGCGTTGGTTATTGTCAAGCACGATAATCGGATCGCGCACATGATCAAACAGTGTCTGATAGGCCAACGGGCTGAATTCAAAGACGCGCAAAGACAGACTCGCGTATGCGTACAGCGGCAGCAGCAGGACCAGTGTCGATGACGTAAACGGAAAATCGATAGGGCCGATTTTCAGGAATGTATTGGCGACACTGACCACGAAAGGCAGGATGGCGCATATGATCAGTATCAGGACAGTTCGCCGATGTGCGGGAGCCAGACTTGGCAACCGGCTTGCCAGCGCGAGCAGGGAGAAGCCGAACAAACTATAGGCAAACGGCGCGTGAACGTGGTTGAACCAGTAAGACTCGCCAACGTCGGTAAAGCGAACACCGGCGTCGGTAACGACCGTCGCCCAGATCATGTTGTGCATCGAGTTCGTCAGCGCGAGAATCGTCGTCGCAATCGGAACGATGGAAAGAACCGCTATTGTAAGCGCTCTGGCAGGGCCATCCGTGTATTCGCGATAGATAGAGAAAAACGCCACAGGAATAAAACCCCCGGCGAAGAATGACAGCACACGCCCGATACCAAACAGGTTCGCATCGCTTGTGCCGTAGCTGAATGCGGTTCCCGCTACCATGGTTCCGATCAGGAAGAGGAAAAAACCGATTACGCTGTCCGACGACGAACGCGACACGAATACGGCCAAAGCCCAATACAATATGGCGGCGAGGCCGAATACCGGTGGCAGGACTGTCTCCAGGGTCTCAAGCATCAGGCAGCCCCGGGCAGAGTTATGTCACTTCGTCCGAACATGGACAAATGGTAGTCGGGATAGCACCGGCAAGATGAGAACTGTGCCGCATTCCTGACGCTGAAAGCGTCGTCAGGACAATGTTTCGGCGAACTTCTAAAGGTCCGCGGCAGTTTCCGAGATAAGCGTATCGACGACAGCCTTCAGGCTGTCCTCATCGCTCTTTCCGGCCGCTTGCTCCAGATCGTATTGCCTGAGCTGACGATGGGCACTGGTACCGCGTGTCAGGATGTCCCGAACCGAGTTGAGCTCCTTTACACAGTTCAGCGCTTCGGCATCTTCCTCGATGAGTTCCAGAATTTCGTCGAGCAACTCATCAAACGGCACAACAACGGCACGTGCCAGATCGATGAGGCCCTCATCGAAGCTGTAACGCATCGCGCGCCAGCGGTTCTCCTGAATCAGCATTGGCGTATAGATTCGCCAGCGCTGATTGCGGCTGCGGAGCCGGTACAACATACGCAATATGCAAATCAGCATCGACGAAAGTGCGATCGCGTCATCAAGGCAGGTACACACATCCATGACACGTGTTTCAAGTGTCGGGAAGCGCGCGCTCGGTCGCAGGTCCCACCAGATGCGCGTCGAATCCTCGATCAGGCCCGCGTCCATGAGAATATGTACATGTCGCTGATACTCGGACCAGCTTGCAAAACGTTCCGGCAAACCCGTGCGCGGCAGCGCATCGAATATTGTCAGGCGATAACTCTTGAGCCCCGTGTCGCGACCGCCCCAAAACGGCGATGAGCAGGACAACGCGAGTAAGTGCGGCAGGAAGTACGACATCTGGTTCATCAGGTCGATGCGAAGCTCATCGTTGTCGATACCAACGTGAACGTGCATACCGCAAATAACAAGTCGGCGAGCAGCGCCCTGCATTTCGAGAGTGAGCGCTTCGTACCGATCTTTCTGAGTTTGTTTTTGATCCTGCCACTTGCTGAACGGATGCGTGGACGCGGCAATCGGCGCGAGATCATGATTTGCAGTCACATCGACAATGACCTTGCGTAAACGCTTCAGGTCTTCGCGCGCTTCCTGAATATTCGTGCAGACCCTGGTGCCTATCTCGATCTGCGATTGCAATAGTTCGGAGCTGACCTGCTCGCCGATCAACTCCTCGCATTCACTCATCAGATTTTGGGGTGGATCTACGACGAGGGCGCGCGTCTCTCGATCCACGAGCAAATATTCTTCCTCGATGCCTATCGTGAATTTCGGCTCGGACTTCGTCATTTTTTCTGCCCCCTGGCGATTCGCCGGCTACGCCGATATGCGATCTTGTCGCAATCCGATGCGTGCGGGAATCGACTCAATGATTTTGTGCATGACGTTGCCGAGGCGCGCAATACCGGCGGCATCGTCGATGAAGTCCTGACGAATCTCGATGCCGATATGCGGCAGACCGGGTGCCTCCGCATGATGGTCTATTGTGAAGTCAGCCGGCGCTTTGCCAGAGTATGGTTCGTTGTCGCCAACATCGAATCCCGCCACGCGAAAGTCCTTGATGAATATATCCCGCAGGCGCAGATCTTTGTCCCACAGAACGCCAACCTCCCACGGCCGTGACTTGCCGTTCAGCACCGGTGCGAAACTATGCACGCTTATAAACGCCGGACTCGCGCCCGACGCGGTGAGACGTTTCACCTGCGCGTCGATCGCCTGGTGGTATGGCCAGTAAATCGCGTCTGATCGTGCGGCCTTGTCGTCCTGACCAAGATTGCCATTACCCGGCACGAGAATGCCGTCACCGAATTGCAGGAATGCGCTCGGATCGAGCAATTCCCGATTGCAGTCAACTACCAGGCGCGAGTATTGCGCCAGCACGGCAGTGACGCCAAGACGGTCGGCGAGGTATTCGGTAAGCGGCCCCGCGCCGATGTCGATGGCGAGATGACAGCGGCGCGCGAAAGGATCCAGGCCCAGATCGCCAAGTGCCTCGGGAAAGCGGCTGGCGGCATGATCACAAACCAGCAAAATCGGCATCTCTGATTCTGCGTGCATGACATAAAATGGCGGCGGCTCGCCCGGCGACAGAAACGAGTTG
>CAYLTW010000120.1:4097-7790 GCA_964386735.1 uncultured Woeseiaceae bacterium
CCCAGGGTTTGAACGACGCGACCGATGTTGGCCGGGCAATGTAGTACCCCTGTGCATATTCGACACCCAAAGCACCGAGCTTGTCCAGCACCTGTTTTGTCTCGACACGTTCGGCAATCGTTTCGATGCCCATGGCATGACCGACTTCACTGATCGCCTTGACCATGCTTTCGTCGACGCTGTCATCGACAACGTTGCTCACGAACTGGCCGTCAATCTTGAGATAGTCCACAGGCAGGTTTTTGAGGTAGGTGAATGACGACAGGCCACTGCCAAAGTCGTCGAGCGAGAACATGCAGCCGAGTTTCTTCAGCGTCTTCATAAAATGCACGACACGGGACAGGTTGGAAATCGCAGCCGTTTCTGTAATTTCGAAACAAATTGCTCCATTCGGCAGCTTGTGTCTTTTCAGTTCGTCGATCACGAATTCCAGAAAACGGTCTTCGCTAAGCGACGTGCCGGAAAGGTTTATCGCGAGCGTGTAACGCGCTTCTTTCTTGCTTCGGTGATCAGCCAGTTCCGCCAGTGCCGTGCTGACCACCCAGCGGTCCAACGTTGACATCAAGCTGTACCGTTCGGCGGATGGAATGAACTGATCCGGGCTGACAATGTCGCCCTTCTCATCCCTCATGCGTAGCAATAGCTCGTAGTGTCCACGTGCCTCGCCATGAATATCGTTAATGCCGATAATTGGCTGATAGAAAAGTTCGAAGCGCTCTTCTTCAACGGCACTCGTAATTCGCGACACCCACTTCATTTCCTCATGCCGCAGCGACGCATCGCTGTCCTTGTACAGATGTACCTGGTTGCGACCCATGTCTTTGGCCGAGTAACAGGCAACGTCGGCGGAACTCATGAGACTCGCGACATTGTCATCTACAGCGGTCACCATTACGACGCCGATTGATACGCGAATCGTTGTGAAAGATTCCTGCCACTCGAATCGATATCCTTCCACGGAAACACGAATCGCCTCTGCAACTTCCATGGCGCGCTCTTCGTCGCAGCACTCAAGAAGAATGCCGAACTCGTCACCGCCCAGGCGCGCGAATACGTCGGTCGATCGAATTTGCGCCTGCAGGATTTCCGACAGCTGCCGTAGCAACTCGTCACCTGCGGTATGACCGAAGGTATCGTTGACGACCTTGAACTGATCAAGGTCGAGGTATAGCAATGCGCTTGACTGTTCGGGAACACTCTTGAGCGAATCGAAAGCACCCGCAAGTCGGTTTTCGAATTCACTGCGGTTAATCAGTCCCGTCAAGGCATCATGCGAGGCCTGGTAGCTTAGCTGACGGAACAGGCGCGACTCCTTGCTCGTGTCATGGAAAACGATGACTGAGCCGATGATATTTCCGATACGATCGCGAATCGGCGCGGCCGAGTCCTGGATCGGAATTTCGTCGCCTTTTCTCGTTACCAGGATCGAGTTTTCAGCGAGCGTGACAATGCGACCATCCCTGAGACAGCGCATGGCCGGGTTGTCCACGGTAGCGCGCGTGTGTTCATTGATGATCGTCATGATTTCGGCGACCGGCTTGCCGCGAGCGCTGCGCATGTCCCAACCCGTCAGGTCCTGAGCCACGGGATTGATGTAGTCAACGTCGCCATCTGCATCGGTCGTAATGACGCCATCACCGATGGATTGCAGCGTCACCTGCGCCCGCTCCTTTTCCTCAAACACGCGCGTCTCGGCGCGTTTGCGGTCGGTAATATCGGTGATAGTGCCTTCGTGCGCGACGATGTTTTCATCGTCGTCATAGACAGCACGCGCATTTTCGAGGACGACAATTTCGGTGCCATCCTTGCGTCGCAGGCGGTACTCGAAATTCTTGACGACACCCTGCGATTCCAGCCGGGCGAACACGCGCTCGCGGTCGATCGGGTTGACGTACAGCATCGTCGTCTTGCCGACTGCCTTCATTTCCTCGACGCTGTCGTAGCCCAGCATCTCAACGAGCGCCGGGTTAGCCGTTACGAGTTCGCCTTCGCGCGACGCGATGTAGACACCGTCCACCACGTTTTCGAACAGCCCGCGATAGCGGGCTTCACTGTTTCGCAGCTTGTCCTCGTCCTGCTGCCGCTTGATCGCGATGCCGGCGAGGCGCGCCATGCGACTCAACTTGTCCAACTCATCTGTGGTTGGTTCACGCGAATCGTTTATATAGACGTCCATCGTGCCAATGACACGACTTGCAGTACCGTACAAAAGGAATGACCACACGGCGCCGATACCGTGTGTCTCGACCTCGCCGAGGTGCGGTCCCCAGCCCGGCTCTTGCGCTATATCCGCGGCGATCCGGTCCCGGCCGTGATACACGGCCGCGGCGCAGGTGAGACCTTCGGCGTCGACTTTAACGAAGTCGAGGCATAACTTGAATGAATCCGGAAGGCTCGGCGCCTGCTCGACGCTTAGCGTCTGGTTCCTGGCGTCGAGTACCATGATCGCGGTCTTGAGGCCATCGCTGACTCGTTCGACGAATCGGCAAATCGATCGCAGCGTACGATCGTACGGCGTGCTCGAGGCGATCATCTCCAGAATCTTGTTTTGCGCGTACGCCAGGGTCTCGTTGCGTTTGCGATCGGTGATATTCGTGACGCTGACTCGAATATGCTGCTTCTTGCCGGATGGCATGCGGCTGAAGCGAACTTCGCAAGGGAACTCCTTACCTGTCGAATCCTTGTGCGTCCATTCGAATATCGGATGTTCGCCCGCCAGCGCACGCTCGATGTATCCACGCCGAATACCGAACGAAGGCGTACCGTCCGGCTGCATCTTCGGGCTGATGGCCTCCGGCCCAACGGTGATCAGTCTCGCACGCGAAAGGTTGAACAGCGCACACGCCTCGTCATTCACATCGATGAACCGATTGTTATCGACGTCGAAAACGATAATCGCTTCCGGCGCATTCTCGACCAGCGCGCGGTAACGCTCCTCGTTTTCTCTTAGCGTATCTTCCGCCTCGCGGCGCCTGGTAACATCACGAAGGCTGATAACGTATATCACGCCTTCGGCAGCTTCGAGCTTGCTTGCGTTTATTTCGGCAACAAACAACTCACCGCTGGCGCGCCTGGCCTTGACCTCCCCTCCCGAGAAATCGACCTGAGTATCGTCAAGGTCCGATGTGAACTTTTCGAGGAATGTGGCCAGGTCCTGCCCTTTTGCCGCGGGCAAAATGTGCTCGATTTTGGAGCCGATGAGCTGATCTTTGGTAAGACCAAAGTAGCGCGCACAAACTTTGTTGCAAACACGAATCGTGCCGGACGCGCCGACGGACATGACGGCTTCGGTAACGCTGTCAAACACGGCATCGATCGGGGTGCTGGCGGTCAGCGACTGCGTGATAGTCGCTTCCATTTTGTCGTAGTGCTCATCGATCAAACGGAGCAATTCGACAAAGTCTGACTTCTTGACGTCAGACTGCTCAGTGGCCTTCCTGATCTTGTCCCTAAGTTTGCTGTCCATGCCGAGCCCCGGATCCTCAGACATACAGTAAGGAGAAAACGCACGAAGGTCTGTGAATCAGCGCAGATTCTGAGAAATAATCTGGGAAATTTTTCCCTGAAGTGACATTCGTGGAACAGCAAATCAGCGACTTAAGCGGGTTTACTCGACATTATTTGACATAACATCACTCGGGCGAACCACCACCGTGCGATCAACATTTCTCGTAGCAGCCCGCCATGCGGGCG
>CAYLTW010000121.1:0-1322 GCA_964386735.1 uncultured Woeseiaceae bacterium
GAAACCAAGCGAGTCAATAAAGCCAATTAGTTTTCTGAAGACCCATACGGCTGACGTCATCCGAGAGGTCAACGAAAACCGTAGAACGATCACCATCACGCAAAACGGCGAGGCTCGCGCGATCGTTCAGGACATTGCGACGTACGAACAGACCCAGGAAACATTGGCATTGCTCAAGCTGTTGGCGCAGGGCAAGCGCAGCATTGAAGAATCCGGATCACGGCCGTTCTTGAAAGCGATAAAAACGCTGCGGGCAGAGTTGGCCAAACCACAAGCGTGACCAAATATCGTGTCAGGATTGTGCGAGAGGCCGAAGAGGATCTGGCCGAGCTAGTCGATTACATTGCCCAATACGATTCGGTTTGTTGATCGTGGATGGTCGGCGGAGTTTGCAGGCTGTTCTGGAACGACGGCTACTGAGGGATCGAGTGCAATCACCGAGTAGTTGGATCCGACCCCTTTTTTCGCGCATCCCCGCTGCCAGTTTATAGCGCGCTTCTCCCCCGGGTTAGCAACCACATTATGTCGAGTCGAGTCCCCCGATACATGCGTGGCCGAAGAGAATAATCATCTCCCCTCATGGCAATTTCGCACGAGCTAAGAGCGGTATTCGTTTTTCACGAAATCGCGTAGGTAGAGCCCACAATGCACTTCTGCGGCCCCATAAGGGAAAATTCGTCATGTTGGGAGAGGACCGTCTGAAGAAAAGGGACTTTCGGCAACACCCTTACATGAAGTAGACTTAGACTAAAAGGGAGACAGACTATGCCCGGCAAGACCAAAATGAGAAAGCTCGCCTACGCTGCCGTACCAGCAGCGCTGATCTTGACGTTTACGTTTTTCGCGGGATCGGCAGCGGCCGGCACTATTACCGGCTCGGCTCATGATTTTTCGAGCCTTAACGCCGACGGTCAAATCTGCGTCAATTGCCACACGCCGCACGGCGCCGATACTTCCGTAGCGACCGCGCCACTGTGGAATCACGAGGTCTCTATCGCGACATTCGTCCTGTATTCCAGCCCGACGATGAACGCGCTTCCAGGGCAGCCAACCGGAAGTTCTATACTGTGCCTCTCCTGCCACGATGGCACTGTCGCGATTGACAGTTACGGCGGTAACACGGGAACCGACTTCATGTCTCCGGGCGATCCTCATTACATCGGCACTGATCTGAGCGACGACCATCCAATATCGTTCACCTACGATACGGCCCTTGCTACTATCGATCCGGGACTGCTGGATCCGGCCGCAACCACGGTAACCATCGGTCTGGGCGGTGACAAGACCAACACCGGCCTGGTGAGCGATCTGCTGCTGCCTGC
>CAYLTW010000121.1:1422-7661 GCA_964386735.1 uncultured Woeseiaceae bacterium
GCACGGCTACAATATCTAACCAAGTTTTCGTCACAACTCGACCTCGGAAAAAGTAACGAGTCCTTCCGCAATTTCGTTTTTGGCGACGAGGGCACCGAGGCGCACCTGATAAACAAGCCCTACGGGCTGGCCGTATTCGAAGGCGCCATTTATGCCGTGGATACCCGCGGTGGCGGTTACGTTGTTTTTGATTTTGCCAATGCGCGTTCGAGGATCGTTCGTGGCAGCGGCGCAAGCCGCATGCCGAAACCGATCAACATAACAATCACTGAAAATGGAACTCGTTACGTTACCGATACCGAACGCGAGCAAGTGCTGATTTTCGATCGTGACGATCGTTTTGTCGATGCACTCGGCGCGGCGGGTCAGTTTCGTCCCGTCGATGTCGCCGTCGTACGCAATCGTCTCTACATCTCCGATATTTTGCATCACAAAATCCAGGTTCTGGATGAGCAAAGTGGAGAATTCCTGTTTGAGTTCGGCTCGAACGGCTCTAATCCTGGCGAGTTGTTTCAGCCGACCAACCTCGCTGTCGGGCCCGACGATTCCATCTATGTAACCGACACCGGAAATTTTCGCGTGCAGGTTTTTTCCCCGGATGGAGAGTTCATTCGAGTCATAGGACAGATAGGTACTGCGGCAGGGCAATTCGCTCGCCCGAAGGGTATTGCAATTGACAAAAATGAGCGCTTGTACGTGGTCGATTCCGCGTTTACGAATGTCCAGATACTCGACTCCGAAGGCACGCCCTTGCTGTTTTTCGGTGGGCCGGGCGGCAGGCCGGGTGATTTCAACCTGCCCACCGTGGTCAAAATCGACTATGACAACGTGGATTTCTTTCGCAAATATGCGGACCCGAAATTCGAGCTCGAATACCTGGTACTTGTGGCCAGTCAGTTCGGCCGGAACAAGATTGCTGTTTTCGGATACGGCGCGATGAGAGATTAGGGTCCGCCCGTTGAGTAGCCGTTCTCAAACAGTTTCCACTTTCTTCTGTCTCGGCTCGTATCTATTTGATTCCCGAAAATTCGGCGCCGTCGTCGTCCTGCTGATTGCATCGTTGCAGGTATCCGGGCTGGCCATCGCAGACGAGCGCGATACAGAGATCGGTGGTTTTCATTTCACCGACATCAGCGGTTCGGCGTCCGTCAAGTATCTTCTTGATGACCGGGAGCGTTCCAGCGTGGGCGCAATAAGCGGTTTCGAGAGTCAGAGCAGTCTTGAAGCGGATCTTTTCGTCCTGACTCGAAGCTACCTGTACCACCCGGATTTCATCGACATGATTATCGGCGGCGGTCCGCTGCTCGTGACGCAGGAGTTCGATTCGACACCTGGCTCGAACAGCGCCAACGAGGCTCTGTTCAACTTCACGGCGGACCTGAAATTTCTGAGTCGGAAAGCGTACCCGGTGCGTACCTATTTCAAACGCAGTCATCCCTCGGTGTCCACGAGCCTGTCCGGCAGATTCCTGATACGGCGCACTGATATAGGCCTGAACGCGCAATTGCGCGAACCGGTTTCACCGGTGCAGTTCACTCTGGACGTATTCCGTATCGAAACGATCGGGTCCGGGCTTGGCGCATCGCTTGACGAGACAATTGACGAGATATCTCTGAATGCGTTCAAGTCATACCGGGATGCCGACCGCGTAAGTCTCACGTATCGTTGGAACCAGCGTGATTCGTTAAGCGGAAGTCCCGGACTGCCAATACAGAGTTCATTGATTACCACCAAGTCGACCGACATCGACGCGCGAAACGTGTTCGGCGCAGACGGCGAAATCGAGTTCGTCCAGCAACTCTTCCTGATCGACCAGGATACGGAGCTGGACGTTCTCACGACGCTGCAGGATCAACGATATTTCGGCAATCTGAACTGGCGGCACACGCGGAGCACGCGGTCTTTTTATCAGTACCGGGACCAGGCGACGGATCGTCCGGGGCAGTCGAACGTAAGTCATCGTGCGCTGGTGGTCGGCGGTAGCCATGAGCGCGGTCAGAATCTTCTGCTGGATGCCACAGCGACAGTATCGGAAGATCAGGACACGGCGTTCAATCGCCAGTTGGCGGGAATCAGGAGCAACGTAAAATACCTATACCCGACGTCCTTCGGCCAGTTAAGCGTCGGTGCAGGCCTCGGCGTGAGACGCACTGATCAGGTCGCCGAGGAGGATCAGGCCCAGGTATTTGACGAGGCCGCACGGCTGACCGGAAACGACCTGATCGAACTTCGCAGCGACTTTGTGATCAGGTCGACCGTGATCGTTCGCAATGAGCCCAAAACTCAGGTATTCGTGGAGGGAATGGACTACCGGCTCGTGATAGTCGGGGGAACGACCTCCATCCAGCGCCTGGTCGGTGGAAATATTACCGACGGTCAGCCCGTGCTAATGGACTATTCGTACCTGACCGGGGGCACCGTCGAGTTCGACACGCTGAGCCAGAACTTTGTTGTTGACGTTCGTTTCCTCAATTACTTCAGTGCATTTGCGCGCCTGAGCAAACGCGATAACAAAGTCGTCAGCGGCGCACCGGTCATTCCGCTGAACGACGTTCGCAGCATTCAGTTGGGCGGCCGTCTCGATTATCCGATAGCCAGCCGATGGCGGGTCGGGGGAGAGTATTTGTACACGGATCAGGATGAAGAAATTTCGTCCTATGTTCGCAACAGTATTGACGCCTATATCGAAGTGATACTGCCCTGGGCGAGTTCGATGCGAATCATGTTGCACCAGGAGGTGATTAACAACGAAGGTTCGACTGAGAATGTCGATCTGGTGCAGTATCGCGTTAGCCTGCGTAGTCGCCCGCTCCGTGGCATTATGCTGTCCTGGGACAGCGATTATCTGGAGGATGTCGGTGGCAGCCTGTTCCGTGAACGAACGTCGCACAATCTCTCTGTACAGTGGATGTACCGGCAAATGCGTATGATTCTGCGTGGCGAAGTAGTTTCCGAGACGCTCGGTGCTACGGTGCGCGACAATACCCGCATCACGGCGCAAATCCAGAGGGCGTTTTGATGTCGTCGGTCGGCGTACATTTTCGAGCTCTATTTTTAATGTTGTCGATGATGCTCGTGGCCGGCTGCGCCGGCCCGGTCGTTCTCGAGCCGTTTGGCGATGTCGGCCCTGTCTGGCCCGACCCGCCGGCAGCAGCACGAATCCAGTTCATCGGAGAATTCTCCCGGCCATCGGACCTCGGAATTCGCCCATCGATCTGGTCGCGGATCGCTCGCGTCACGGCAGGCCCGCAGCAGAACGAACTCGTGAGACCGATGGCCGTTGCCTTCGCCGAGCAGGCCAACATAGTTTATGTCGCTGACCCCGGCGCCGGCTGTGTGCATCGATATGACCTGGGATCCGGGAAATACCGACAACTGCGCCTGGCAGGTGGAGCTTCTCTCGTATCTCCCGTAGGTCTTGCGGTTGCGTCCGACGGCCGCCTGTTCGTTTCGGACTCGCAACTGGCCGAAATTCTTGTCGCTGATGTCGACGACAAGGTTCTCAAACCAATGCAACTGGATACGCCGTTGCAACGGCCGACCGGCCTCGCCTGGGATGCCAGTGCCAATCAGCTCGTCGTCGTCGATACAGCAGCGCAGGTCATTCGCCGTTACTCGGCATCGGGATCGTTAATTGGCGAGTATGGCCGCCGCGGGGAACAGGCCGGGACCCTGAATTATCCGACCTATCTCTGGCTGGAAAACAATCGCGACCTGCTGGTCAGCGATTCCCTGAATTTTCGCATCCAGCGCTTTTCCTTCGACGGCTCTGTGCTCAGCCAATTCGGCAAACCCGGCGACGCAACGGGCGCATTGTCCCGGCCCAAGGGCGTAGCTGCGGACAATTTCGGTCATATCTACGTCGTCGATTCGCTATTTCATGCTATACAGGTATTTGACAGCAACGGACAATTCCTGCTGGCATTTGGGCAACAAGGTCAGAGCCCCGGGCAATTCTGGCTACCTGCCGGTCTGTTCATTGACTCCGGGAGCAGGATCTTCGTCGCCGACACGCATAATCGCCGCATCCAGGTTTTTCGATACGTTGGAACTGCACCATGAAAAAGTCACCCAGAGTTTTCATGGCTATTCTATGTTGCCTGGTCGCTGCGTCCGCTATGGCGGCGACCATCGTCAGTTCCAGGCACAACCTGTCGGCAAGTGGACCCGGCACGGTCACGGCGAGTTCGGAATCGCAGATTTGTATCTTTTGCCATACCCCCCACCGGTCCGTGCCAATCGCGCCGCTTTGGAATCGCAACTCGCCGGGTCTCAACTACGTTCCCTATTCGAGCAGCACAGCGCTTGCGGCACCCGGACAACCCACCGGCGATTCGCTGCTTTGTCTGAGTTGTCATGACGGCACGATTGCGCTCGGTGAAGTACTCAGCCAGACCAATGACATCGTTATGGCGGGCGGTGTCGTAACGATGCCTGTCGGCCCGTCGCTGATCGGCACCAACCTCACGCACGATCACCCTATCTCCTTCGAGTATTCGAGCTCGCTCGCCAGCCAGAACGGCGAACTCCGCGATCCGGGTACACTGCGACCGGAAATAGGGCTCGATGCGAACGGTCAGCTCCAGTGTACGACCTGCCATGACGCGCATGACGATCAGTTCGGCAAATTCCTGGCCTGGCCCAATACCCGATCGCAACTCTGCAACGAGTGCCACCAGAAAACGGGCTGGGGACTCACGCCGCACAGCCTGTCCGCGTCCGGGTGGAACGGCGTGCTGCCGGATCCCTGGCCTGTCAGTGACGAAGTTACGGTTATGGATAACGCCTGCCAGAACTGCCACCTGCCACACTCCGCGACTGGCGGGCCGCGGCTGCTGCAATATGCGATCGAGGAAGACAATTGCCGTGCCTGCCACAACGGCAATGTCGCAAACCAGGATGTCATGGCGGAATTTAATAAACTGTCCATCCATCCAATCATCGACACCGCCCTGGTGCACGACCCGGTTGAGCCGGGCACCGTTGTCGATCGCCACGTCGAATGTGTGGACTGTCACGATCCGCATGCGACGCGTGCTGGCGCGACGCCGATTACCGGTGTGCTGACGAATGTTCGCGGGATCGACTTGTCGGGCGGCGAAGTCGACCCGGCCAGCCAATCCTACGAGGTCTGTTTTCGCTGTCATGCGGACAATCCGAACCCGGGCCCGAATCCGACACCGAGACAACACGATCAGCTCAATACGCGACTTGAATTCCAGCTAGGCAATCCCTCGTTCCACCCGGTCGCGGGCATTGGCAGGAATCCGGATGTGCCCAGCCTGATCGATCCCCTCACCCCGACATCCGTTATCGAATGCACGGACTGCCATAATTCCGATAGTTCCACGGTAGCCGGAGGAGTGGGCCCCAGTGGCCCACACGGCTCCGCGTTTGAACCCATTCTGGCGCGCCGCTATGTAACGCTGGACAATACGCCGGAGAGTAATTCGGCGTACGCGCTTTGCTACTCCTGTCACAGCCGCAACAGCATTCTGAATGACGAAAGTTTCGGCGAGCATGACACGCACATACGCGGGGAAGACGCGCCCTGTAATGTCTGCCACGATCCGCACGGCGTCAGTTCGACGCAGGGTAACAGCGTCAACAACAGCCACCTCATAAATTTCGATATCAGTGTCGTGAGTCCCAACAACAACGGGCTACTCCGTTTTGTGGACGGCGGGCGTTTCAGCGGGTCCTGCGATCTGGCCTGTCATGGCCAGGACCATAATGACGAGAACTACTGATGCGCCCGGCCTATCGCGTTTCGCCGCCAACCGCTGCTGCCTTGCTGGTTCTGACACTGCTGGCCAGTGTCGTCGCAGTGTCCGAAGAGTCTCCGCACTGGGACAAATCGGCCTGCATCACCTGCCACAACAACCCGGCGCCAGTGGATGCGTCCGATCTCAGAGTCGAGCCGTTCAGCGAGTTATGCGCGGACTGTCATGACAACGATGCGGATTCGACGTGTCCGCATCCGACAAACCTGCCGACGCAGGATCTCGGACAGCTGAGTCTTCCGGACTCGTACCGGTCCGCGCTGGTCGACGAGCGCATCGTATGCACAAGTTGCCACTCGATGCGCCTGCAGTGCACAGGGGGCCGCCGGGAGCGGTATCGAAATCCGGCGTTCCTGCGAAACGGACCTTTTCGCCATCCCGGGGAGGCTTGTTTT
Organism: uncultured Woeseiaceae bacterium; assembly: GCA_964386735.1. Taxonomy (GTDB): domain Bacteria; phylum Pseudomonadota; class Gammaproteobacteria; order Steroidobacterales; family Woeseiaceae; genus UBA1847. Next base: position 7,601 of record CAYLTW010000121.1, read on the forward strand.
GAATGCCATGAGACTGAACGCTACAGCAAACTCAACCCGCATCTGCCCGCGCAGGATGGGG
>CAYLTW010000122.1:0-7612 GCA_964386735.1 uncultured Woeseiaceae bacterium
GGAGACCGGAGTGAAACAACAGGTCCTCGGGTGGATAGCCGCAAACGCTAAGCTCTGGGAAAACCACCAGATCTGCCTGCAACTCGTCGCGAGCACGATTAGCGTAGTCGATTATTTTCGCGGCATTGCCGGGGACATCGCCAACTGCAAGGTCGAGCTGGGCGAGCGCCAAGGTGATCTGCTTAGCCAAGTACCTCAGCCATTTTGCTACCCAGTTCCGCCGGCGAACGTACTGTGGCAACACCGGCGGCATCCAATGCTTCAAACTTGGCGACCGCGGTGCCCTTGCCGCCGGCTATGATGGCGCCTGCATGACCCATGCGTTTGCCCGGCGGTGCGGTGACACCGGCAATGTAGGCGACGACGGGTTTCGTGACATTCGCCCTGATGTACTCGGCCGCCGCCTCTTCATCCGTGCCGCCGATCTCGCCGACCATGATGACACCCTCGGTCTCGGGATCCGCTTCGAAAAGCTCAAGACAATCGATGAAATTCATACCGCGCACGGGATCGCCGCCAATACCGATGCTGGTGCTCTGTCCGAGGCCGTTGGTCGTGGTTTGGTACACCGCCTCATAAGTCAGTGTCCCGGAACGGGACACAATACCGATCCGACCCCGCGTGTGAATGAAGCCAGGCATGATGCCAATCTTGCATTCGTCCGGCGTGATGATACCCGGACAGTTGGGCCCGATCAGGCGGCAGTCATGGTCGCGCAGTGAAGACTTTACCCGGACCATGTCGTTTACCGGTATGCCCTCTGTAATACAGACGACGAGCCTTACACCGGAATCGGCTGCTTCGAGAATAGCGTCGGCTGCAAAAGGGGCCGGCACATAGATCATGCTGACGTCCGCCCCGGTTTCGCTAACAGCCTCAACCATCGTGTCGAAAACCGGCACGCCGAGGTGTTTCGATCCGCCGCGACCCGGGGTCACGCCAGCGACAATCTGTGTGCCGTAGTCGATGGCCTGTTCGGTATGAAACGATCCCTGGCTACCGGTTATGCCCTGACAAACGACCTTGCTGTTTTTATCAACCAAAATGCTCATTTTCGTCGTCTCGTCAGACCACCGCCGACACGGCCTTTTTGGCGGCATCGGTCAGATCTTCGGCCGTGGCAATATCGAGTCCGCTGTCCGCCAGCAGCCGACGTCCCTTGTCCACGTTGGTGCCTTCAAGACGCACGATAACGGGCACGCTGACACCCACTTCCTTAATGGCACTGATGATGCCCTCGGCAATATCGTCACAGCGGACGATGCCACCGAATATGTTGACGAGAATGGCGGCTACATTTTGATTCGACAGGATCAGCTTGAACGCTTCTGCAACGCGCTCGCTGGTTGCGCCACCGCCGACATCCAGGAAATTGGCCGGATCGCCTCCATGCAGTTTGATCAGGTCCATGGTCGCCATCGCAAGCCCGGCGCCGTTGACCATGCATGCGATATTGCCATCCAGCGAAACGTAGTTGAGGTCGTGTTCGGCCGCTTCGCGCTCCTTTTCATCCTCCTGCGACTCGTCTCGCAACTCGACGAGCTTCGACTGGCGGTACAACGCATTGCTGTCAATATTGATCTTGCCATCCAGCGCGATAACGTCGCCGTCCTTGTTGGTGATCAGGGGGTTTACTTCGACGAGGCTGGCATCACAGTCGATATACAGCTTGTAGAGCTTCTGAAGGAGATCTCCGAACTGGCGCATCTGCTTTTTGTCCAGTCCGAGGCCGTACCCCAGTTGACGTGCCTGGTAATCCTGCAAGCCCGCATCCGGCGCCACGGCAACCGAGAATATTTTTTCAGGCGTTTCTTCGGCTACTTTTTCGATGTCCATACCGCCAGCCGCAGACGCGATGAACGCCACGCGGCTGACCTCGCGATCGAGCAGCATTGACAGATACAACTCTCGGTCTATGTCGGAACCCTCCTCGACATAGACAATGTTGACGGGCAGCCCGTCGGGCCCCGACTGGTGTGTTACCAGCTGAGTACCCAGCATGCCAGCGGCGTGCTCACGCACCTCGTCAAGGGTCCGCGAAATTTTGACTCCGCCGGCCTTGCCTCGACCGCCCGCATGCACTTGTGCCTTGACGACCCAAAGATCGCCACCCAGTTCCTCTGCTGCCTTTACCGCGGCATCCGCGGTGCCCGCCGGAATACCACGCGGTACTGGAATGCCGCAGTCAGCAAACAATTTCTTCGATTGGTATTCGTGCAGATTCATGGATTTGTCTTGTTGTTGGAGGACGACGCTGGGACCGAAGTCCTGCCGCGAAAAATCCGGCTTATATTGGAGCAAAGCCGGTTCGGACGCAAAGCAATTGTCCGTTTCGGTCCTCGCCGCTGATTTTTGTTTACAATCGTGGATGATGAACCAGGCAAACATTGAGTCCACCGGCAAAAAAACGATTCGCGACAGCCGGGATGCCTTGTTGCAGCGGGCTATCGAGGAACCGGACCTCACCTGGCGCGTCCTGACCACGCTGAACGTGTTTCGGCTCCTGATCGCGGTCGTACTCCTGGTATTGTTCTTTGCCGGCGGGGAGCCACATCTGTTCGGCGACCGCTTCCCGGCCCTGTTCACGGCCACGACGTCTGCCTACCTCGTTTTTGCGGTGTTTTTTGGTATTGCCATCAAGAAGCGCTGGGCCGCTTTCAACCTGCAGGCCGTCGTGCATCTGCTCGTCGACATTGCCGCCGTATCGCTGCTAATGCATACGAGTGGCGGAATATCGAGTGGCCTCGGTGGCTTGCTCATTGTATTTGTTGGCGCGGGAAGCCTCGTGCTGCCCGCACAGTTGCCCATGATTCTCGCGGCGATTGCCACATTCGCCATACTCGGCGAGGAAATTTTCAACCAATTCAGCGGCTTCGATAGCAACTATCCGGCGGCGGGTCTCCTGAGCGCCATTATTTTTACGATGGCACTGGCCGCGCGGCCGCTGGCCAACCGCATTCAAATGAGCGAGGCGCTCGCCCGGCAACGCGGTGTGGATCTCAAGAACCTGTCGGAACTCAATGAATACATCGTGCAGCATTTGCGCGAAAGTATCGTGGTGATCGATGCAGGCGACCGGATCCGCCTGAGCAACGAATCCGCGGCCCGGTTGCTTGGCGCAACCGCGGCAGTCAGTGGCCAGCCCCTTAGCGAAATGTCTGCACCGCTAGCCGACTACATCAGACGGTGGCGCGACGACCGCGATCTATCGTCTCACCCGGAAATTACGATGATGACCGGCGGGGAAAGCGCGAGAATCACAGCCCACCTGGCGCCGCTGGGCGAGGGTGGCGAGCGAAACGGGCCCGCGCTGGTTTTTCTTGAAGATGCCAGTCTCATGAACGCGCGGGTACAACAATCGAAACTCGCGTCGCTCGGTCGACTCAGCGCAAGCATCGCGCACGAAATCCGCAATCCGGTGGGTGCGATGAGCCACGCCGCGCAGCTACTCGCGGAATCAGTGGGACTGACCAGTGATGACAAGCGCCTGACAGAGATCATCCAGACTCACTCAAGCCGTGTCAGCCACATTATTGACAATGTATTGCAGCTGTCCCGCCGCGAGTCATCTCGCCCGGAGCGGCTTGACCTGATGCCATGGATTGCGGATTTTGCCCAGGAGTTCACTCGCACGCTTGAGCTTCAGGAGGGTGAATTGTCGGTCGCGGATGTTCCGGACGGCATCAACGTACGAATGGACCCCAGCCATTTGCGGCAGGTGCTCTGGAATCTGTGCGACAACGCCGTCAAGTACGCCAGTGAAACAGGAGGTATTCTTGTTGAACTGCACGGCGGGCCGAACTCGGGGCCGGGTCGTCCGTATCTGGAGGTTCGCGACCACGGACTCGGCGTCGACGCGGCAAGCGCCGAGAAGATCTTCGAACCTTTTTTTACCGATCGCCTGGGCGGTACCGGACTCGGCCTGTACATCTCGCGCGAATTGTGCGAACTCAACCGTGCGACACTGTTGTATCTTGACCGGCCGGGAGGAGGCAGTATCTTCCGTATCGTATTTGCCGATCCGGACCGCTGGGAACCGCAGGACGACGTATGAGCCAAGCAATTGCACTGGTTATCGATGATGAGCCTGATATCTGCGAGCTGCTGACGCTGACACTGGCTCGCATGGACATCGATACCGTGACGGCCGGCGATGTCGGCGGCGCCAAGGCGCTGCTCGGCGAGCGACATTTTGATCTCTGCCTGACCGACATGAGGCTGCCCGACGGTGACGGCCTTGAGCTTGTCGAATGGCTGCAGAGGCATGCACCGGAAATTCCCGTGGCAGTAATAACCGCACACGGCAACGTCGAAACGGCCGTACAGGCCCTGAAGCTCGGCGCTTTCGATTTCATTTCCAAGCCACTCGATCTGCATAATCTGCGCAATATCGTCGAAAACGCCCTCAAGGTCGACGCCGTGACGGAGCCCGGCAAGTCGCCGCTGCTGGGCGACTCGTCGGCCATGCATGAGCTGCGAGAGATGGTCGACAGGGTTGCCCGGTCGCAGGCACCGGTCCATATTTCAGGCGAATCAGGCACCGGCAAGGAGTTGGTCGCAAGGTTAATCCATGACAGCGGTCCGCGAGCCGATGGGCCCTTCGTGCCGGTGAACTGTGGCGCCATCCCGGCGGAACTCATGGAAAGCGAGTTTTTCGGGCATCGCAAAGGCAGTTTCACGGGCGCCATCAGCAACAAAACCGGGCTCGTGCAAAGCGCCGAAGGCGGCACACTGTTCCTCGACGAGATCGCCGATCTTCCGCTCGCAATGCAGGTCAAGTTGCTGCGTGTTATTCAGGAAAAAACGGTTCGGCCGGTTGGCGCTTCCGAGGAGGAGACCGTCAACGCACGAATCCTGTCGGCAACGCACAAGAACCTGTCCGACATGGTTGCAGGCGGTGAATTTCGCGAGGATCTGTACTACCGGATTAACGTCATCGAGCTGCATGTGCCTGCATTGCGCGACCGGGGCGACGATGTCGTGATGCTCGCCGAGCACATTATGAAGCGTCTAAGCGCGTCGGCCTCGCTTGATCAGGGTGCCAAGAACACGTTGCTGTCCTATGCCTTCCCCGGCAATGTTCGTGAACTCGAGAATATGCTCGAGCGAGCCGTGACGCTGTGCGCCAGCGGCACAATCGGCGAATCCGACCTGCGCATGCGGCCGCAGACAGCGATCGAAACCAACCCTGCGGTGACCACCAACACGAACCTTGGTGACCAGGTCGAGGATGTGCAGCGTCAGGCGATCATCGAGACCCTGGAAAAAACCCGATACAACAAAACGGCTGCTGCGAAACTTCTCGGCCTTTCCTTCAGGCAGCTTCGCTACCGAATCAAGAAGCTGGGGATTGACGCGTAAGGTCTTCGAATCGCGCCGATAAGCTGAGCACAATCCTCATGAATGAGGGGAGGTTTTTCGCGTTGTAGTGCTGCATTCCGTATTCGGACCAAACCTCAAATGCGTCACGACGTCGCCCGACAGACACCGCGCCGAGCATTGTTGCGTTGATCAGATAGGATTTGTACGGCCGATCGAAATCGAGTGAATCACCCAGCAACACCCGACCTATCTCAAACATTGCATCGCCGTTGCGCATTGCGACAGCCCGATACAGCTCAAGTTGTTTCTGAATGACGGGCTCGTCGGCAAGCTCGCAGGCCGATTCGGCGATTTGATCCGCCAAAAGCAGAGCCCTGTCGGGATCGAGAAATGGCAGCGTCGCTGACATGAGCCAGAAGACCGTCTGAGACCACCATTCGTGGTCATCGGCCGCGACGCAGGTCTGCTGCGATGCAAGCAGCCAGTCCGTTGTGTAGCGGAACAAAACTGGCACCCCAGCCTGGCTTTCTGGTGAATCCACAGTATTGCCCGTCGTCATCTTGTCAAAGATCCACGCGGCCGTAGTTACTGCTTGGGCCCGTAGGGTGGGCTGCGACGGCGAGACATCCTGATACCGGATACTCGAACTATTCAGCATTTCCAGGGCCGGAACGGATGCCACCATCCAGCTGGAGAACATGCTCGCTGTTGACTCAACGAACATGGCTTTGCCGGCGTTCAGGTCAACATAGGGATAGTAATCGGAGTTTGCGGCCACTGGCGTATCTTCGAGGTACGGCGCAAGAACCGCGCGACTTACCGACTGCCGGAGCAGAAGGTCCGATTCGTTGTGAATTCCCACCCGGGCCAGGGATTTGCCAACCTCGCCCTGCAATATCGCACCCCAATCCGGCTTGCCAAGTTTGCCGCGTTTTCTGGCGATCAGGATCATGTCACTGGAGTCGCTCTGGAAAATAGAATAATCCTCGAAGCCTACCGACACCGCATTCAATATGGACTTCGCCAGATTGTCGTTGAACTCATAGGTCTGGATCCACTGGACGAAAATACCGTCGTCCTCCAGGTAGTCTCCGACTTTCAGGTAGAACTCGCGCGAAAATAAACTGGAAACACCGCTTACCCACGGGTTGGAGGGCTCGGAGATGATGATGTCGTACTTGCGATTGTTCAGGGAAAAGTAGGTTTTCGCATCTTCAATATGAATTCGGCTACGAGGGTCCTCGTAGACGCGCCGAACGGCATCCTTAAAATTGCGGGACGCGTTGACCATTTCGATTTCGATCTCGACAGTATCGACGACCTCAATCCCGGGATTGCCCAACACCGTATGCGCTGTTTGCCCTGAGCCTAAACCGATATTGGCTACGCGAGTGGCGCCGGGCGCATACGCCATCGGGATCGCCGCGGCGAGAATCATCGTTGTCTCATCCGGGCTGGCCGGCTGGTCCGGTTGCAGCTGGATTGACGCATCGGGCTTGCCGTTGGTCGCCAGAGTGCCGAATCCATCGGCGCTAATGCGGAACGACACACTGGCCGTTTTGCCGTCTCGATAAAAGACGTGCTCATCGTTTTTCGTCGTATCGGTGCGCTTGTAGCGATAGACACCCGACGTCAGCAGGCGCTCGTCGAACGTGGCGCCGAAAATAATGACGCCGCTAACCACGGCAACGACCGCCGCCGCCGAGGCGAAGCGAACGTTACGCCAGCTCACTCGCGCGTACCGCAGCAGCAAGAACAGGCCGAGCACAATATCGAGCAAAGCGCCGAATACGATGAGATTCTTGAGCCCCAGCGCCGGCAGACCAATGTGTACGGCGAACAATACACCGACAATCGCGCCCACGGTGTTGGACGCGTAGATGCGGCCGATGCTTGCCTCACCACCGCCTTGTTTTAGAAGCACGTACGTAAACAGGGGCAGTGTCATGCCAGCCATGAACGTCGTCGGCAACATGACCGCAAGCGCGATGACATGACTCGCGACCGTGTATGCGGCGAACGCCGTATCGGTGTTCTGCAGCACACCTCGCAACCAGGCCATCCATTCAAACGTCAACACATAGGTGGGAATCGTCATCAGTGCGAGGACGCCCATGATCAATTGCACGAACCCCGAGAAACGGACCGGGTCCGCCACCCGGTCGATGCGACGCTTGATCCAAAGGCCACCGAATGCGAGTCCTGTAATGAACGCGCTCAGCATCAGCTCGAAGGAATGTGTCGTGGCACCGAGCACCAGGCTCAACATTCGAATCCAGCTGATCTCGTA
>CAYLTW010000123.1:0-7514 GCA_964386735.1 uncultured Woeseiaceae bacterium
GCTATCTCTCGTAAACGATTTTGCCGTTGACAATCGTGATGATAATTCGCCCGCTTAAGATATCGCCGGGGCTTTGATCTGCAAGTACGAAGGGATCCACATCCATGACGGTCAGATCCGCCCACCGACCTGCCTCAATGACGCCAGCTCTATCTTCGCGAAAACTCGCGTAGGCAGACCACGCCGTGTAGGCGCGCACCGCTTCGTCGGCAGTCATTCTCTGGTCCGCGTACCAACCGCCCTCCGGTTGCTGGTTTTTGTCCTGCCGCGTGATCGCTGAGTGCAGGCCGTAAAAAATGTTGTGATCCGACCCGGGATTGTCGGAATTGAAAGTCAGGTTGGCGCCTGCCTCCCGTAGCGAACGCCAGGCGTACGCCCCGAGGATTCTCTCCGGTCCCAGGCGCTGTTCCGCCCACGTCTTGTCTTCCATCGCGTGCGGTGGCTCCATCGAAGCAATGATGCCCAGCCGGCCCAGGCGCGGAATATCTTCGGGGCTTATGACCTGGGCATGTTCGATGCGATGCCTGTTCGTTGCGGTTGACGGATCGTCCTGGAATACAGTTTCGAGAATGTCGATTGCATCACGATTGCCAGCGTCGCCGATCGCATGAATCGCAACCTGGAATCCGGCTTTCATCGCTTTTGCATTCAGCGCCTGGTTGAAGCCGTAACCGTCTCCGCCGATACCACGATGACCGGGTTTATCCGCGTAGTCATAAAGGAGGCGCGCGCCACGAGAACCAAGCGCACCATCGTAATAGGCCTTGACGCTGCGGGTAACCAGCATGCTGTCAGTATCAGTGTCCGGACCTTTCCCGATCCACTTTCGAATCAGATTCTCATCACGTAATGACAACATCGCGTACACGCGGACAGGCAGCTTATCCGCTGCTTCGAGCTCCTCGAGAATGCTCATTGCTTTCGTATCGAGGCCGGCGTCGTGCACCGCGGTGTATCCGTCCGCCGCCATTTGATTGAGGCCGAGCAGGAATTGCTTCGTCAGGGTTTCTCGCGACGGCGCAGGGATGGCAGAACGCAGCAATTCCACACCCTGGTTCAGGAACAGTCCGCTTGGTTGACCGTCGTTTCCGATGCGCATCTCCCCGCCGACCGGCACATCCGTTTCTGCGTTAATACCGGCTTCATCAAGTGCCATCTGGTTACCCCAGCCGGCAAAACTGTGCAGGCTGTCCATGAAGACCGGGTGGTCAGGAACCGCTGCTGTAAGCAGTGCCTTGTCCGGATAGCGGTTCGCCCAGGCACCTTCATCCCAGCCACGGCCAACAATCCATGCGCCCTTTGGCACGGACTTCGCGCGTTCGACAATCAGATCAACGGCTTCTTCCTCAGTGGCGACGCCAACCAGGTTGACCTGATCCAGCAGTGCTCCCAAGCCAAAGACGTGTGTGTGCGAGTCGACAAGGCCGGGAATCACGGCGGCGCCCGCCAGGTCGATGACCCGGCTTGAGTCCCCCTTGAACTTCATCGCATCTTCGCTGCTGCCGACAAACAGGATTTCGCCGCCCTGGATTGCGATGGCCTCGGCATCCGGGTGCCAGCCGCTCGCATCATGCGGTGCATTGGGCATGATAGTGCCATCCAAACCCGGTTCGTCCCAGTTGAGCGTGTAGACGCGGGCATTGGTCAGTATAAGGGTAGCGTTTTCGGCTTTGGTGGCTTCGCCGGGGTCTTCGGCGCAGCCAGCCACCAAGGTCAGGAATACGAGGGTCTTAAGTAGTTTCATCGGTCTCATGAAAACAGGGGTTGATCGGATTTTCCAGCTTTCTGGTGCCCATTGTAATGCCAAACAAGTATCACCCACCGTTACACGTCGGAGCCGCACGTCCTGTCACTTAGTGGCAAAGAGCTTTATTTGACCCAGCGTGCTCGAGACATCTTCTTCGAGACTATCTTCCTATCGGCGGTATGGGCCAGGCACGTCTCAGCAAGTACACTGACGCCGAAGCAGCATTCGCCGCGGCCATGGTTTCGTTCGATTCCGGAGAACCTGCCACCTGTTGTACAGCCTGTATGCTCAGGAAGGCGGTTGCGTAACGGCCCGACCGTCGGGCCGTCATTGCTTTCGCGAACATCGCCGACTCAGCATCGATCGCAATTGTACGAGGATTTGCGGCCACAATCGTTTGCGTCAATTGTTGGTCGTCCCAAGCCGGGATAGCAGCGCCGGATGCGATGGCGCCGAATTTCAGAACGCTCGACGCAAGGCTCTCGGGTTGCCAGTCTCCAACGATGGATTGCCCAGCCGCGAGTAATGCCCTCGAGTTGCGAATAGCGTCCTTGTGTTTTGCGGAAAATTTGTCGCCGTCGATCTCGAATGGCCAGATCATGCGAGCCATCGCAACGTCGCCAAGCTTCAACGATGTGCCCAAGGTCGTATCGACGAGCATCACTGATCGCGGGCGCCATTGGTCGAGACTTTCACGGACCCGATCCGGATCGGCCCTATCCTCGAGGTACTCGATAACTACCGTGTAAGTCCGTCCGGTCCCGCTTCCTGTGACTAAGGTCCTCGCTGTCGCTTTGCCGGCTGGCTCAATATTGGCGCCGAGTTCCTTCGTGATTGCTTTGAAGGTTTCGCTCGAATAGGTCAGCATCAGCACATCGGTTTTCGGTGCGGATTCGCCCCCGGCGGCATCAACCAATGGCAGGGCATCGCGAAGGTAGGCTTTTGCAAAAGCCGAAACAGCATCGGCCGCGTAGAGTTTCCAAAGTTCCCTGTCTTTCTTGTCACCGAAGGTCCCGGAACGCGGATTCGGTATATCGGAAATACCACGCAGCATGATTACGGCAGGCGCGCCCGGGTCAAGCGACAGCAACTCTGCCGCGGCAAGGCCGCCGCTGCCTTCCATTTCAACCGAGGCTATGCCCGGAAAGGTCGCCAAAACAACCTCAATAAATGACGAATCCAGGGTTTCAATGACCTTGTTGCCGGAGGCGGTCAAGCCAGCAACATGTCGAGGCTTGACGTCGGGTTGCGGCTTCTTTTCGCTGATGTCGGCCTGCCAGTGTCCCGCGTAGCTGGCGGCGGACTGCACTAGATGTGGACTGGATTGAAATGTCCAGTCACGCCGTGCCGCAAACTCAGCGCCAATCGCACCATACTCGTAACCCCAGACGGTTTCGGAAATGACAACGTCTCCGCGTTTTACCTGAGGCGACATGCCGCCTGCGATACCTGCGAGAAGGATAACTTCCGGATTCCAGGTTCGCGCGGTTTGCAGCACGGCGAGCGCTCCTGATGTTGTGCCCGCCTCACCGGCCAAAGCAATCACCAGGCGTAACGGCCTCCGCCCTCCGGGCCGATCGATTTCAGCGCCGACCCACGCGAACGAGTTTGTCTCGTCCGGCCCCGTATTTGCCGGGTAGATTCGGTCCATGTGTGACAGCATGGCTCTGTACTCGGCCGAAATAACCGTGACGATAGCGACATCGACATTGTCCCCGGCACGCAATACAGGTTGATCTGCGGCGAAACTGACAGGCGCGGAAACCGGATTGTCGCAGCCGGCCACGGACACGCATATCAATGCGGCGGCGGCCAGCAATGCGCTCGTTACGGAATGATGCTGTTGCATTTCGGCCGCTCCAGTCAATCTGCAAGATTTGAGTACACTAACTTAAAGATGCTCGCTTTTGGGTTATAGTTACCGTATTCGGCGAGCTGCACCAATATAAGACCACTGTTCGCCGTTCGTTCCAATGAAAATCAAGTGGAGGTCAAAGTATGAGTAACCCCACGGATTCGGGCATTCGCAACAGACGAGATTTCCTGAAAGTTGCCGGCGCAGCGGCCGGCGGTGTCATCCTCCTGCCTTACGGTTGCAGCGAAAGCTCGGTCGGAATTACGAGCGAGCCACTGCCTGGCGACTATCAGTTTTTCAAAATTCTTGATGGCGCGCAGTCGTTATTCGATCCGCTGCGACAGATAACGCCGGGAATCCTGCTCAACGACCAGGGCAAGATCGTATTCTACGGCGACAATGGCAATGACTCCTATGGTCTTTACGAACTGACTATGGATTTCAGCGCTGACCGGCCGAGCATTGCAGACTCGCGTACGGTGGTGGCCACCGGCAAGACGGAAATCGGCGGGCAGGTTGTCCGAAGAATTCATCGCACGGATCTCAACGGCAATGGCGACCTCGCGCTGCTTCTTGACTTCTACTCAACCGGCAGCGGCCCGGCCAGTCCGGAGTCGATGTCGACGGTATTCGTCGCCACCAGCAACGAATTCGGCCGGGTTGTGGGATTCGGCGACGCAATGCCCGATGGTGGCCAGTTTGGCGGCGCGTTCGGTGACCTTGCGATAGATGACGAGAGAAACCTCTTGCTCGTATCGCACTTCACGAATGCCGAGAACGAAATCGCTCAGGGCGTAATTTCGCTCGCGGATGCATCGAGATCGCAGGCATTGCCACTGATGCGAAGTGGCACCGCATTGCTGGGTCGCAGCAATTCGATGGTTAGCGGTTTCGGTCTGATCGATATGTACGACAGCGCCAATTTCGTTGCGCAGACGCAGATAGCTCTAACGCTACCCGCTGGCGGCGGCGCTGATCAGGGATCGCTGGGCGCGTTGTTGCAGGATACGTCGGGCTTAAGAACGCAGTCAGTGCAACCGCGGGTGCTCAGTGCACCAACGGTGTTCGATCTGGAAAGCAGGGTTGCCGGAGAAGTAATTATGGGGCCGCGCGCCGGCGTCGACGGCGCCGCCGCATGGATAGCTCACAGCACCGATGGCCAGAGACAGGAGCTGTTCTTCCGCAACAATAGTCAGCCGGCGACAGAGATAGCCCGGACCGATACCGACGGACCCATCTACTCTTTCTCTGCGCCGGTACTGAGCGAGAACGGCGCAATGTTTTATCTGCAATTCAATAACGATGAAACGAACCCGATTGAACTTAGAATGGTGGCCTCTGGCGCACCAACGACGATTCTCAAATTGGGTGACGAGATCGACGGGCAGGCGATCACGGGACTGATGCACGGCTATCACAGCCGACAGGCAGACAAAAACGGCCGCATCGTGGTCTACGCCGAATTCGGCGAAGGTGAACCCGCCATTCTCGTCGGCATTCCGTCATAGGAGAACATCATGGCAGAGATAAAACCCACCCGAATTGGTACGCCGGACCCGATCGATATTTGCACTGGCATTGCGCTGTTACCGAAAGTCGGCGCTGTCAGTGCTGGCAATACCGCTGCTGGCGAAGGAAAACGGATATTCAGCACGTCAAAAAAACGGATCGCGCTATGGCGATTTACCGGTAGCGCGCACTATGCCCTTGTATCCGGCATCTGCGGGCCAGCCTATGCAGCGAAATTTGTCGTGAAAGGCGAGACAAACGGCCAGCACGTCACGCTGTCTGTATCCGGTGACCGGGCCGACGCGGGCATAGTCGCCGGTCTGGAAGTAATATTTCCCGTCGTTCTGCAGGTCGACCAAGGATTCCCGAAGTATACCTGGAAGAACGGCTGGGGGCTTCGGTGGGTCAAGGCGTTTCGAATCGAAAAAAAACCGAAGATCGACCTTATCGGATTGCTTGTGGATCTGATCAAGAAGCTCATGAAGGAGAAAAAGAAGAGCAATGATATCAAGAAAGGCAAGGATATCGAGAAAGAAGACAAGAACAAACCTGGAGTGAAGATCAAGGTCAGTGCCTGGGGCATGTTTGATAGTGTCGAGGATCAGTTTAATTCAAATAATGGCAACATCACTCCGTCGCCAACGTTAACAATCGTCATCAATATCGTGCCATTGTGGCCACAACTCGAGGCAATCGACAAGGGCCTCAAAGCCCTCTGGGGCGGCTTTAGCCTCGGACCAGAGCTGAGCATTATTGTCCCCGTATCCATTAGCTTTCGGCGTGTGTTTCTCGATAGTCAAGAGGTAACGAGTCTCCAGTATTCCGCCGGCAAACTAAGCGGTCAACTGAGTACCGCGACGGACAAGGTGCACGATCTCCGGGTTGACCTGAGTCACCGGCCGGCACTGACATTGGGCGTACGTTTCTTCTTGAGCATCTCTGTCTGCAAATATTTTAGCCTGGACCCCAAGACGCCGGAACTGCGTCTCGACAAGCTTCTGGGCGTGGAAGTGGGCGCCGGTCCCTATTGCACGGGCTTCACAAACACGATCGGCAACGTGAATCCCAGCGCAGACCAACCCTTCGCCGTTCCCTGTGAGGGTGACGCCGTCAGCGTGGTGCTCGATCCTTGAGTCAACCGTCCGGACAGATGCGAGTACGAAGCGTTGCCGACCTGGCACCGTTATTTCAACACGCCGATCTGGCATATCGTGCGGCAGCCTATTCGAGCATTCTTGAGAGCCCCGAGAAAGCTTTGCAGCTTGCGGCACATAATGGAAACGACGTCATCGATTTGCTTGTCGACACATTGAGAACGACAACGAATCGCAGCGATCGAAAGACTATCCTTGCTGTCATCGGGCAATTCGATGACCCGCGTGCAAATGAAACATTTCGGACTGTGTTGCTTGAGGAAAACGACGACGAGCTATTGCATCTGGCGGCTCAGTTTGTACGCGAGCGCGGCCTCGTACCGGACAGATCGTCATTGCTCAGCCTGTTACGCAGCGGCGACAACATGAGTAAAGTGAGAATCGCCGCAGAGTTTCTCGAGGGTCAGCGCCCATACGATACTGCTGATGCGATTCGGGTCGCCGCGTTTTCACACGGCGCCGAGCCGTTTCCGGAACCGAACAGTGAAACGATAGACGCGTGGTTGTCCGAACTGCAAGGTCCGTTTCAGGAGTTTCTTTTGCTGACTTTGGAGCGCAGCGACCTCGATGTCGACGCATGGGAAAAATTCTGGAGCAGGCTGGGCGCGGCTATGCGCATCTGGCTTGTGCGTCGCGCCTGCTGTGCAGAGTCTCCACATCGGGGCATCATTATTCAGGGTCTGGCCGACGAAGATGATGACGTACGGTTAGCGACGCTGGTCGGGTTACGGGTTTACCAGCCAAAAATTGAAGCGCTTGCAATCGAGGGCGCGCTTGATCAGGCCGCGAGCTCTCCGTCGCCGCAGATTAGGGCCGCCTGCGCGCGCCTCGGGTATCCCGGCATTTCGCGATAATTGGGGTCAGAGTAAAAACTCATGTCTTTGGCGTCGACGTTGTACGGGTTGGCATCGGCATCCCCGGCCCTGGCGGCTTCGCCGCAGCCGCCTGCTACAGTCAGGAATACAAGGGTCTTAGGTAGTTTCATCGGTCTCATGAAAACAGGGGTTGATCGGATTTTCCAGTGAATTCGATTCGACTCCTTTTTTAGTGCCGGTATTATTTTCGGACTTCTCGATTGGGAATCGACACTAGCTGTGATAGTCGGTACTTGATCAGACAAACAGTGTCAGTTTGAATCAATCACGACGACGCCTAAGCGCCCAGACCCAGCCATTCAAATGCTACGATTGGGACTACTGGAGACGGTTGCAGATGGACCCATTTCAGCCGGTCGGGATATGTACTGAAC
>CAYLTW010000124.1:0-7475 GCA_964386735.1 uncultured Woeseiaceae bacterium
CATCGTGCAACAGAGGCCTACGAAGGTGCGCGCGACAAATTGCAAACATTCGTCAATGCGGCCAGCCGCAGCGAAATTATCCTGACCAGTGGCACGACGGAATCGATTAACCTGGTCGCGCAGAGTTTCTGCCGTCCGAAAATTGGTCCTGGCGACAAAATTCTCATTACGCAGCTCGAACATCACTCGAATATCGTTCCCTGGCAACTGGTGTGCGAACAAACCGGCGCTGAGTTGCTCGTTGCCCCGATCGACGAATTCGGCCAGATTATTCCAGAGGCACTTCGGGCGCTGATCACCGACGATGTCGAATTACTCGCGATTGGTCATGTATCCAACGCTCTCGGAACTGTCAATCCCGTGAAGGAGATCATCGGATGGGCGAAAGAACACGGCGTCACTGTCCTCATCGACGGCGCACAGGGTGTGCCACATATGGCAGTCGATGTTCAGGACCTCGATTGCGATTTCTATGCCTTTTCGGGTCACAAGATGTTCGGCCCGACCGGCACCGGCGTCCTCTACGGACGCGAGGCATTGCTCGACGCCATGCCGCCGTGGCAAGGCGGTGGCGACATGATTCTCGAGGTCCGTCTCGATGGCACGACCTTTAACGAACTGCCCTACAAGTTTGAAGCCGGCACGCCGAATATCGCCGGAGTCATCGGGCTGGGCGCGGCCATTGACTACCTGTCGCGGCTCGGACTCGACCGCATCGCCAGGCACGAACACAGCCTGCTCGCGTACATGACAGAGAAGCTGGGTAATATTGACGGGATTCGTCTGATCGGAACCGCCGCGCAAAAAGCGAGTGTGCAGTCGTTCATGCTCGATGAAATTCACCCGCATGATCTTGGTACGATCCTGGATCAACAAGGCATTGCGATTCGAACAGGCCATCATTGTGCTATGCCGGTAATGGAGTTTTTCGGATTGCCCGGCACGGCGCGCGCATCACTGGCGCTTTACAATAACACCGACGACGTTGATCGATTTGCTGCAGCCGTCGAAAAAGCACGGCAGATTTTCGCGTGAACAGCGTCGACGCATTCACTGCCGATGAGCTTCGCGACTTGTACCGCGAGTTGATTCTCGATCACGCCAGGAAGCCTCGACACTTTGGAAAAATCGAAGGTACGACGCACGCGGCGCAAGGCATCAATCCATTGTGTGGCGACAAGTTGCACCTGTACCTGAAGCTCGACGACGCTGGAAAAATTTGTGACGCGGGGTTTGAGGGCTCTGGCTGTGCGATCTCCGTGGCGTCGGCGTCTCTCCTGACAGACACGATCATCGGCCTCGACAAATCCAGGGCATTACAGCGATTCGAAGAGGTGACGTCGCGACTGACGGGCGAAGCCGAACTTTCAGGCGATGATGCCGATCTGGGCAAGCTGCGCGCGCTCGAGGGTGTGCGTAACTACCCGTCGCGAGTCAAGTGCGCAACGCTCGCCTGGCATGCATTGCACTCTGCGATTTTGAAACATCAATCACCGGCTAGCACGGAGTAAGGAAAGTCATGTTCGGACATAGCAATGAACCCGTTACGCTCGAGCGCGACGTCAGAGCCGTTGTCATCCCTGCCGGCGAGGAGCTGGTATTGCGGGAGGGAACGGTTGGATTCATTACGCAATCGCTTGGCGGCAGCTTCACGGTTTACGTGGAGGGCAACCTGTTTCGCATCGCGGGCATCGATGCCGACGCGCTCGGCAAGGAGCCGACGGCCCCGCCCGCAGTACCGGACAATCCGACCGATGCAGACATCGAGGCCGTTATCTGGGAGCAGTTGAAAACCTGCTATGACCCCGAAATCCCGGTCAACATCGTCGACCTCGGCCTGATCTATCGCTGCCAGGTGAGGCCGCTTGACAACGGCGAACGGTCAATAGACATCGACATGACGCTTACGGCGCCCGGATGCGGCATGGGCGAAATCCTGGCGCAGGACGCGCAAGAGAAAATTGCCGTTATCCCGACAGTTGCCGATGTCAGGGTGCAACTGGTGTTCGACCCACCCTGGAACCAGACTATGATGTCCGATGAGGCAAGATTGCAAACCGGGCTGATGTAATCCCATGAAGACGCTGACGATTGTTCGCCACGCCAAATCCAGTTGGAATAATCCCGCGCTCAGCGACCGCGATCGTCCGCTGAACAAGCGAGGCGAGCGCGACGCGCCCATCATGGCACAACGCGTTGCGGATGCCGGTATTCGACCATCATTGATCCTGAGCAGCCCTGCGAACCGGGCGTGGACGACGGCAAAAGTGATTGCTGAACAACTTTCCTACCCGATGGAGTTTTTGCAGCGCGAAAACGAGCTTTACCTGGCGTCGCTGGATGACCTTCTCGATGTTATCGTTGCCCAGGACGAGGGATTCAACAGCCTCATGATCGTCGGCCACAACCCGGGGCTGACCGATTTTGTGAATTTTCTGTCGCCCGGGCTGACAAACAACCTGCCTACGGCCGGTGTCGTGTGTATCAGCATCGATCAGGATGACTGGAAGTTACACGAACAGCCCGGTACCGAGTTGGTCCTGCACGACTATCCCAAGAAGACGCAGTGAAAGACAAAGTCAGCAGACGGGATTTCCTGAACGGCACCCAGGTCGCGATCGGCGCATCTCTGTTGTCTCCGTGGAGCGAAATATTCGGTGCCGACGTCGATCCGTTTGCGCTTGGGGCAGATTATTACCCACCTGCGAAGACCGGCCTGCGTGGTAGCCATGACGGTTCGTGGGAGACCATGCACTCCAGGGTCGCCGGCACAAAATGGCCGCATGCGGACCCGGAAGAGCACTTTGACCTGGTTGTCGTTGGCGGCGGCATCAGTGGCCTGTCCGCGGCCTGGTTTTTTCGACAGGAACGACCCGATGCGCGCATCCTGGTACTCGACAACCACGACGATTTTGGCGGGCACGCAAAGCGCAACGAATTCGGCATTCGGGGCCGGACACGCATCGGCTATGGCGGCACTGAGTCCATCGATACGCCGTCATCCTACTGCGAGGTCGCGAAAGACCTGCTGTCGGCAATCGGCATTGACCTGCAGAAATTCTATGAGGCATTCGACCAGAACCTGTACTCATCAATGGGGCTCAGCAAGGCCATCATGTTCGACGATCAGAGTTTCGCCGAGCGCAGACTCGTCCGTGGTTTCGGCAAGATCCCGTGGGAAGAATTTGCGGCAGAAGCACCAATGAGCGACCAGGCGAAGCGCGATTTCGTGCGCGTGTGGACCGACGAACGGGATTATCTTCCGGGCATGAGCCGTGAAGAAAAACTTGAGCTACTAAACCGCACCAGTTACTACGACTTCCTGAAAGACACCGTTAAAGTCGACCAGCAGGTGCTGGAAATTTACCGCCGCTGGGGCATGAGTTTCTGGTGTGTCGGTATCGATGAGATTCCGGCAAGCGCGGTGCAGTCCTACGACGGCGGCATGCCCGGCCTGGCTTATACGCTGCCGCGCACCGGCAACCGGGGCGACGAGCCTTATATCTTCCACTTTCCAGACGGCAACGCATCCGTTGCACGCCTGCTGGTGCGATCGCTGATCGCAGAAGCGGTGCCGGGAACGACAATGGATGATGTGGTAACCGCGAGAATCGACTACTCCAGGCTCGATCAGAAAACGTCATCCACGAAGATCCGGCTCAACAGCACCGTTGTGAATACCGGCCACAGCGCCAATGGCAAGGCAGTCGATATTACCTATGTGCACGGCGGCAATGCCTACACAGTGCGTGCCGCCCGGTGCATCCTGGCGTGCTACAACAGCGCAATTCCTTACCTGTGCACCGAGTTGCCCGAGAAACAAAAAGCGGGTCTGGCTTACAACGTCAAGGTGCCGCTGACCTACACCAAGGTGTTAGTGCCAAATTGGCGCGCTTTTGCAGAACTCGGTCTGGATTTCGTCTATTTCACCAACGATTTTTACAAGCAGGTGGAACTCGACTACCCGGTCTCCATCGGCGATTACCGGTTCGGCAGTTCGCCGGATGAAGCGATGGTGTTGCACATGTGCCATGTTCACCATTCACCGGACATCAAGGGCCCCGAGCAATGGCGCGAAGCGCGCAGAAGGCTGCTGGCGACACCGTTCTCCAAGTTCGAGTTCCATGTGCGTGACCAACTGGACCAGGCCTTGTCCGGCGCCGGCTTCGACGCCGGACGGGACATCCATGCGATCACGGTAAATCGCTGGGCACATGGCTATGCCTACAGTCCGGATCTGCTCTGGGAGCCGAAGTATGTATCCGAGAACGACAAACCCTGGGTGATCGGGCGGCAGCAACATGGTCGAATCAGCATTGCCAATTCGGACTCGGGCGCCGCCGCCAATACCAATGCCGCTATCTCTCAAGGCTATCGCGCCGTGCAGGAGGCGCTGGCCTAAATACGATTCGTGGAGCCGGAGACGCACGCAATAGTGCCAATTTCCGCAACGGGCCAAATGCAGTTTCCCGGCAGATTATCATCCGGGTTTCTGTTTTCAGCCAGACGGCAGGCAAACTCGTATTACAAACGATTCTCATTTAACAAATCCCTCCGCAGAGGGATTCGATGCGTCCGCTTTCACCCGTAGCGGCCGGTCATTCGGCATCGATTGCGACTGTTTGACAGGCCGTGAACGGCCGCGATTTCAATCGGTCGATGCAACACCTTGGCCAGCAGTAGATATCTAAGCTATCGAGCCAAGCTATTCGAATGACAAAATCGCCCGCACGGCGGGCTCCTACGGGAGCTCAGCACTCCGGCACATTGACAGCCAGACCACCCTGCGAGGTTTCCTTGTAGCTGGCTTTCATATCGAGACCCGTCTGCCGCATAGTCTCAATGACCTGGTCCAGCGTTACCTTGTGCGTCCCGTCACCGTGCATCGCGAGTGTGGCTGCGTTTATGGCCTTGACCGCACCCATCGCGTTACGCTCGATACACGGTATCTGGACCAACCCGCCTATCGGGTCGCAGGTGAGTCCGAGGTTGTGCTCCATTCCAATTTCAGCAGCTTCCTCGATGTGATCGTTGCTACCGCCAAGCGCGGCAGCAAGCCCGGCAGCAGCCATTGAACACGCGACGCCGACTTCGCCCTGGCAACCCATCTCTGCACCGGATATCGACGCATTCGTCTTATACAGCACGCCGATTGCACCCGCCGTTAACAGGAATATTCGAACGCCCTTCTCCGTGGCCGTCGGTACAAATCGCTTGTAGTACATCAACACGGCCGGGATGATGCCGGCTGCACCGTTCGTCGGTGACGTAACAACCCGACCCCCAGCCGCGTTTTCTTCGTTGACCGCGATTGCAAATGCGTTGACCCATTCCATGGCATCAAGGGCGGACGGCTCACGTCGTTCAGTCAGTCGTTTGTGTAGTTTCGCGGCGCGACGCAGCACTGACAGGCTGCCTGGCAACACGCCTTCGGTACGCAGGCCACGTTCGATACAGGACTCCATCGCCGACCAGATATTACCCAGCCGCTCGCGTATTTCATCGGCGCTGCGCCAGCCAAGTTCATTCGCATAGATCAGCTCGGCGATGCTGAGATTATTCTTGCCGGCATTCTCGAGTAACGACTCGGCGCTATCGAAAAAATATCGTGGCTCACCAACTTGCGCAGACGCCTCGGGCTCATTGCCACGCGCGATGAAGCCGCCGCCCAGAGAGTAGTACTCTTCAGTTACGAGCGCCTGCCCGTCTTCGCCGAGCGCAACGAAATGCATGCCATTCGTGTGTCTCGGCAACTCCTCACCGTACTCGAACATCAGGTTCGAATTAGGGTCGAACGGCAATTCACCGACGCCATGCACGTTCAGTCGCTTTTCGGCGTGAATTTCCCGCAACAGGCCATCAACACCGTCAGGGTCGATGGTTTCGGGCTCGAGGCCGGTCAAACCCAGTAAAATCGCTGAATCCGTACCGTGACCCTTGCCCGTATACGCGAGCGAGCCGTGCAGAGTCACACGAACCGCGGCAACTTTATTCGCTACGGGTGCAAGCTGCTCCGCAAACGCCCGCGCCGCTTTCATAGGTCCGACAGTGTGAGAACTCGACGGGCCGATACCGATCTTGAAAATATCGAAAATGCTGACAGAAGCCATCGCGGATAGAAACTCGCTCAGTCGCCGTCGAGGGACAGCAGGCTCGCGTTGCCACCGACTGCTGAAATGTTGTTGCTGACGGAAAGCTCCGTGCCAAATCGCGGCAGGTAGTGCGGACCACCGGCCTTCGGCCCTGTCCCGGACAGGCCCCGTCCACCAAATGGCTGCACGCCCACGACCGCTCCGATCATATTGCGATTGATATAGAGGTTCCCTGCCGAGGAAAGCTGGGCCAGTTTCTTCGCGCGCGCGTCAATGCGGCTGTGCAAACCCATCGTTAAACCATAACCCGTGGCATTCACGGCACGAACGGTTTGCTCAAAGTCCTTTCCCCGGAAACGCAGCACATGCAAAATCGGGCCGAATACCTCTCGCTCGAGCTGATCGACGCTGTCGATTTCGATCAGCGTCGGCGCAAAAAATATTCCGCTGTTGGTTTCGTTTGGCAATTCACATCGATGCAAGATATTGGCTTCTTTCGCCATTCGATCGACGTGGGCTGTCAAAAGCTCGCGCGCTTCCTTGTCAATCGTGGGTCCGACATCGGTCGCCAGTAGTGACGGATCGCCGATCCCGAGTTCATCCATGTACCCGGTCAGCAAGTCGATGACACGTGGTGCGATGTCTTCCTGCACACACAACAGGCGTAGCGCCGAGCATCGCTGGCCCGCGCTGTTAAATGCCGAAAATACGGAATCCAGTACGACCTGCTCCGGCAGCGCTGAACTGTCGACAAACATGGCGTTTTGCCCGCCCGTTTCTGCGATCAGAACGGCGATCGGTCCGTCGCGGTCCGCGAGCGCCCGGTTGATGAGTCGAGCAGTCTCCGTCGAACCTGTGAACGCCACGCCCGCTACACGCGAATCCGCGACCGCCCTGCCGCCGATCGCGGCGCCATCGCCCGGCAGGAAGTGCAGCACATCTGGCGGGACGCCTGCCTCATGTAGCAACTCCACTACCCGGAACGCTACCAACGGTGTCTGTTCCGCCGGCTTTGCAATAACCGCGTTACCGGCCGCGAGCGCAGCACTGATCTGTCCGGTGAAAATAGCCAGCGGAAAATTCCACGGACTGATGCAGACGAAAACGCCGCGCCCTCGTAATACCAGTGTGTTGCGTTCGCCGGTTGGCCCGGGCATTTCCCTTGGCTCCGTGAACGAGGCCCTGGCCTGTTGGGCGTAATAACGCAGAAAGTCGACTGCCTCGCGCAATTCAGAGATGGCATCGGGAATAATCTTGCCCGCCTCGCTGACGCAAAGCGCCAGCAGCTCCGCCCCGTTCTGCTCGAAGAGATCCGCAGCTCGCTCAATAATTTCCGCGCGCTGATCTGCTGACGTTCTATCCCAGGCGGTCTGCGCTTCTGTT
>CAYLTW010000125.1:0-7467 GCA_964386735.1 uncultured Woeseiaceae bacterium
GATTGATGGTTTATTGACGATCGTAATGTCAATCTTTTTGCTGACAGGTTTGTCGGCATAAATGTCTGGCATCAAGACTTTCTTTGCCTTGATGTCTTTCCGACTACTTTCTTCAGTGCGAGAATCCTTTTCCGCATCCATGCTCATTGGTACATCTCCATAGGCTATTTGCCTGCACCACTACTAACTAACACGGTCTGGGACGTAAAAAGGTTCCCTATAAGCCTCGAAATAGCAAAAGAAAGGCCGTTCGAGAAAAACGGCCTAAGTCTTTGAAATTATTGGAGCGGGAAACCAGGTTCGAACTGGCGACCTCAACCTTGGCAAGGTTGCGCTCTACCAACTGAGCTATTCCCGCAGAGGGCCGAGATTTTAGCCGCTAATCGCCGGCTGTCAAGGCAATTTCGCAGCTAGTCGGCCATGCTGCCAGCATTGGCATCGCTAATGATGAATGGCCAGGCGGCCCTTAGATAAGAAATCATCGACCAGATCGTCATGCCCGCAGCAGCTACCAGCAACGTGAAACCCACGGTGTAGATGGGTATTCCGAACAAATCGTTTTGATAAACCATGAAGGCGATGCCGAACATTTGCAGGGTTGTCTTGATCTTGCCGGCCATCGAAACCTTCACGTTGGCGCGCTCGCCGATCGTTGCCATCCACTCGCGCAATGCTGAAACCGTGATCTCGCGACCGATGATAATCATCGCGATGATGTCCTCAAACCAGCCTGACTGGGCCTGCACGAGCATCACAAGAACGATGGACACCATGAGTTTATCGGCGACCGGATCCAGGAATTCTCCGAATCTTGATTGCTGGTGAAATTTTCGGGCAACCCAACCGTCGATAAAATCAGTAACGGCCGCAATGCCGAAAACGATGGCTGCGATCGGGCGTGCATGTGGAATCGGGGCGTA
This sequence comes from uncultured Woeseiaceae bacterium, assembly GCA_964386735.1. Classification (GTDB taxonomy): domain Bacteria; phylum Pseudomonadota; class Gammaproteobacteria; order Steroidobacterales; family Woeseiaceae; genus UBA1847. Next base: position 921 of record CAYLTW010000125.1, read on the forward strand.
GAAACAAACGACAACTACGGGGATCGCAGCGATGCGAAACAGGGTTAACATATTGGCAAGGTTTAGTTTCAAGGACGAATCGCTCAGGACGCCTGGTCGCTGTGGAGATCATTGTATATGTTTTCGGCCAGCGTTCGGCCGATGCCATGAACTTTTACGAGATCGTCGATGCCCGCGCCCACGACGCCTTGCAGACCACCGAATTGACGCAGCAGTTCCCGGCGTTTTTTCGGGCCGAGGCCGGCGATGCGCTCCAACGTTGAAGATTTTCGCGCTTTGGCCCGCCGTTGCCGATGGCCTGTAATTGCGAAGCGATGCGCCTCGTCGCGAATTTGCTGGATCAGCATCAGCGCCGGCGAATCGGCGGATAGCAGTAATGGCTTCTTTTCGCCGGGAACGAACAATCGCTCCGCACCCACTTTTCGGGCACGACCCTTGGCCACTGCAACCACTTGCAACCAGTTGAGTTCGAGTTCGTCCAGGACAGTCATGGCCTCGGCAAGCTGACCTTTGCCGCCGTCGACGAACAGCACATCCGGCATGGGCACCTCGCCCTTTTTGACCCGGGCATAGCGTCGGCGCAGCGCCTCTCTCATTGCTTCATAATCATCTCCACCGGTAGCGGGCGTCAGGTTGAAGCGCCGGTAGTCACTTTTCATTGGTCCCGCCGTGTTGAACACGACGCAGGATGCGACGGTCGCCTCGCCCGATGTGTGGCTTACGTCGAAGCACTCGATGCGCGCAGGCGCCTCGTCCAGACCCAGCGCTTCGCCGAGCACTTTGAATTGCCGTCTGATCGTCGCATTGCTGGCAATCTTGAGACTTAGCCCCTGCTGCGCATTGGTGTTTGCCATTTCCAGCCAGCGTCGCCGGTCACCTCTGACGCGATGCCTTATTTCGACCTTGTGGCCACAGCGCTCGCTAAGCGTCGACTGCAAAACGGCGCCGTCCTCGATCTGATCCTCGATGATGATTTCGTGTGGCGCGTCCCGACCGAGGTAGTACTGCGCCACGAAGCCGTTGAGCAAATTGTGCCGCTCGGTTGCTCCGGGTGACCTCGGGAAATGATCGTGGCTACCAATTACGGCGCCGTTGCGAATAAAAAGAATGGTCACACAATAAATTGCCGCATTTGATGCAAAGCCGATAATGTCGAGATCCTGGTTGCGGCCTCGGGAGACCAGTTGGCGCGCCTCCACTTCTTTCAATTTTGATATCTGGTCACGAAATCTCGCCGCCTGCTCGTAATCCCGGCCGGACGATGCTTCGTCCATTCGAGCGACAAACGTATCGATAACGCTCTGGTTTTTCCCATCCAGAAACTGGATCGCAGCATGAATATCTTTTCCGTACTGCTCCGCATTTATCAGGTCGACGCAGGGTGCAGTGCATCGCTTGATTTGAAATTGCAGACAGGGCCGCGTGCGGTTACTGAAGAAATTATCACGGCAGGTTCGAATCAGAAACAGCTTTTGCAACTCGTTTAGTGTCTGTCGAACGGCTTTTGTACTCGGGTACGGACCAAAATAGCGGCCCTTTCCCTTGCGCGGGCCGCGATGGAATCGCAAGCGCGGAAACTCGTGTTCCGTCGACGCGTATATATAGGGATAACTCTTGTCATCTCGTAGAGTGATATTGAAGCGCGGCTTGTGCCGCTTGATCAGGTTGTATTCGAGTAGCAGCGCTTCCGCTTCCGTGTTGGTAACGGTTACCTCAACCCGGTCGACCAAGGCAATCATTGCCGCGGTCTTCGGTGCCTGCCGTGCACGGTGGAAATAACTGGCTACGCGCTTTTTCAAATCCCGGGCTTTACCGACATAAATTATCTTGTGTTTTGCATTCAGCATGCAATACACGCCTGGGCGGTGCGTCAGGCTGCGCAGGAAAGGCTTCGGGTCGAATTGGGTGTGATCGTTCACTGATCCAATAGTGCTTTCGCCTTCGCGAAAACGCTAGCGAACATTGCCGTTGTCAGTCGACCAGTATTCGTGTTGTAGCGGCTGCAGTGATAAGAGTCGAGCATCTTGAATTCGCCAAGGTCGTGCAACCCCTCGTGCCCGAACTTGAAATCGGCCTGACGCCGGCCCATTGCCTTAACGATTGCCCGATGCGCGATACCGCCCAGCGCAAGAATAACCGCGCCTTTCGGCAGCGCGTGCAGTTCGTTCGAGAGAAACGTGTTGCAGGTATTTATCTCCGCACCGACCGGTTTGTTGTCGGGCGGCAGGCACTTGACTGCGTTGGTGATGCGGCAGTTGATCAACCGAAGGTCGTCGTCCGCCGAGACAGACGCATCGTGTGAACTGAAACCGAATTTATGTAGCATTTGGTACAGCAGGATTCCAGCATGGTCGCCCGTGAACGGCCGGCCGCTGCGGTTGGCGCCATGCATGCCGGGCGCGAGACCTACAATCAGGAAGCCCGCATTCGGCTCGCCGAACGGAGGCACCGGGCGACAATGGTAGTCCGGGTAACGTTCCTTAACCTCATCCAGGAACGTGGCAAGCCGCGGGCAAGCCCGACACTCCAGATCAAAAATGGATTTGTCCAAGCGTCAGTTATCCGGGTCATCCATATGCCGGACAATGGCTTCTCCGAAGCCGCGCGTCCCAAGCAGCGTGGCACCGGGCACCAGGACCTCCAGTTCCTGCTCGACGTCCTTCTTGCCGTGCGGCCGACCTGCTCGCTTCGGCTTTTGAATCGCCGTCCGTAACCTTGCGAGGTCAAAGGTCAGCTCGCCGTTCGCAATCGTGTTGCGAACGCCCTTGAGTACCTTATCGGCAGCATCATCCCAGCCGATGTATCGCAGCATCATTGCAGCCGACAAAATCAGTGAACCCGGATTGACACGGTCCTTGCCCGCGAATCCCGGCGCCGTGCCATGCGTCGCCTCAAACACGGCAATCGCGTCGCCGATGTTTGCACCCGGTGCGATGCCAATGCCGCCCACCTGGGCCGCCAATGCATCCGAGATGTAATCACCATTGAGGTTCAGCGTCGCGATCACATCGAAGTCCTCGGGCCGTAACAGTATTTGTTGCAGGAAGTTGTCGGCGATGACGTCCTTGACGATGATCTCGTGGCCCGTCTTCGGGTTCTTGAACGAAAGCCATGGCCCACCGTCAATTTCCACGGCCCCGAATTCCGTGCGCGCGACATCGTAGCCCCACTGGCAGAACGCGCCCTCTGTGAATTTCATGATGTTGCCTTTGTGCACCAGCGTCACCGAGTTCAAGTCACGATCGATACAGTGCAAAATGGCTTTGCGAATCAGGCGTTCGGAGCCTTCGCGTGACACGGGTTTGATACCGATACCGGAACTCGCGGGGAACCGAATTTTGGTCACGCCAAGTTCGGTCTGCAAGAAATGAATCAGTTTTTGTACTTCCTGCGAACCCGTCGGATACTCGATACCGGCATAGATATCCTCGGTGTTCTCACGATACACGGTCATATTCACGAGTTCAGACTGTAACATCGGCGTCTGCACGCCCGGAAAATGCTTGATCGGGCGCACGCAGGCATACAGGTCCATCGTCTGTCGGATTGCGACGTTCAGTGAGCGCATGCCGCCCCCCGTCGGCGTCGCAAGTGGGCCCTTGATGGAGACAATGTATTTCTGCATCGCGTGCAGCGTTTCCTCGGGCAGGAATTGCTCATCGCCGTAGAGATCGGCAGCCGCTTGGCCCGCGTAAACCTGCATCCACTGGATCTCCCGCTCCTGGCCATAGGCCTTCGTAACCGCAGCATTGACAACATCGAGCATGACCGGCGTTACATCGACGCCAATGCCATCGCCTTCGATAAACGGGATGATGGGCTTGTCGGGAACCACAATAGAATGATCGGGATTGGCCGTAATCGCCTGACCGTCGGCGGGCACATTAACGTTGTCGTAGCGCATGCTGTCTCTCGGCGTGGAAATCGGGCGGCGGGACGCCCCGAACGGCGTGCATTGTACCGGTCGCACAGCAGAGGTCCAAAAAAACGCAGGTGCTTGTCGTTACAATGAGCACATGCCCCTGGTACTCCTGAACAAACCTTTCCGTGTCCTGAGCCAGTTCACCGATGCCCAGGGCCGCGAAACACTTGCGGATTACGTGTCCGCAAGCGATGTTTACCCGGCCGGCCGCCTCGATGCCGACAGCGAAGGCCTGATCCTGCTGACGGACGACGGGCGCATGCAGGCGCGCATATCTCAGCCAGCTTCCAAGGTGGTGAAAGCCTACTGGGCACAGGTCGAAGGCGACCCGGACGAGGATCGGCTCAAAAAGCTCGTCGCCGGTGTCAAACTCAAAGACGGGCCGGCCAGGGCACTGAAGGCCAGGGTCATCGACGAACCACACGGTCTCTGGCCGAGAGTTCCTCCCATCCGGCATCGCCTCAACGTGGCCGATCATTGGCTCGAAATCTGTATAGACGAAGGTCGCAACCGGCAGATTCGTCACATGACCGCCGCGGTTGGCTTGCCAACATTGCGGCTAATACGCGGCGCCGTAGGTCCGTGGAAGCTGGACGGATTAAAACCCGGCGAAAGCCGCTCGATCTCGAACGCCGACGCCTGGAAAGCGCTTCAGCAGCGACGCTGACGCTCAGGTGTGTCGCAGCCCGGCAATCCGCATCGCCACTTCCATGGCCTGCTCATAGTTTAGTCGCGGATCAACCGTCGACTTGTAGGCCCGCGGAAGATCGCTGTCCGTCAGTCCCCTGGCGCCACCCGTGCATTCAGTTACGTTTTCACCCGTCAGTTCGAGATGCACACCGCCGAGATAACTCCCCATCGACTGATGCACACGGAACGCGGATTCGAGCTCGGATACGATGTTGTCAAAACGCCGGGTCTTCGTGCCGTCAGCCGTACTCTCGGTATTGCCGTGCATCGGGTCACAAACCCAGAGTACCGGCGAAGCGGTTTCCTGCACGGCAGAGATCAGGTCCGGCAACTGCTCTTCGATCGATTTCGCACCGAATCGATGAATTAGCGTCAGCCGGCCCGGCTCGCCGTTCGGATTCAGAATGGAGACCAGATCCTGCAACCACTCCGGCGTCATTCCGGGTCCGATCTTGACGCCGATGGGATTTGCGATGCCGCGGAAGTACTCGATATGGGCGCCATCGGTCGCCGCGGTGCGCATACCAATCCATGGAAAGTGCGTTGTCAGGTTGTACCAGCGTTCGCGGCGGTCAAGGAAACGCGTTTGTGCCTGCTCGTAGAGCAAATGCAAGCCCTCATGTGCCGCATAGACTTCCGCTTTTTGCGCACGATGCAGAGCGCGCCCGAGAACAGTTTCCAGAAAATCCAGCGAGTTGGAGATGGAGCCGACAATTTCGCGATATTCATCCGCCATCGGCGAGTGGCCCACCCAGTCGAGGTCCCAATACTCCGGGTGATGAAGATCGGCGAACCCGCCGTCTATCAGGGAACGCACGAAGTTTAAAGTCAGTGCAGCACGTTCATAGCCGCGCAGGATCAGCTGCGGCTCGGGAATACGGTCGGCATCGGTGAATGTGCTGCGATTAACGAGGTCGCCGCGAAACGTCGGCAGCGTTTTGCCATCGCGAGTCTCGGTATCAGCCGATCGGGGTTTGGCATACTGACCAGCCATGCGGCCGATACGCACGACCGGCTTTTTGAGCCCGTACAGCATTACCAGGCTCATTTGCAGCAGAATTTTGAGTTTTGCCACAATATTCTCCGACGTACATTCGTCGAAGGTCTCGGCACAATCTCCGCCTTGCAGCACGAATACCTCACCCCGCTGTGCTTTCGCGATATGTTCGCTGAGCGCATCGACCTCCCAGGACGTCACGATCGGCGGCAGGCGGCTCAAATCCGCAACAACGCGCTCGAGCTCGTCCTGATCCGGGTACGTTGGCTGCTGGGCGGCAACCCGGTTCTGCCAGCTGGCGGGATGCCAGTCGGCACCGGCGGCTTTTTTACTCACATTGGTCTCTTTGTAGAGAGTCGAAGAAAGAGCGCCAGGGCACCCCTGAGAACGCGGACTATGCCATGTCGCGCTGCAATGGCACAATGCCCGCCTTTCAGGCCCGCTACCTGCGGCGGATCTTGCTTTCAGGACGACAACAGTGGGGTTTCCATGACGGATATTCTGGTTCTCGGCGCCGGCAAAATCGGCGCTTTGATTTCGGGCTTGCTTGCCGAGTCTGGCGATTATCGTGTGCAACTCGCCGATGCCCGGCATGGGGCAGCGGCCGACGTCGCCAATGCGCACGGACTCGACAACATCATCGCTTTTGATCTCGATGCGGACGACAAAGAAGCCCTTTCGGCGCACATCGCAGAGCATAAGCCGACTGCGCTCGTCTCGGGTTTGCCCTACTACTGCAATGTTGCGGTTGCAGAAATCGCGCGCGAAAACGAATTGCATTATTTCGACCTCACCGAAGACGTGCAGGTAACTGAGGCCGTGCGCAAGATCGCAGAAGGCTCAACGCAGGTCTTCGCGCCACAGTGCGGTCTGGCACCGGGGTTCGTCAGCATTGCTGCGAACGAACTGATCAAGCACTTTGACTCGTTGAAGTCGGT
>CAYLTW010000126.1:0-7455 GCA_964386735.1 uncultured Woeseiaceae bacterium
ATTCTTCGCGACAAGACCTTCCTCAAAATGACGCTCGACGAATTTCGACTTGTCGTCGACGTTCACCTGATGGGTACCGTCAACTGCACCAAATCCGTTTGGGAGATCATGCGTGAGCAACAATACGGCCGCATCGTTTTCACAAGTTCCAGTACCGGGCTCTACGGAAACTTCGGGCAGGCCAACTACGGCGCCGCGAAGATGGCGATGGTTGGCCTCATGAATACGCTTCACATTGAAGGCGCAAAATACAGTATTCGAGTGAATTGCCTCGCGCCGGCGGCGGGCACTGCAATGACCGATGGTCTTTTGCCACAACCGGTATTCGACATGCTGACGCCAGACTCCGTCAGCCCCGGAATCGTGTTTCTCGCAAGTGAAAATGCTCCGAGCCGCACGATCCTGTGTGCGGGTGGTGGCGGTTTCGCTGTCCACAAGGGCTTCGAAACCAAAGGCGTCAGCCTGCTGCCCGACGGTGTGAGCGCGGAAGGTATCGCCAAGGCCTGGGCTGAGATCACCGACGAGGAAGAAATGCAGGATTTGAAAGCCGGCTTCGAACAAACAACAAAGTTCGCAAAGATGGGTGCCGCCAAACTGGGTATCGACATAGGCGAATAAATGCGCGCACTCGTTTGCAAACAATACGGATCGACCGATCAGCTGGTAATCGAGGATCGCGACGATCCCGTTCCGGGCGAGCAGCAGATTGCCGTTGACGTCGTTGCCGCAGGCATTAACTTTCCCGACATCCTGGCGATTGCAGGGCAATATCAGGACAAGACGCCACCACCATTTGTTCCCGGCAACGAAGCGGCGGGCGTGATCACGGCTGTCGGCGAAAACGTCACCGGATACGCTGTAGGCGACAAGGTGATCGCTGCGATTCGGGGTGGCGCTTTCGCGGAAAAATGCATCGCGCATACGCAGGTTGTTGCGCCGTTGCCGGCAGAACTCGACTTCGAGCAGGGCGCCGCATACGCCGTCGCCTATGGCACCAGTTACCATGCGCTCAAACAAAGCGCCGCGATTCGGGCCGGCGAAACATTACTGGTTCTTGGCGCGGCGGGCGGAGTCGGCAGCGCCGCCGTCGAGATCGGCAAGATCATGGGGGCCCGGGTTATCGCCGCTGCGAGCAGCGATGAGAAACTGGCGTTCGCCGAAGCATGCGGCGCTGACGAACTCGTTAACTACAGTGAAAAGCCGCTGAAAGAAACAGTAAAGGCGCTGACCGATGGCAAGGGAGTGGATGTCGTTTACGATCCGGTCGGCGGTGACGTCGCACAGCAGGCGCTTCGATCGCTGGCATGGCACGGCCGCTACCTGGTCGTCGGCTTCGCGGCCGGTGACATTCCCGATTTTCCGGCAAACATTGTGTTGTTGAAAGAAGCGAGCATCATCGGCGTCTGGTGGGGGACATGGCTCGCGAAGAATCCGCGAGACCAGTTGCAAAACATGCGTGAGCTCGGTGCGTTGCTGGCCTCGGGAAAACTGAAGCCCAGGGTCACGGAATCCTACGCCCTGGATGACTTCAAAAAGGCGTTTCGCGCGATTACGGAACGCCGTGCCCTGGGCAAGGTCGTACTGCGAATGTCCTGATCAGTGCTTTGCCTCTGCGCCAATAATTTTTTGAATACCCGGGTGGTCGGGCGGGTATCGATTCGCACGGAACAGCATGTGGGGCGCGTCAATGTCGTCCTGGTATGCATACTCCCAGACAATCTCACCATCCGGCGAAATTTCACGTAACTTCGCGCCGGCGCCCTGATTGACGAGTGTGTTGCCGTTGGGTAAGCGCTGCGCGCCCGAGATAAAAAACGAAAAGAATCGTTCGGGCGGCTCCGGATCGTACGTCCAGACCGGCGCCACTGGTCCGAAAGCGGCGGCCGTCTCGAGAGAGTACGATCCGTCTTCGTTGACGCCCGTGTCAATTTCGACGACCGTCGAGTACGGGCGCTTTTCCCTGTCGCCATTGTCGAAAACAAGAATGTTGCCGGCGCCGGGCAAGCCGGGTTCGATCCAGTGAGCATCGTGTTGACGAAACAACAACTGGTTCCCGGAATCGTCGCGATCATAATTGGCCGGGTTACCCCAGCGATACAGAATATCGCCACCCTTGCCGTATTTTCCGCCCTTGTGACCGGCCGCTTGCTGTGGCGTCGTGCCGTGGTCAATTATCCAGATCTCGTTATGATAGTTTGACGACAGCAGGATCTGGTCGAGCTCCGCGTTGTAATCTATCGCGTTGACGTGGGTCCAGTCCGCAGACACGCTGCCATCGCGATTCGGCCGCGTCAGGTTGATGTCGAGCAGCTCCGGGTGATCCCTGATGACACCGTAATTCGATTTGCCCGGGTCAAAGTCCTGCACGATATGGTGTCGTGCACTCCACTCCCAAACGATCTCCGTGGTATAGGGGTTGATTTCGATCACGCCGTCGTACCAGAAGTGGCCATTCTCTGCGACATGGTCCGGGTCCCGCCCCTGCGAGATTGCCTCATCAGCCGGGACATCTTCCCACACGACGGCGAGGACATTGCCATTCGGTAATTTCACGGCGTCATGGTGGTGAATGTATTCGTCCGTATTCAGATTCAGTCGCCAGACAAGGTCTCCGTTGGCTGCATATTCTTCGATGCAACCCCGATGACCACCGCCATCTTCGAATACATCTGACTTCGCGTTGCTCGACACCATGCGATTGCCATCATCGAAAATCTGCGAGAAGGCCGCGAAGTAATCGCCGTCCAGCGTCGCAACCACCTCCTTGTCATTGTTAATGATGAAGGACTGCTTTACCGAAGCCGGTTCGATCAGTACATAGCCCGGGGACACCAGCTCAGCATTCGTCTTCACCTGGGCGCGGTCGGCACCGACTGCCAGCGATTTCGCAACCGGCTCGGGCATGTCTTTCGTCGGCGCGCCCGGGCGCTCGGCGAAACCGGGCGGCGGCGCGGCAACATACTCAACGCCGCAATCGGTACTGACCCGTTTGCTCGATTTGAATACCTGTTGCTTGTTGCTCGCGCGGCCTTCGCCACGATCTTGCTCGCCGTCCCCACCCGGGCGCGAGCAAGCGGCCAGAGAAAAAATCACACAAATTGCAATCATCGAAAATCGACTTTTTGTTTCCATTTTTCTCCCCGTGAGCCCCGATAGCCGAGTCGCGAACTCAAAGCTACCGGAGTTCGGCCGGTTTTACACCTAAGGCCAGGTAGCAATTTCGGGCGCCTGCCGTCAATATTGGGCCCCGAAACCCACGCAGCGACAATTGGCCTACAGCCACATGACTCTCGTACTCAGCGTTATCGCGCTGCTTCTCGGCCCGTGCATTTACGCGCTGGGACGGCAAAAACCCACAACCCGGCTGGTACTGGACGGCTTCATCTTCATTACCATTGCCGGCATCGTCTTCGTCTATATCGTTCCCGAGTCGCTGATGAGCGGCGGCCTGCTCGCCATTTTGTTTCTGATTCTCGGACTCGTTTTTCCGATACTCGCCGAAAAATCGTTCAGCCGTTCTGCGGACAAGGCCCATGTCTTCGTCGTCATGCTTGCGGCAGTCGGGCTCGTGCTTCACGCAACCATCGACGGCATTGCGCTGCTGCCGCAACCGGGCCATGAGACAACAAGCGGAGAGTCCTTGTTTGGCAATCAACTGGCGATTGGCGTCATTGTGCATCGACTCCCGGTGGGCATGGCGATCTGGTGGTCGGTAAGGACGATTTTTGGCACCGGCTGGGCTGTCGCGACTTTCAGCCTGATCGTTGCTGTGACCGCGGCTGCATATTTTTTGGGTGCACCTATCGTCGGAATTGCGGAGACCCGCAGCTTGGCGTATTTTCAGGCCTTCGTTGCCGGCTCACTCGTACATGTCGTTGCGTTCGGTGTATCGCACGATCACCGTGCCGAGCCGGTACCGGCGGGAAAAGAATGGGGCTACCGCGCAGGAATATTGCTTGGCATGTTTCTGATCTTCGCGGCGCCGCACATTCACTAAGAATCTAAAAGAACGGAGCAAACATGAAGCAACTCTCAATATTTGCAGCACTCTCACTACTGCTTGCGACTCCGCTGTTCGCGGCGGAGGAGGATGCACCCGAGCCCGGGTTCAACGAGGAAACATTCAAGGGCCTCGAACTGCGCAGCATCGGGCCGGCGTTTATGGCGGGTCGAATCGCTGACATCGTCATCGATCCGACGGATCAGAGTACCTGGTACGTCGCGGTTGGCAGCGGCGGCATCTGGAAAACGGGTAACGCCGGTACGACCTGGGAACCGATATTCGACGACGAGGGCTCCTACTCGATTGGTTGCATCACTATCGATCCCAATAACCCCAACACGATCTGGGCCGGAAGCGGCGAGAATGTCAGTGGCCGTCACGTCGGTTATGGCGACGGGGTCTATCGCAGCAGGGATGGCGGCCAGAACTGGGAGAATATGGGTCTCGGCGAGTCCGAGCATATCGGCATGATTCGCATTGATCCGCGAGATTCGGATACGATTTTTGTCGCCGCCCAGGGACCGCTCTGGTCCGGCGGCGGCGATCGCGGACTCTACAAGTCCACCGACGGCGGCCAGAACTGGCGCAAAGTACTCGGCGACGGCCTGGGTAACAAAGAGGCCGATGATCGTTACACCGGTGTTTCGGAAGTCCTCATGGACCCACGTAATCCCGACGTCATGTACGCCGTCTCCTGGCAGCGCTATCGCAACGTCGCCGTCGTCATGGACGGCGGACCGGCAACCGGCATACACAAATCCGTGGACGGCGGCGAAACCTGGCGGGAACTGACAGAAGGCCTGCCCGAGGAGTCCACTGGCAAGACCGGATTGGCACTTTCGCCGCAGAATCCCGACGTCCTCTACGCGACGATCGAAGTCGCGAACAGAAAAGGCGGCTTCTGGCGCTCCGACGACGGCGGCGAAACCTGGGAAAAGCGTAACGACTATCTCTCCGGCGGTACCGGACCTCACTACTACCAGGAACTGTTTGCGAGTCCGCATCAGTTCGATCGCGTCTACCAGATGGACGTGCACCTGCACGTGACCAACGACGGCGGCGAAAACTTCGAGCGCCTGGAGCACGAAACCAAGCACACGGACCATCACGCCATGGCATTCGATCCGAACGACGAGGATTACCTGCTGGTCGGCAACGACGGCGGCATCTACGAGAGCTTCGACCTCGGTGAGACCTGGCGCTTCATAAACAACATACCCATTACCCAGTTTTACAAGGTCGCCGTCGACTACGATGAGCCCTTTTACAACGTCTACGGTGGCACGCAGGACAACAACAGCCAGGGCGGCCCGTCGCGTACCGATAACAACGTCGGAATACGCGGATCGGACTGGTTCATCACCTTGTTTGCCGATGGCCACCAGTCCGCGGTTGACCCGAACAATCCCGACATCATCTACGCGACCTGGCAGCAGGGTAACCTGACGCGCTACGACCGAAAAACCGGCGAAAGCGTCTACATCCGGCCGCAGGCCGGTGAAGGTGAGGCGCCCGATCGCTACAACTGGGACTCGCCCATCCTGATAAGCCCGCACGATTCGAAAACCCTGTATTTCGGTAGCCAGCGCGTCTGGAAAAGCGACGACTACGGCGATACCTGGGACGCAATCAGTGGTGACCTGACACGCGACGAGGACCGCGTGCGCCAGCCGCTCATGGGACGCACCTGGAGTTACGACGCACCGTGGGACGTCTACGCGATGTCGATGTTCAATACGATCACGTCCCTGTCCGAGTCGCCGCTCGTCAAAGGGCTGGTCTATGCCGGCACCGATGACGGGCTCATTCAGGTTTCGGAAGACGACGGCCAGACCTGGCGCAGGATCGATGACTTGCCGGGCGTTCCGGATCGATTTTTCGTCAATGACATCAAAGCCGACTTGTTTGATCCGGACACGGTGTACGTGGTGGTGGACAACCACAAAGGCGGCGACTTCGCGCCCTACATCCTGAAAAGCGAAAACCGCGGACGCAAGTGGCGCAGTATCGCCGGCGATCTGCCCGAGCGGCATATTCTGTGGCGCGTTGTGCAGGACCATGAGAAACCGGGGCTGCTGTTCCTCGGCACGGAGTTCGGCGTATTCTTTACCGTGAACGGCGGTCGCAACTGGACGAAGCTCGCCGGTGGCGCCCCGAATATTCCGTTCCGGGACCTTGTTATACAGACGCGCGAAGATGACCTGGTTGGTGCGACGTTTGGCCGAAGTTTTTACATCCTGGACGATTACTCACCGCTCCGCGATGTTACCGCCAATATGCTGTCGAACGATTCGATATTGTTTCCGATCCGGCCGGCGAAATGGTACGTCCCCCGACGACCACTCGGTTGCCGCGACGAAAATTGTACGGGCTACCAGGGCGACGGCAATTTCGTTGCGCCGAACCCGGCATTCGGCGCCACATTTACCTATTACCTGCCTGAATCCATCAAGACGCAGAAAGACACCCGTCGCGAGGCGGAAAAGGAGTTGGAGAAGGAAAACAGGGATGTTGTTTTCGCGTCCTGGGAACACATCCGGTCGGAGGAACTCGAGGACGAACCGGCCATTGTTTTCACGGTGAGCGACGCGGACGGCGAAGTCGTCCGGCATGTTGAGGGTCCCGTCGAAGCCGGTTTCCACCGTGTCGCCTGGGATCTGCGCTATCCGGGAGTCGATCCCTGGGCGCCAAAAGAGGGAGAAGAACAGCACGACCCGGCGATTGGTGTCCTGGTTGCCCCGGGCACCTTCAGCGTTTCGATGCACCAGCGCGTCGATGGTGTACTCACGGCGATGAACAAGGCTCAGTCCTTCGACGTCGTCTCCATACGAGAGCCGACATTGGCCGGCAGCTCGCAGGAGCAGCGCGTCATATTCGAAAGTCAGCTTGACGAACTGATCCGCGCGGCGGCAGGTACTGTCGAAGCGATCGATGAGATCGTCGCAGAAATCGACGCGATCAAGGACGTACTGCCCACGTCGACTGCGGACGGATCCATGTACGAAATCGCGAATGCGCTGCAACAATATTTACGCCGCGAACGTGACCGCCTGACGGGCAACGAAACCCGGGGCATTTACAACGACTTCGACGAGATGACTGTCGAAAGCCGTGTGTGGCATGCACGATTCGATCCAAGTTCCGGCGCTTACGGCCCAACGCCGGAACAGCGCGAGTCCTACAGAATCGGGCGGGCGCTGTACGACGACGTGGTGGGTAAGCTGACGCAACCGATCGAGACAGGATACGAAGCACTCAAAGACGCGCTGGATGCTGCCGGCGTTCCCTGGACGCCGGGACGCGGCATCCAGTAGCCGCGTTACCAGACGCGCCGGACGCTAACCGACAGGTTGCGCCCCGGCGCGTCCAGGCCGGAGCCGTGATTTCGATAGCGTTTGTCCAGAACGTTGTCGGCCCGAATCGTTAGCGTCCAGTCGTGATTGGGTTGCCAG
>CAYLTW010000127.1:0-7400 GCA_964386735.1 uncultured Woeseiaceae bacterium
TTGAAAGGCCAGCCACCTAAAATCTCTGCTCCGCTGCTGTCGAATTTCCTGATTACCTGATTAGATGAATCGGTGCAATATGTCTCACCGATTGCATTTAGCCTACATCTTCCACTGCCATTCAAAATGAATGACCATTCTAGTCCACCCGTGCTATCGAATGACCGTAGTGCCGACTGATTTGTGCCCTGGTTAGTCTCGACCATAACAACGCGACCAATATCGTTGCAGTCAACAGCACCTACGCTCATTGCCTGATCGTCGGCAAACAGTGACCTCTGCAATTCACCTAGCGAATTATACATTTCGTATCGATAATATGGCGGTACACTTGGATCGCCAACGACGGTTCCAACAACATAAATGTTACCGGATTGGTCAACAGCTATGTCGAAGATATGATCCATTCTTGTGTCTATCTGCAAGTCAACATTCCCTTGTCTCGTCATCTTGTAGACAACACCGTAGGGATCATTCTGAACAACACGAAATCGTGCCGCGCAGTGAACTTGCCCAGAATCATTGACTGCATTCGCCTGCGAGTACAACAACTCTGGACCGAAATCATATTCCCACGCACCGATCCCATCTGGTGTTATTTTCCTTACCGAAACTGGCGGGTTAATTGCTGCATTCTCGCCACCTACGTACACGTCACCGCCTTCACACGGCTTGCAATGCGGATACCACGCACACCCAGTGCCGTAGGCCCACGAGTAGCTCTTGTCGTACGCACCTGGCACGTCGTCACCTACGGGTTGGGCTGCGTTTCGCATTCGAGCTGAATGATCACGTATTCGTTATCGACGTTCGTCGACGCGCAGATGCCAGCCGTACCGACCGGCCCTTCAAACATCCCGCCGCCGCCGTTCTTCAAAACTAGTCCTATTGCCGGGTCCGGTAGGTCGCTATTCCAGCCTGTCGTTAGCGTCCCGACACCGTCGGTGGCCAAGACGAGATCTTCGTCTAGCGTGAAGTCGAACAGTTCGTTCCCGCCACTCTTGCACGACCCAAGGTCAACGCCTGGCTCCTGCGAATAGTTCCAGCTCGTTTCCAGGTTGTACGGCAGGCTAGAAAGCCGAGTCTGCACCATGTAGGGCCCAGGCTGCAAGGATGATTCACCGCCTTTGTAGACACCAATGCTGTAGGTGATATCGTCATCGGTTGCATTTTGCGTCGGTTTTGCAACTCCAGCAAACACGACTTCGTAATCGTCCTTCCCGTCTTCGTATGCGGATATCAATGCGTTCGCCAGCGCATCCAACACAGCGATATTCTTCGGGTCGCCACTTGGGTTGTCCGGATCGATATCCGCCCGCCACGTCGTGTAGAACGTCTTCTTTCCGTTCTGCTGTGCATCCGGATTGCCTGGCGGGTATGTCTTCGTCCATGGCGTCGTGTCGTCTTCCTGCTCTGGCGTCTTGTCGTTGTACTTAGGGGCCACTAGGCGATATGATTCCGGAATGACGCCCTTGCCGGAATATCCGCCTGCGATTATCTGCCCTCGCATGTTTGCTATGGTGCTCGCCGCGTCTGCCGATCGCATGCCGAAAATTCCAGAACTGTCATCTGGTCCCATGACGAACCGGCCGCCTACCGATGAGGCGATCGCGTCGTACGCCACTGCGGAATTGACAACTCGCCTTCCCCACATTTCAGGCGACGGGTTGCCGAAGTCAGAACCAACTGAATCCACGAAGTCAGTCGACATACCCTCGATGCTCGCAAGCAGTGACTGCCAGGTAGTGTCCTTTGTGACTAACAGCTCTGTCGTGTAGCCAGACAGAAAGAACCGTCGATCGACAAGCGGCAGCAGCCACAGCTTCTCGCCGCTAACGGCGGTCAGCCGCCTTGGGGTGAGCATAAACAGCTTGATGTTCGCCGTTTCCCCAGCCTGCAACTGCAGGTCGGCAGGCATGGCACCTTGTTGCGTCTGTTCGCTGATTTTGTTTAGCGACGAGTCGCCGACAAGAAACAAACCCTGTGCGAATCGCGTGGCGCCCGTCAGGGGAAACCACAGCCGGTTGACTCTAGGCTGCGGAGCGATCGGCCAGTTGATCCGCTCGAAATCGGCACGCCTATCGCACGTTGCGTCCAGATTGAAATTTTGTGCTGGCGATTGCTCGGCAGAGAAGAGATTCAGGTCGCCCACTGCGATGGTGTGATTGATCCACGCATGCAACTCGCCGCCTGGATCTTCGAGCACAATCGGCTGGCCGGCATAGGTTATCACCGCAGATCCCAATCCCATTCGAGGCGGAAATTGATACTTTGCCAGCCTGTGCTCTTATCGGCGTCGTAGCCTGGCCTGTCGGCACCCGTCGCAATGACATACGACCGAAGGAATTCGCCAACTTCGGCCGATATGTCAACCTGTGCGACGGCCTGCAGGATCTTTTGTTTCGTGACGAACAGCCCGCGAACGGCATTGCCGAACAGCTTTTCGTCGTGGTCCGTCGAGTCCAGCCGGATTCGCGTGTACCCGGTCACCGTGATCCCCATCGACTCAGATAGCTGCATCTGCCCTCCGCCGGCCTGCAGAGCCTCGTCGAAGGAAGAATCCCCCGGAGACACGGAAACCCACCACGGGGCCCCTACGGGCATGTTCGGCGGCGCCATCGGTTCGATAGTCTGGTAGCATGTCCGGTCGTTCAGCTCAAGCGAATCGCGAAGATGTCGCGTAAAGGCGTCGATCGCGTCAACCTGGCTGATATCAACCCTAGCCATAGCCTGCCCTCAATCAAATCATTCGCTTGCCCGCCCGCGACCAGCGATTGCCGCGGACGGGCCGTCTTTATGCCCTAATCGTCTTTGGCTGCCTGTTTCTTCCGTGGCTGCTTCGTTGATGCTTCCTCAGCTCCTAACGACACCGTCGCCGCAACCCACGTAGTGCCGTTCCACCAGATCGGCTGACCAAGCGTCGTATCGAAAAACATCGATCCGATGTAGGGCGACGTCGGTCGCTGTGCCGTGGTCCCACTCAAGTCGTTCCCGTAATTGTCGACTGCAATACCCATCCGAATACCCTCCAGAGTAAAAACCTGTCATTCAAGGAAATGGAATCGTCGGCGCCCCGCTGGACGGCAGCAGCTTCCCTCTCCCTCGCATGCCAAAAACTCGGTCAAAGAACGTCTGGTGCCCACCGCCTGTCGTGACGGTAACGGGTGCCTCCCACTCGTCGCCTTCGCCTGTGCCCATCACGCCGCCGTACGCGGCAACCAGCGGCCCACCAGAGTATAAAGACTGGGCCTGCATAACGGCTACGTCATCGATCACTACCGACTCACCGACTGGGTTTGCGGCACCCAGGGCGATGTTCAGCGAAGCGGGGAATATCGTATCGAATGGGAACCTGAAAAACAGATGGCTCGATCCAAAGAATTCCACTCCACCACCCTGGTCGGCAACCGGGATAGTCACACTGGCTTGCGTCGTACCATTCGAGACGACCGAGACAATCAGGTCGGCCGTCGCCCCGGGTGTTGCGTACGTCCGCAGGTGGACGCCGTACAGCGTGTCGCGTTCCAGATTTAGTAGATGCGATATTTCGGTTACTTCAGCCCCGTCGCCAGCAAGCTCAAGCGACAGGCCACGATAGGATCCTGTGTTGCCAAATTCAGTTACGCCAACCACTACGTTTCCAGGGAATAAAAACGACACCGTTTTCATCGCTAGAACTTGCCCGCCTAGCCCGTTGAAAGTGACTGCGTGAACGTAATCCGGACCAATTCCAGTTGTCTCTATCGCAATGGATTCAAAATCGGGTATTTCCTGGATTGCCTGCAGCACGTCTCCGCTAGGTGCGTCGAATGCTAGATGTCGCGTATTGACTTCATTGCCGGTGTATGGGTTTGTCACCGCCAGAACGTACGTTCCAGACGTAGGTGTGCCTGAAATCGTAATTGTTTGAACGGTCGGAAGCGTCATTAACGCCGTTATTCCGGGATTGGCTTTCGACAGGTCCCAGTCGTTCGGGATCTCGTTTGTGACCAATTCAAAATCGCCATTCGTCAGCAGGCTGGAAGCGGCGTCAGTCGCACCAATTTGCAGACTAGATCCAGATCCGTTTGGGTATCGGTGCGAAAGTGCCGACGATCCTTCGCCGCCTTTCATCAGTAGCGACGGCGTGCGGCTTGGCTGTTGCGACTGGATCCGAATCGTTTCGGCAAACAGATTCTGCAAGATTCGTCCCTGTCCGTCAGAGTCGGAAATGAAAATTGCAATATCGCCTAGCGTGTAGTTGTTCGCGTCCGCAACAATCGCACCGATCGAAACGACGTTCTCGGCAACCGTGGCGGCCTGTTCGGTCATGTCGCGGATCAGGTATTCAATCGCTATCGAAAGATCGATCGACGGAAGATCCGGAGAATCTGCTCGAACGAACTCGACCAGAAGGCTAGACAGCGCCGTCTGTACGGCAGACGTGTAGATGACGTCCGATTGCTGCCACCCCAGCTCGCCCTGCGGAACCGTTCCCATGGCCAGCTCGAACGCCTGATTCGCGTCCAGCTTCTTTTTGTACTCGTCTTGGAACGCCTTTGTAAACGGCGGGAACGTCGTCCCGACAAGAGTGTTCAACTGATCGATTGCATTGAAGGCTTGGCCGAATATCGTAAACAGCCCGCCGTCGCCTGTTAGCGTGATACTCATGGCCGTAAGTCCTGATTCGAGTAGATGTCAATGGGGTTCGGCTGGTTGTCTCCCTGGTCCGCACGCAGGAACGGGATGCTCCCAACTCTGTTTTTTTCACCGATCGAAGGCGGTCGGTTTACAGCATAGACGTACTCGCCAGTGATCCGAAACGTCCGCTTCGACGCATCTGGCGAAACGCCTGGTACTGCCTGGATTGTCCGGTGATGGAGGAGCGTACCATGCATCTTGCCGTCGGTGTAGCTTTCTTCCGGCCACGGCATTTCCGGCCAGGCCCCCACTCGCTCGGCCTCGACGGTGAGTATCCGACGGTATATCGGTTTTGACAGAGCGTAGACTACCGCCGTTGAATCGCCTGGCGGATTTGGGATATCCGGGTTACCGGATACGTATCCGCCCGAGGGGGACGGCCCAGCCATGGGTAACTGCACGTTCTGCTGCGATCTGTCGTAACGACTGCTAGCCTTGTACAGAGTGTACAGCGAAGTCCTACCAATGTCGTCGGCAAGCAGAACGGGTTTTTCGAGCGGGATCGAACCGTACGCGACTTCGTTTATGACGTCGTATCTCTTCCTTGTTCGCCCTAGTCGCTCGTCGAACGTCTGCCCCTTTGTGTCTTCGCCGATGACGTGCTGGTCTTTGCATGGTGTCTGCAGGTATACCGCCAGTACGTTCAATACTGCCGCGCTGCGTTCCTTGCCGTACACGTCGTATCCATACAGAGCAGGTGAAACGCTTTTCGTCGGGTTGTACGGCTCGCCTGTTTTCTTATTGATGACGCCAGGAAGCGTAAGCGGCGTCCCTTGCGTCGCAAGCAGTTTCGCGAACGTCATCCGCGTTGCGTTCTGCGCATCCTTTGCATTTGGGTCATTCCGCAAGAGTTTCACGGATGCATCGACTACGTTTGCTGTCCCTAGATGTTCAGTAATCGACCCGTGAACGAGAACCGATGGAATGCCACCGTTGTTCCTTTCGTTCAGATAATTCGTGCGCGAGTTGATGACGCGAATCGCCAGCGAAAGCAAGTCCCGCGTGTCGACGTCAGGCGGCCCGCTAAGCCGCACAGACACTTCCGTGTACATCTTGTATCCGTCGCTTGTCGATTCAGTGTGACGCCCTTCAATCGACGTGGCGGGGTACGGCGCCGCTGTTCTCACCTGCTTGTCGGTAATCTGGTACTCGGCCGTCAGCCCGTCGGGCGAAGACGAAAACGATATCCGTTCTCGACGGAAGCCGTCCTCCAGGCCAGGGACGACAATGTTTCTAAACTCTTGGATCTTGACGTTGCTGCTTCCGATTACAAGCTTGCCTATGATGGTTCGCGTTGTGAAGAAGTCAACGTCCATCTCTTCGGTGATGCCCCACCGATTGTTCAGGATTACGCTGCCTTGTGCGGAAGGTGAATCGCCGCATTCGGTTATGCAGCATTCGATCTCGAATGTGATGCGAAATAAATTGCCGCCAGCTACGTGCGTGATCCCTACCGCCTTCGGCTTCGGTCCGTTGTCCCTGTCTTCCGTCTGTCGCTGCGACAATTTCGTTCCCGCGGCATGTGCGACCAGTATCGTTCGGTTACCCATCTTCACGACAAGCTTGCCGCGCGGCTGTAGAAGTCGCTTTCTTATCCTCTGCTGCGTACCGACTGCATCGCCTTTGGCCGACGGCGAAACGCCAAGCGACTTGTCGCCGTGCGAATGAACGATCCCGTCGAACATGAGACTGAATTTGTGGTACAGCATGTCCGTGCCACTATCGTCGTATTCTACTTGCTGATCCCATCGCCGCGTTACGACATTTAGGATTTTCACGCCGTTATATTCGACGTCTGTTCTGTTCATCGCCATGTTATAGGCCGCCCATTTTTCGTCTATTCACTGCGCCCCAGTCGTTCCCCGCTGCTACTCCCTTTACGGGCTCGACGGCAGGCTTCTCAGCTTCAGGTGGCTCGATGTCCAGCGTAAAGCTGCCGGCCATGATCGACTTCAGGTAGTCGCGGTAGTCCTGCTGTACCAGTTCGTCTTTCTTGTTCGTGTTCCCCTCGATGTCGTCCAATACAGCTCGGATGCCATGGTTGTCCATGAACCAATTTATGACGGCCGCGAACTTTCCCGAGAATTTTGAAGCTATCGCACCAATGTAATTCTTCGTACTGGCAATGTCCTCCATGATCGGCTGCCAGGCTTCTGCCGTCTTTCTGTTCTGCCCAGCCAATTCAGAAAACGTCCCCTGTGTTCCCTGCGCAGTCCGCATCTGCATCATCATGCCATGGACCTCGGACATACGCTGCTGCGAACCAATGACAGCAGAGAACATCCCTAGCCCGTCGGAAGCTGCCTCTACTTTGTCTCCGAAAAACTTCAGTGACCTTCCAACCGCAAAGAACGAAACTGGAATCGTCGCTAGACCACCGAACGCACCGACTAGTTTTTTTAGCGACTGAGTGCTCTTTTTCTCTTCTTCCTGCTTCTGTTTCTCTTCAGCGTGTTTTGCCTTTAGGTCCTCTTGCTCGGAGAACTCAACCTGCTGGCCTTGCGACGGAGAGGGAGTCCCGAACTCTTTGGCCGTTTCGTACTTCGACTTCAGCGCACCTGACGACTGCAGCTCGTCGTACCGCTCCTGCATTGTGCGGGTTTTCGGCTTTTCTTCGCGGCCCAGGCCGATTGTGTTTTTCGCACGGTCGAAGAATCCAGGCCGAGACTGGCTGTCGGAAGGCGCCGTATCGCGATTCTCTTTTGCCCCAGGCGGCTTCG
>CAYLTW010000128.1:0-7395 GCA_964386735.1 uncultured Woeseiaceae bacterium
AAATACTATCGGACGATCAGGCATCGGCGCGCGTTGGCAGTGTCAGTGCCGGTCAACTCCTCGCGGTAATCAGTGACGCGAGGCGACTTGTCGAGCACGAGGATATCGTCGCGGCGATTCAAACCCTGACTACGGCGATAAACACGGACGATCACTGGCTGTTGCGCTTCGAGCGCGGCAAGGCTTACCTCGACGGCGGTTACTTTGCCGAGGCGCTGGATGAATTCTCGACGTGCCAGGCTCGTCTCGGTGAGGCCAGCGCGCTGTTCCTGGACGACCGGCCGACGCTCCGCTACGCAGGGGCGTTGCCCTACTGGCTGGGTCGTGCGCAGGAATCGCTGGGCATGCGTACTGCCGCAGGCAGGAATTACGGGGTTTTTATCGGGCGTCGCCCCGATGGTCCGCTGGCGGACGATGCCCGCCAGCGGATGCAGTAACGTCGCCCACTGTCGCTACGGCAGGCAGGTGCCCAGCCGGAACGACAGGTCTTCTCCGGGGAGAGCGACGCCAGACCGGATTTGTGTGCCACCGGGATACGTTCCGCCACCAATGCCATTGCTCCAGACGCCGACCGTCGCACCGCTCGAATGCACGACCTCAATGGCGTAGGTATTGCCGGGCGTCAACGCCACCGCGGCGGCAAAACGGAATCGATACCGCCGCACGGGGGCTCCGAGGTTATTGACTGTAAGCGATCCACTGCTACCGACAATCGTCCCGGTAATGATATCGCCCTGCCGAATGTTCACGAAGACAATGCCACTGGTGCCGCCGCTTGGCAGATTCAGGTACAGGTCGAGCGTGTCCATTGACGAAGTTGTCGGTATAAACGTCTGACCGACCGGCGACAGTGCCGGGATCGAGACACCACCCGTCGGCGCTGCCTCGTGTGCCTGATCGATCAGGCACATTTCGGCCGCGATCATTGGCGTCGAAGGCGTCGTGCAAGTCGCCACGCCCTGGACATTCAGCGTCGACAGCGTTATCGCCGAGGAGAAGTCGGCAGTCAGGTAACCGATGCCATCGCCGAGGCCCTGCACGGGCATAAAGGTTTCGTAAGCGATGTTATTGAGTGTCAAAGTCGTCGTCGTAACAGACGTGCCGATCGACGGCCCAAAGTCCGAGTCGAACAAGTTAACCGTGATCGTGTCGCCAGGCGCGTAGTTGCTGCCAAATTGCCAGATCGTGCGCAGGCAGGAGTATGGGCCCGCCGGCGTCGATGACATGTCAAAGTCGGCGCGCAGGGACAAGGCCATCGTAGCCGTCATGTCGATCGTCAGGCTCAGCGATTGCTCGGTCACCTGGTCGTCATCCTTGGCGCGTACATCAAAATTGGTCGTGCCGGCCGTCGTCGGCGTGCCGAGCATCTGTCCACCCGATGTCAACGTCAGTCCTGGCGGAAGCGCGCTGCCAGGAACGAGCTCCCAGGTGATCGGGCCGCTACTGCTGCGGCCACCACTGGTTGTCAGCGTTGTGCTGTAGCTCGAGCCAACCAGGCCGTTTGCCAGCGTCGTCGTCGTAATAACGAGCGCCGGCAGCGACGGCGCCAAAATGATAACCGGCCTCGGCTCGGTTTCGCCCATGGCCGCCAACAACGGATCGACGGCTTGCGGCACAACCGACAGCGACAGGTTCAGTTCCCCAAGCTCGTCCACGGTGGACGGATCGCTGGGAGTGGCAGGGTCGGAATCGGGAATGACGCGAACCGTCGCGACTACATGGTCACCGGGCGCCACATGGAAAGTCGTCGAATCGGGGTTCAGGAGGCTGCCGTTGACGTCCGGGGTGAGTTCGTTGACCAGGGCCAGTTGCTCGACGATTTCATCGAGCGTGCAACCGTCCACGGTCGGTACCGTGTACGTCTTGTACACCATGACCTGGAACACGAAACCCGGCGGTGGATTATCGAGGTCGAGGTTCAGGCTGTAGGCGGCTGTCGTATTGCCGGTATTCTTGATAACGACAGAGGTCTCTACGGTCTCAACGAGCGTACCGTTGAAAACGGCCGGGTTGAAGACCGCGGGGTTGAACACGGCCGGACTCAGTGGGTTGATGTTAAAAACCGCTGGATTGAATACCGCCGGGCTCAGGATAGCCGTGTTAAGCACGCCTTGATTAAACACAGCCGGATTGAGAATTGTCGAGGTCAGCACCGCAAGGTTGAACACGGCCGGGTTGAACACGGCCGGGTTCAGGTAAGCGAGCTGGGCCAATGCAGCTTTTACGAACTCGGGAGATACCGCGCTGTTGAACATGGCCGGGTTGAAGACGGCGGGACTGTAAATACCGACATTGGGATCATTACCAAGCAGCAACGGATCGAATATGGTGTCATTGAATACGGCCGGGTTGAATACGGCCGGCGTGTAGTTTTCGACCAGGTTGCCCGGGCCCGGAACCGGCGCCGACGGATCCGGGTTGATCGTTGTCACGGCCGTGAGTCCGCCTGGAACGTCGACACCAAACTCGTCGATCTCGGTAGCCCGAAGCGTAATGCTTTGGGACGCGTTGCTGGATGTGACGTAGACCGAGCGCGACACGCTTGAGTGCCGCTCGACGACCTCGTCGCGCGTGTCGAGGAATGAAAACTGCTCGAACGAGGCAGTGCCGCCGACCGGCTGGTTATCGATTTCAAGGCGAAATGCCCGGTCCAGGTCCGTCGTGTTTTGAATAAACACAACAAACACGCGCTGAACGACAGTATCCAGTTCCCGGTTGTTGCCGGGGATCGACATCTTCACGCCTTGCGTGATACTGGCCGTGTAGACGTTCTGGTTGCGCATCTTGGTGCGATCGACAACGGTCGGGTCGGTCAGCGGTGAGCAAGCGGCCCGTGTCAGGCCCGGGTCGAACAGGCTCGGTCCCGAGGTACCGTCGCCTGGCGGTACGTAACTCGCCCAGTTGCCATCCGGCGGACCGATCACGTCGCGATTATCGGTCCACATCGCCTGCAAATCTGCGGCGCCGCGCGCTGGATCGAGATCGTATTGCCATACGCCGGTCGCGTCGACGTAGTATCGCGACGCGGCGAGATCGATGTAGTCACCGAAAAATGGAACAGTACCGCCCTTGAACATCGGCAGGTTCGGTGGGTTGTACAGCATTTGCACGCTCTGCGGATCACCCAGGGCGTCGTTTAGGATCAGGTACGGATAGCGGGAAGTCTGCGTGGACTGTTTTGTGTCGAGCACCGAATAGTCCGTAAAGACAGGCACGTCCGCCGTCAGTGCCTGGGCTATGCGCACGTCAGCGCTGTGTCGCGGTACGGTTGGGTCGACGGGCAAGTCGACGATAAAGCGATCAAAGACGCCGGCAATGTCCTCGCGGAAGTCGTAGTACAGCGCGAAGACGTAGCCGCGATGAGTTGCCAAAGCCGGCTGCATCTGGTGCCCTGGCCGTGTCGACTCATCGATGGGTTGCGGCATGGTCCAGCTCGCACCGTCCATGGATGTCGTGACAACGATACGGGCATCCCCGCCAACCGGGTTCGGATCGGAAACCGCGTAGCCACGACTGGCATAGGCAACGTAGGATCGGCCGTCACCGTCGAATACCATCGATGGGAAACCTGTTGTGCGGAACGAATACTCGGTGGTGCCTTGTTCGAACGGGGAATACTCGCCGCCGGTAATGGACGCCGGCGCTGTAAACGTCTGGCCAAAGTCGTCCGACGTCACAACCATGATCGCGTTCGGGTTCAAGCCGCTCAGGCCGCCGGCATGCATCGTATCGCAACGGCCAGGCCCGATGCGGCCCGCGTTGTAACGCCGCAGCTTGTGCTTAATGATTCGGCCTTCTCTGCGTTCCCGAAAGGATGGCCGTGTTCCCATGGGGTTGTGCACCAGCCATGCTTCGGCTTCTGCAAGCGTCGCTGCGATCGCGTCGTCGCTGGCACCACTCAATACATTTAACCATGCTGCAATGAGTTGCCGGAAGAGCCGGTTCGGCCGGTCCGCCTCGTGCTCTACCTCATCATCGAATTGAACCGGGTCCATGTTGTCGTCATCGTCGTTCATCTGCACGATGATGCGACCACCTGTCGTCTGTTGAACCGTGTAACCAGCTATTTCGAGCTCATCCAGCGGCCACTCTTCGGCGTTTCGGCGCCAGAAAGAGGCTCGTCGTGTGCAATTCATCGTGGCGTTTTCAAACTGGCGCCACACGATCTGGATCCCGCCATCGACTGGGTTCACACTCACGGAAGCGCCCTGGTTGATCGTGTTGGGCCCCGACACGGCGAGAGGGGCCGAGAAGGTCTCACCGCAGTCGATCGATCGTGCAAACATGATCTCGGAGCTAACGGCTAATGTGCCGTCACCCACTACTCGCGCCCACACCGCATACAGGTTGCCGCATTCAACGGTCTGCTGTATGACGCTGCCATCATCGGTAATAACGTCCAGTGTCCGAACCGTCGCGCCCGAGCGTGGCTTGTCGGTTTCGATCCACGGTTTGTCGATAAAAAACGAGCCCGTGGTATTTTCGTCATAAAGCGTCGTGCGCACTATGCCGATGCTGTTGCCACGCTCGTTGTTGTTCAGGTCGACAAACGTGGTGACAAAGGCGGCACTGGGCGGATTCGCGCCGCGGTTGAAGACGATGCCGCTGTAATAGAACAGCCCGTGCGTACCGGCTCGCACAACCGGGTCAGCGCCAGCGTCGTAGCCTTTCAACGGCGAGGCGACACCAAAAGCAGTGTTGTCTTGCGGATAACCCGGCATCAGCGACGAGGTCCAGCGGCCCCCGCCGTCGTTGCTTCTGTAGAAGCTCGGCCAGGAATCGCCGATGCTTTTCTCGTCAGGCAAGCCCGGCAGGTCGACCGTGCGATAGTCGTTGGAACCGGCCAGCATCGTCAACAGGTCGCGTGAACTCCATGCGAGGCTGCCTTCGTTCTGCCGTTGCAGGAATGGGTCGCCGTCCGGCCAGGTGGTGCCGGACACCATGTTGATATTCTGGCCCGTAATGACCGCTGGTTCCTGGGCCGATACCATGGCTGGCATCGCAACAAGCAGCGCACTCACGACCGCGAAGAGATTACGGCAGACAGGATCAGACATGTTCGTTCCCCTTTTTCTTTTTGAGTAAGTATAGTCCCCCATCCACGAAGTGCCAGAGTTCCCGCAATTATTGTAAAATCCCGGGTTCGCAAGACGGCAGCAAGAAAAATAGCAATTTCCGTCGAGGGGGAATGATGAACAAACTGCTGTTCGAACTCAGGCGTCGCAAAGTGATTCCGGCACTTATCGCCTACGTCGTCGGCGCCTGGGTGTTGATGCAGATTACCGGCCTGCTGGCCGATGCTTTTAGTGCGCCCGAATGGTTGATGCAGGCGCTGTTAATCCTGCTGGTTGTGGCCCTGCCGTTCGTGGCTGCGTTCGCCTGGCGCTACGACATTACGGCCGACGGCATCGTCCGTACCGAATTCGCCGACGACGCGACAGTGGCTACGCAAGTGTTTGATCACCGTATTCGTTTCATTACGATCGGCCTGCTTGCCGGCGCGTTGACGCTATCGGTCTATAGCAACTTCAAGGTACCTGAAAAAGCACCGGAACTGGTCTCGATTCTGATAGCCGATATCGAAAACACGACCGGCAACGAGCTGTTCTCGGGCGTGCTGGAGGAGACGTTGCGCATCGGGCTCGAAGTGGCTCCGTTCGTCGATATATTTTCGCGCGGCCGAGCTATCGCCATTGCTAACGAACTTGTCGAAGACTCGGCTGAGCCGGTGTCGCTGACGCTTGACTTCGCCGGCCTTGTCGCCTTGCGCGAAAGCGTTGACGTGGTGGTCGGCGGCCGTGTTAGCCAGAGTGCGCAGGGACTCGTCATCGAGATGACGGGACTCGCACCCGGGGAAACACAAGCGCTTTTCGAGATCAAGGAGGTCGCGGCCAGCCAGGCCGAAATACTGGATGCCATCGCGGTAATCGCGAGAAAGCTTCGTGCTGAGCTCGGTGATGCCGAGCGATCCGATGACGCAGGAGCGAACGAGTCGTTCGCGGTGGCCAACCTCGAGGCCGCTGCCGAATACCTCAAAGCGCAGGACCTGCAACGCAGTCGCAAGCTGGAGGAGGCCGTTGTTCACTACAGGGAAGCGCTTAAATACGATCCGGAATTCGCCCGGGCGTACGCGGGACTCGCGCTGACAGAAACCTACCTGGGCCGAATGGACGACGCCGAGGCGAATTGGCAGAAAGCGCTGTCCCGCCTGGATACGGTGACGGAACGCGGCCAGTTGCGAACGCTGGGGGTTTATTACACGATATTCCAGCGCGATTACTCCAAAGCGCTGGAGACATTTGAACGATTGGTCGAACGATTTCCGGCCGACAACGTCGCGCAGAACAACCTCGCAGTTGCAGCTTTCTACACGATGGATTTTGCGCGAGCGACGGAGGTCGGCAGGCAGGTCGCAGAACGATTTCCGGACCACAGTGGATACGGCGCAAACCTGGCCTTATACGCAATGTACGCGAGCAACTTTGATGAAGCGTCGTCTGTCGCAGGCAAAGTGCTGCAAGGCGACCAGAACAATGTCTATGCCCATATCGTCAAGGCGCTAACCGCGGCAGTCGAACAAGATTACGATGCCGCAGCCGAAACGTATGGGGATATGGGCAAGCTGGACGAGTTCGGACAGTCGGTCGCACCAGAAGGGCTGGCAGACCTGGCGCTGTATCAGCGCCGTTTTGATGAGGCAAGCTCGATTCTTCGTATTGCGCTCGCCGACGACAGCGGAATTGCGAGCGGCCATAGCGGTGCGCTGAAACAGGTCATGCTCGCCGAGGCGCTTATCGGACTCAGCGACACCGATGCTGCGGCTGCCGCAATTGAGTTGGCTCTCGAATCTGCAAATGGAGATCCTGCCGTGCTGGTACCGGCTGCATTGATGCTCGCCGGGATGGATGACACCGACGGTGCCACAACAATCGCGAACGAACTCGGGGGACGACTGTCCAAATCGCCGCAGGCCTATTCCGCGGTAATCGCTGCCTACGTTGCCGCAATCAATGGCGATGCGAATACGGCGACAGAGCTCGCGGACAAGGCGCTGGTGGCACGCGACCTCTGGCTGGTTCGACTTGTTCGCGCGGACGTGTTTGCCCGGACCGGGCAAACGGAAAAGGCCTTGCAGGAAATTGACGAGTGCCTTGAGCGGCCGGGCGAAGGGATTGCCGTATTTCTGAACGACCGCCCGTCACTGCGGATGCTGCGCCGGCTCGACGAGTTGTCCGAAACTATCTAGTTTTTTTCCGTGCTCGACGCGGACAGCAACCCTGAATCCCGCGCTATCTTGTAGGGCAGGATATCGGCGATTTCCTCCGGCAAAACCGGGCAATTTGCTAGCGTCCCTGCAACAAGTCCTGTTTCGCGTAACCCGCGGGTGCGACAAAC
>CAYLTW010000129.1:0-1819 GCA_964386735.1 uncultured Woeseiaceae bacterium
CACCCAGGCCTACTTTGGCGCCGGTTCTTGCACCGGAGCTGCCATCAATCAAGCCACCCAGCACAGCTGCCCTCGCCGTTCGCCCCACAGTTCTCTTGCCCTGACCGCTGCTTTGTGCCGCCAGACCACCGGTTGCGATCGGGTACAGTTGATCGTCGATCATGATGTCGGTGAATTCCATTGCAAGGCTCGCCGAACCGACCGCGCGACCGGAACTTTGAGAAGCCACAATCGTGCCGTAAACGATAGTACCTCTCGGCGCAACTGTGACCCCGTTGACGAGCAGCGCACTTTCAAGCTGGGCGCGAAACCGGTGCCCGGCTTTGTGCCGCCTCGAGTCGATCGAATCAACCATGCGAATGACCAGGCGTGTGCCTGCGGCCACTGTTGTCCCGGTTGGCCCTGCTGCCTGAGGCGCAGTTCCGCCACCGTCGCCGAGGAAAATGCCGACGACACTGTCTTCCGTAAAGGCCTCAACCGAGCCGGCAATATTGAACATGATAATGCCGTTGCTGCTACCGACAAAATCGCCTTCGAGCAATCGGCCGTCCGTAAGCTCCAGCGTATCGGCCATCGAGTAGCCGGATATCATGGCAAGCATGAGGACGCTCGCTACTAATTTGATTTTGTACATCGAAATTTCCTTGCAATAACTAGAAATTGAATATGAATCCAAGGGTCGGGCCCGACATCGTAATTTCCGTCTCAAACACCGTGCCGTTCGAATCGTCCTTTAGTTCGATATTGAAATATCGATAGCCCAGGTCCAGCGAAAACAGGCCGGTTTTGCCAAACGTATAGGCGATGGACGCCATCGCGTTGAGAGTACCCTCGGTACCGCCGCCGCCGTAGTCGGCACGAATGCGGTAACCCCATTTTTCACTGAAGCGACCCAGAATTCGACCACCGACGAAAATGTCGTTCTCGGAGATATTGAGTTCTGCATTCACCGGCGTCGCGCCCGGACCGGGCAAAACGATATTTATGCTCTGGTCCACATCGATCTTGCGCCCACCGAGCAATATATCGAAGGAAACTGAGCCCGGCGCCGGGCTGCCCAGTCTGTAGAACCCACCAAGCTCATAAATCTTTTCCGTGAGATCAGTATTGATCAAAAGATCCCCGAATATTGGTCCTCCCGGACCGACTGGTATGACCGAACTATCGGTTAAATTGATGACGTACGCGTCGATAAATGCTCCAAATTTGTCAGCGCGCATTTCCACGCGGCCCATGAATGCGCCATCAAGCTTGTCGACAAGGTTATTGAACGGCACACTAGTTCCAATTAGCGGATCACTGTTTACAAGGACATCCAGCCCGACATCTGACGCCCACGCATAAGGCGCGATGGTCCATTTAAGACCCTCCGCATGGGACAGCGAAGGCAAGCTGATCAGGCCGGCTACAAGTGCCAGCCCGGCAAGCACGCGTCTTCGGCGAGTTGGCGGCTTTGATTGTTTGTTTCGTGATATCACTGGTCCTTCCTTTCTGAATCGAATGTCACGCCCGGCGGACGCCAATTTGCCTGCCGCAAGATATCAGGAATTGCACTATTTTACCTTCCGCTCGCCGCGCGGGGTTTTCAGTTGTCATTTCGGCCAATTCCGTGTTGATATTGCCCGTGTGCATTTACTGACGAGAGAGTCGTGCGTGGCCCTGAAATTTTCCGGTAGAAGTTTCGCGACGGCGGTACTGAGCTGTTTTTTCACCCAGGCCGTTTGTGCACAACTGGCCGAACCGGACGAATCAGAGCCGGTCGAGTCAGTGCCGTACGAGTCGGAGCCGGTCGTGTCAGAGCCGGTCGTGTCAGAGCCGG
>CAYLTW010000129.1:1919-7331 GCA_964386735.1 uncultured Woeseiaceae bacterium
GAGCCGGTCGTGTCAGAGCCGGTCGTGTCAGAGCCGGACGATATCAACGAAGAGCTCGGTGATCAGGATATTGACGTTGACGGATCGATCAGCGACGCGGAAGAGCGCCGCGGGTTTACCCTGGATGGCGATCTGCGACTCGGTTTGGTCTTTGCAGGCGATGATTTCAATGACTTCACATTTGGTGACTCTGGTACGCTGCGATCGCGTTGGCGTATGCGGTCTGTATTTGGAATAACTGAGCGATTTCGCGGTGCCTTGCGTATAGCCGGAATTTGTTCGGGCAGGAACTGTAGCCCCGACTTTATTTTCCAGCCTGAATTACCGAACCCCACCAGCATCGGTGATGGCCAAATCACGATTGACTCACTGTTTCTTCAATGGTTTCGCAGTGATCGCTTCGATATCCTTGTCGGCCGAATGGAGACCAAGTTCGTTGCCCGGGGCGGTGTGTTTTCGAAGTCACTGGATCGTAATGACAGCAACAACCTGCGAGTCAACTGGACCGATGGCCTGCAGACCACCTTTAAGGCCAAAAACGGTTGGGAATCACACCTGATCCTGCAGTACAACTCGAAAGACGGCGCAGGTAATATTCGTCGGGACCCGCTCGACTTCAGCGCCGGGCAATCGCGCGTATCCTATTTCCTTGGATTGGAAAACATGCAACCCACACGCCGGCTAATTCAGCGCGGACTGGATATTACTTATATGCCTGCATCATTGCTTGTCACCGGGCAGACCAGTGGCCCGGTCAAAGACTATTGGGCGGTTGTTGCACGTGCCGCTGGCCGCTGGCCAGTGCGTCCGGACGGCTGGCGAATTCGCATTGCGACCGAATTGGGGTACGCGTCGAATACACAAACGAAATCAGCGGCGGGTATTGTGGGATCCGGCAACACAGACGGTCTGGCCTGGAATATCACGGCAAGTCTGATGGATTTTGCGCCCGGCCACAGTATCGGCGTCAATTTCGCGATAACCGAAGCCGGGTGGCTGTTGTCGCCACAATATACCGACAATGAGCGACTGTTCGAGATTCGCTACATGTGGCGACCCACCGCGCGGATAACCGTGGATGTCCGTGGCCGCTGGCGCGATGACCTTCGACAGAGAATCATCGAAGATCCCGAGCGGGATCGATTCGATTTTTACGCCCGATTGACCTGGTTGTTTGATCTCAGGTCTTTTTAGCCGACGGTTTATAAATTGCCGCGAACAATGCGCCCGCAATTATCATTCCTACGACGGTGGTAACGAACCAGATCACAGCAAGCTCGGATGTCAGGGGATAGATAACGTACGCATCAACAGATGTCGGAAATGCCAGGAACAATCCCATCAATGTGCCGTAACGCACACCTTCCATGACGCCTCTGCCTTCGCATCCCTTGGTAAAGATGTAACAGAACAGGAAAAGGACCACGGTACCGCTCAGAAACATGATCCACATCATGCTGTCCATCTGCTCTTTCGGCCGAAAGCTCGCTGCCAGTGCTTCATAAGTATCGGCCAGCATCACCGCGTGTATCAGGAAGCCGATCAGCTGCATGACGACAAATACGGCCACAAAACCGAACCAGAAAGTCTTGTTTTTCATTGTTTTACCCCCGGCGTCAGACTTTGGACACCGACGCTAGCCCTGATTGCCGGTTAGATCAAGCAAAAAGAGCTAAATGCGGCCTCGCGAACTTCTCCGGAATTGAAGGGGGCCGAAATAAAGGTCGCATTTCATGTCACGACCTCTCGATGACTTTTCGCTTCATCGTTTCGAACTCCTCGGTAGTGATGGCACCATCGTCTTTGAGTTGCGCGAGATTCGCGAGCTCCTCGACATCGGTACGGGCCGCCACCGGAGTACCTTGCCCCTGCATTTGCCGCTTCAATTCCTTGAGCTTCTCATTGATCATGCCGACGATCTTGTCAGGATTACGCATTTTTTCTTCAGAGAACTCCGTGGTGCTGCCTTCAGTACGCCGGATGAAACATTCGCCATAGCCGAACAGTTTTGCAAAGAACCCGAACCCGTAGTAAGCCTCAAAAATTGTGTCATAGGGATGATGAAGATCGATCTTGCTCCAGGGCAGGATTCCTCGCTTGATCGTGACTCCCTCGTCGCCAACGATCCATTCAATCGTTCTCATGTAGAACAACTGATATGTGAACGTTAGCACCAGGTAGATATTGACTCCCGTCCACGCCAGGGACAAATAATGTAAAGCGCTCGCGGGAGCCTCAGCTTCCATCATCCACCGCGATATTCCGAAAAGTATCGCGTTGACTATTGTCAAAAAAACAACCGAACCGAATATCGAGGAAACATACGCGACAAAACTTTTCCGTCCCGTATGGAGAACATTCTCAGTCATCTCGGTTTCCTTTGGCAGAAAATGCTGGCAGGTTAGTAGTTCATGTTAGCCAAGTCCACTCGCATTCCATACCACTGGCATTTTCACCTGGGAATCCGCATCATTCGCATTCCGATTCCACTCCGGGTGAGATTTTCATGGTGACCTTGATAACTTGTTGGCGAAAAGCATTACTGTTTTTCGGTTTTGCAGCGTTGCTCAGCGCTTGCGCGGCGGGCACCCAGGTGACACGGGTCCAGAAAGTCTCGGAAACCGCCGATACCCCCTACAACGAGATCCTCGTCATCGCATTGCTTAAGTCATACGATGCACGCAGGTATCTCGAAAAAGAGCTGGTCACGCAGCTCACCGAGCGCGGCACCAGCGCGGTTGCGAGCACCACGATGATGGACACCACAACACCGGTGACCCGGCAAACCTTTCTCGCGATGGTCGAGAAAATCGGCGCCGATGCGGTACTGGTGTCGCAACTGACGAGCTTTGAGTCCGATGCGACTGTCAAGACTGTGAGACCAGAGGCAACGCACAATTTCAGACCGACCTACTATTACAATGTGTGGAGCGTCGAACTAACGGAGTACATCGAGCCAGCCGGCGTCGAGTACGCGCATTCGCTGGTGATGGCGACTCAGCTTTTGTCCGTGCTCAGTCAGGACACCGTCTGGGCCATCGAGTCAAAATTCACGATCGTCGAGGAAGTTGATGACGCCTGGAGCTACTCGGTCTTCCCGAAGCAGGCGAAGTCGATTACGAATTACCTGTCGACGGATGGCCTGATTGCCCGCTAGGCCGTTGCCTTATTTTGTTCTTCGCGCTCAGCGCTTGTGCGGGCAATTTTTTCGAGCATCGCGAAAAACTTGTCGGCCGATACGGCCTCGCTGAATATGAAGCCCTGAACATGATTGCACTTGTGACGCCGCAGAAATATCAGTTGTTCCCGCGTCTCAACACCCTCCGCCACAACGTTCAGACCCAGTTGTCTCGACATCGCAAGTATCGCGGCGCAAATCGCTGAATCATCCGCGCCCAGATGTAGATCCTTCACAAAGGAACGATCAATCTTGATCGTATCGATAGGAAAACGTTTCAGGTAACTGAGTGACGAATAGCCCGTACCAAAATCATCAATCGACAAAGTAATACCAGCCTCTTTCAATTTGTTCAGTTCGACATGCGTCTTGTCCACGTCTTGCATCAGGACGCTCTCGGTTATCTCCAGTTCGAGAAATCTCGCGTCAATGCCGGCGCCCGATACTGCGCCGATGACGTCTTTGACAAGACCACTGTCTCGAAACTGGTGGCTGGATATATTAACGGATACCGGCACGGCACCGACCGGCGATGTAGCCCACACCTTGACCTGCTTGCAGGCTTCGCGCAGGACCCACTGACCGATTGGCACGATCAGACCCGTGTCTTCGGCGATTGGGATGAAATCGTCGGGATCGATGGTTCCCCGCTCGGGGTGGTGCCAGCGCAGTAGCGCCTCTGCGCCTACCAGCTGAAAGGTCTGCGCATCAACTTTCGGCTGAAAATAGAGCTCGAACTGCTCCTCTGAGATTGCTGTCCGAATCAGATTCTCGAGGTCAAGCCTGTGTAGCGATTTCGTGCGCATTGTCTCGGAGAAAAATTTGTAATTATTTCGGCCGACACTCTTGGCACGATACATCGCGGAATCCGCGTTCATTAGCAGCTCTTCGCTGTTGCGGCCATCCTTCGGATACAGCGATATACCAATGCTGGGCGTAACGACAAACTGATGCCCTGCGCAACTAAACGGCGGTGTCAACGCAGCGATGACTCGCGATGCGATCAACGCGACTGTTTCCTCATCCTCGATACCGTACAGTTTGATGACGAACTCGTCGCCACCAAGGCGAGCCAATTTGATCGCCCCACTGTTGTTCGGATCCATCTGGGCAACGGAATCGGTCGATCGGACACATTTCGCGAGCCTGCTGGCCACATCTTTTAACAACTTGTCTCCGACGCTGTGGCCAAGCGTGTCGTTGATGCGCTTGAATCGGTCAAGGTCGACGAAAAGAACGGCAAATTTTTGCTTGTCACGCTTTGCAATTTTGATCGTTCGCTCGAGGCTCTGACTAAAGAGTTCTCGATTGGGCAACTCGGTTAGTTCGTCGTAATAAGCGAGGTTGTATATCTTGGCCTCGTTGGATTTTCTTTTCGTGATGTCCCTTACGATCGCAAGTACCGAATTTTTGTCTCGAGCGACGAAGCGTGTCTCCAGGTTGATATCAAGCCCATCAAGAAAATGTTCGTACACCTGTGGCTTGCCTGTCGCAAGCGCTCGCTTGATGCAAGCCCTGGCCGTATCGTCATTCTCACAGGGATAAAAATGGATTTGCGACGCCGTCGTCAGTGCTTTTATCTGCAGCGTGTGGGTTGCGCCCGGGCCACTCAAACCGTCCTGAACTTCACCTTCTTCGTTGACGATGAATATCAGGTCAGGAATGGAACGAATTAACCCCGTCAGGTCGCTAAGCGACCTCGCCGTTCTCAGGGCATTGTTGACCCGATACGGCAGCACGGGCAGTGCGATTGGCTTGTCAATGATATCGGTTGCGCCGACTTTGTAGGCGCGCTCAACAGACTCCGCGTCGTCGCGCGCGGCGAATACGATTATCGGCGTGTCCTGCCCTGTTTTTTGCGCTCGAATTGCCTTGCAGACGGAGTGCCAGTCCTTTCCCTTTATTTCAACGTCAAGCAGGACAGCATCGGGACGGGTTTTGGAAAGAAGATCCATGGCATCTTCTCCGTTCGCAGCCGTCAATACACGAAAGCTGAATTCCTTCAGGACATCCCCGATCGCATTACGATGGGTTTCATTTTCGTGGGCGACGAGAACGAGTGGATTCTGTGCATTTAGCGTGCTGCCGATCATGCGCCGTCTTTCCCCGGTAGCGCTAAGTAACTGTAAAATAAAGGCTATCGACAGAACGTTACAAAAGCCACGACCAGTGTCACAGATGGGACAAGCAACCGTGCGATGTTTCCTTTGTTAGCCCGTATAGCCGAGGTCCCG
>CAYLTW010000130.1:0-7299 GCA_964386735.1 uncultured Woeseiaceae bacterium
TCGTCGAGAATGAGCAATTTCGCATCGATCGCCGTAATGATCGACAGGTGCAATTGCGTCACCATGCCTTTCGACAGATGACGCACCTTGGAGCCGGACATGATTTTGGTCTTGCTCAGCAATTCGTCGGCACGACTGCGCGAGAAATTCGGATGCGTCGCTTCGACGAAATCCAGTAACTGGGAGACCCGAATCCAGCGAGGCAGTACGGCAACGTCCGCAATGAAGGAAATATTCTGCATGAGCTGCTTGCGCTGTTTGAAGGGGTCCAGTCCGAGTACTGACAGTTCGCCCTCACAATCGGTAAGCCCCAGCAAGGCTTTGAGCAAAGTAGTTTTGCCTGCGCCGTTCGGCCCTATCAGGCCCATTATCTTGCCTTTCTCTATCTCGAAGCTGACGTTGTCCACAGCGCGAACCTCGCCGAAGCTCTTGGAAATGTTTCGAGCGTTTACGAGGCTATTCATTGTTGTCCCCTGCGTCTTTCGAATCCCCGACGCTCTCAAGCAATCCCGCGACATCGAGACCCAGCCGATTAATTCTTTCGACGATCTTCGGCCATTCCTTTTTAATAAATCTTTGCCGTTCGTCCTTTAGAAGCTGCTTGCGAGCACCGTCGTTGATAAACATACCCCGCCCGCGTTTCTTCTCAACGAGACCCTCGTCGACCAGTTCCTGGTAGCCCTTGAGGACAGTCAGCGGATTCAGGCGATATTCGGCCGCAACATTGCGCACCGACGGCAGGGCGTCACCGTCACCGAGTACGCCTTCCAGGATCATGGCCACCACGCGATCGCGTAGCTGGCGATATATCGGCTGGTCTTCATTCCATTTCGGATCCATATTTACTTCCGGGTAATAATTTGCTTATCCGCGTGCGGGACCGGCTCGTCCACGACCTGGTGAACAGCGCTCGCCTGCCCGGCAACAAGGGCAATCGACATGAGTGCCATAACGGCCAAACTGACGATATCGTTGCCATACTGTGCAAGCCTGGTTCGCATTTCTTGACTCCCGGCAGCCGTGCTGCTTCTCGGTGAACTAGTGTTATAGTTGACTATAACACTAAAATATCTCATTGCAAGCACTTTTTTGCCCGGCCATCGAACCCCTGCCACGGTGTCAAGCCGTTTAATAGGGCATGATTGACGCATCTACGTTGAATCCGGGCGACCTCGTGCTTTCGCGTGCGCGGGCAGTGGCCTATGCTCCGGCCATGGATTCGGCCCCCGAGGACAGTGCCCTGATGCTCCGTTACAAAGACGGCGACATCGACGCCTTCGAAACGTTGTACCGGCGGCACAATAACTCGCTCTATCGTTACCTGCTACGACTTTGCCGCCACCCGGATACGGCCGAAGACATATTCCAGGAGGTTTGGGGCAAGATCATCAAGGCCCGTGAGCAATATCGGCCAACGGCGCAATTTTCGACCTTCCTGTATCGTGTCGCCCATAACTGTTTCATTGATCACATTCGCCGCAACAAGCGTCACCAGAATATGGCGGACGTGGAACCCGACACGCAACAAGCTCCTGTTGATGGACCGGATATGGAGACCGAGCGCAGCCTCGCGAGGCGCCGGCTCGAAGCCGCGTTACAGGATCTGCCCGAGGAACAGCGCGACGTATTCCTGTTGCACGAGGAAAGCGGCCTGAACCTCGATCAGATTGCTCACGTTACCGGCGTCAATCGCGAAACCACGAAGAGCCGGCTTCGCTACGCTGTGAACAAGCTGCGGGCGGCGATCGACGAGCCCATGGAGACATCATGACCGAAGAGCGATCACAAGCTGACACCGATGGTGTTACCGATACGCTCGTATCCCGGACGTATCGCGAATCCGCCTCGGAGCGCGTACCCGAAGCGCTTGACCGTGCCGTGCTGAAGCAGGCAAGACATCATTCGAGTCAGCGCTACTCCCGTTCCGTAATCTGGCTGCGACCCATGGCCTGGGCGGCGACAATCGGACTGAGCCTCGCGATCGTCCTCGAATTCAGCGACGTGCCCCGGCCCGAGTCAGTCGAGATCGAAGCGCCAGCCATGTCAATCGAACCAGCCACGCCTGTCGACAAAGACGTCATCGTGGAGGAACGTCTCGAGCAGCGCGCAAGAAAAACTGTCGATGAAGCGGGACGCGTAAACCTGCGAAACGTCCCGCAACTCAGCAAGACCAGGACGCCGGAGCAGGCCTCCATACCCACCGATACGATGGGTCTTGTCGAGCCCAGGACCATCGACGATGCGCCGGCAAGGAGCCTCGCCGACAAGAAGATCGTTCGAGTTCAGGAAGTGCCGATCCTCGAGGAAGCCGAGGCACAGGCCCGCCAGCAGGCTGACTACAGCAAGGAAGCTGTCGTGAACTCATTCGCGTATTCGGCAAGTCCTGCCGCGGTAATACCCATGCCGTGCGAGGCTGTGGATCGGGAAACGCCCGAATCCTGGCTCAAGTGCATCGAAGAACTGGACGAAGCCGGGCTCGACGAAATAGCCCGCTTGCAACGTGAGCAATTGCAGTTGGCTTTTCCGGACTTCGAGATGCCCTGACGAGGCACTGAGATGCCCGGTCTGCGGCAAGCCACACTGCCGAATTGATCCTGCGAGTGATAGAATCGCCGCCCGATTATCGATAAAGATTCCCCGCAGGACAGCCGCAATGAAATCACCAGTTCGCGTTACAATCACCGGCGCCGCCGGCCAGATCGGCTATCAACTCGCGTTTAGAATCGCGTCGGGCCAGATGTTGGGCACCGATCAACCCATCATTCTTCAGCTCCTCGAGATCCCGCCCGCACTAGCGGCATTGCAGGGCGTCGTCATGGAACTGGATGACTGTGCGTTCCCTACGCTGTCTGGCGTCGTCGCGACCGACGATCCTGACGTCGCTTTCAAAGACACTTCCTGCGCCTTGCTCGTCGGGGCGCGTCCCCGCGGCCCGGGCATGGAACGCAAGGATCTGCTCGAAGCCAACGCCGGAATCTTCTCGGTCCAGGGCAGGGCGATCAACGACCATGCCAATCGGGATATCCGCGTCCTGGTCGTGGGTAATCCGGCAAATACAAACGCGCTGATCGCGAGCAGCAACGCGCCCGACATCGACCCGGGCAATTTCACGGCAATGACGCGACTGGACCACAATCGCGCCATGGCACAGCTGGCGGCAAAGACCGACAGTCACGTGTCTGATATTCGGCGCATGATCATCTGGGGCAACCACTCGGCAACGCAGTATCCTGACGTCAGTCACGCAACTATCAAAGGGCAGAGCGCAACCAGCCTGGTTGACTCGTCCTGGCTCGCCGAGGAATTCATACCGGTCGTGCAACAACGTGGCGCTGCCATTATTGAAGCTCGCGGCGCGTCGTCCGCTGCATCAGCCGCGTCGGCGGCCATCGACCACATGCGAGACTGGACGCTCGGCACAAAAGACGACGATTGGGTCAGCATGGCGATTCCCGCCGACGGCAGCTATGGTATAGAAGCCGGCATCGTCTATTCCTTCCCGGTTCGCTGCAATGGTGGCTCCTGCGAGATCGTGCAAGGCCTCGAAATCGACGAATTTAGTCGCGAACGTATGCATGCGACCGAGGTCGAATTGCGAGAGGAACGAGCGGCCATCGAGAAACTATTGTAGGGAATCGGTAATTTGTGATTCCAGAGGTACAAATCTTGTCCAGTTTCGCCACATCACTCTTCTGGCTGCTGCTTTTCACCGGCGGCGGCATCTACCTGGCTTACCAGCGCATCGACCTGCGTACATCGACGATCGCGGCGGGTACGGTCCTGCTCGCCTACACTTTCTTCGGCGGCTGGTCGTGGTGGTGGCTGTTGCTGCTGTGGGCTGGATTCGGCCTCATGATCGTGCCGAACATGATCGAGTTTCGTCGCGCGAAAATTACCAGGCCGCTACTCGACGTTTATCGAACGATGTTGCCATCGATGTCGGACACCGAACGCGAAGCGCTCGAGGCCGGTAGTGTGTGGTGGGACGGTGAACTGTTCTCCGGCATGCCAAACTGGGACCGACTCATGTCCTGTCCGGCACCACAATTGTCGGATGAGGAACAGGCTTTCCTCGACGGTCCCTGCGAAGAGTTATGTGCAATGCTGGACGAGTGGCAAATCGGCCACGTGCTGTCCGATCTGCCCAAACACGTCTGGGACTTCATAATCAAGCATCGCTTTTTCGCGATGATCATTCCGAAGCAATACGGCGGCCTCGAGTTTTCGGCCTATGCCAATGCGGTGGTCATCCAGAAGCTCGCAAGCCGCAGCGCGACTGCGTCATCGACAGTCGGCGTCCCGAATTCGCTCGGTCCTGCAGAACTGTTGCTGCATTACGGTACTGAAGAACAAAAGAACCGTTACCTTCCCGGCCTCGCCGACGGTTCGGAGATTCCCTGCTTCGCTCTGACGTCGCCGCAAGCTGGCTCCGACGCCGCGTCCCTGATCGACACGGGCATCGTCTGCAAGGGCAAGTGGAATGGCAAAACGATAGTGGGTATGAGGCTCAACTGGGACAAACGCTACATCACGCTCGCGCCGATCGCGACAGTCCTTGGCCTCGCGTTCAAGTTGTACGATCCTGATCACCTGATCGGAGACAAGGATGAGTACGGCATCACGGCCGCCCTTATTCCGACAGACACCGAGGGTGTGACGGTTGGCCGACGCCACTATCCGCTCACGATCGCATTTCAAAACGGGCCGACCACGGGCGAGGACGTGTTCGTGCCGATTGACTACATCATCGGCGGCCAGGCAATGGCGGGCAAAGGCTGGAAGATGCTCGTGGAACTGTTGTCGGTCGGTCGGGCAATTACCTTGCCTTCGAGCGCCAGCGGCGGGGGCCAGGCCGCTGCCTATGCGACTGGCGCCTATGCGAAGATTCGCAAACAGTTCAACACGCCGATCGCGAATTTCGAAGGTGTCGGCGAAGCGCTGGCGCGCATTGCCGGCCATACCTATATTATGAATGCGGCAGTCTCCGTCACCTCGGGCGCGATCGTTCAGGGCGAAAAACCGGCTGTGCCCTCGGCAATCCTCAAGTATCACTGCACCGAGTTTGGACGCCTGGTCGGTAACGACGCAATGGATATACATGGTGGCAAGGCCATCATGATGGGACCGAAAAATTACCTCGCGCGGGGCTATATGGCCACGCCGATCGCCATTACCGTCGAGGGCGCGAACATCCTGACACGCAGCCTGATCATCTTTGGACAAGGAGCGATTCGCTGCCATCCGTTTGTGTTGAGGGAATTACAGGCCGCCGGCGACGAAGATCATGAGCGCGGCCTGGCGGAATTTGACGATGCATTATTCGGACACATTGGCTACGGCATCAGCAATGCGGCGAGATCGCTGTTTCTCGCATTAACGCACGCCAGATTCAGCAGCGTACCGCTGAATACACCAACGCGGCGTTATTACCAGAACATCAATCGCTACAGCGCCGCTTTCGCGCTCGCATCGGACTTCGCGATGTTGACGCTGGGCGGTGGTCTCAAGAAACGCGAATTATTGTCGTCAAGACTGGGCGATGTATTGAGCGCGATCTACCTTGCATCCTGCGTACTCAAGCATTTCGAGGATCAGGGCCGCCGCGCAACCGACCTGCCGCTCGTCGAGTGGTCGGTAAGAATCCTGATGTACCGCGCACAGGAAGCGCTGCACGCGTTCCTGCGCAACCTGCCGAACCGCTGGGCTGCCGCGTTCCTGCGCATATTTATTTTTCCTCGTGGCCGCACCTACTCTGCGCCGGCCGACGAGCTTGGCGGCAAGATCGTGGACCTCATGACAACGCCAGGCGAGGCGCGTGAGCGGCTGAGCCAGTTCGCGTACACGACGCTCGAGCCGGGAAACCCGCTCGGGCTGTTGCAAGAAGCACTGGAACTCGCCGAGGCGAACGCCCCGCTGGAGCGTCGCCTGCGGCAGGCACAGAAAGAGGGCCTGATAAAATCGGGGTACCTCGGACTGCAGATTGACGAGGGCGCAGCGGCCGGTGTCATTAACAGGGAGGAAGCTGCCGCGTTACGCGAGTATCATGACAAGGTGGCGAATCTGCTTGCCGTTGATGATTTTGCGGCGGAGGAACTCTCGCGTCAGGCGACACAAGCGGCGCCGGAGGAGCCAGCCCGACAAGCCGCAAAACGCAAGGCCTCGCCGAGAACGAAAACAGCGCCTAAAAAATCCGCGAGCAAGAAAACGGCAATGAAAAAGACCAAGACCAAAAAAACCAGCTAACAAGGTCAACCTGACATGAGCGAACCTGGGGATTCGCCAAACTGCCTTAACTGTGGCGCAGCTCTCGCCGGACAGTACTGTGGTCGCTGCGGTCAGCGTGCAACGAGCCGCCTGATCAGCATCTTTGAGCTATTGCGCGACGCGTTTGGTGATTTGTTCGAACTGGACTCTCGCCTGTGGCGTACCGTGGTACCACTCCTGATTCGCCCGGGCCAGCTCACGAAAGACTACCTCGAGGGCCGTCGCGCCAGGTACATGCCGCCGTTTCGCATGTACCTCGTTCTCAGTCTCATATTTTTCGTCGTTGCATTCTTCGACCCGCGCGATGAACTTGCGGTCTTCTACGAACCCGTACCTGAGCCTGTTGCGGCGACCTCGCCAGACGAAGCGATGCCGGATGACCGTGGCGGCAACGATGGCCTGAAACTGACGATCGATGACGGCGAGACTGACGACGTTGTTGTGACTTTTGGTGATGACGGAATATTGGGCGACTGTACCGTCGACAGCTTCGACACGCATGAGTCGCCCGACTGGCTAAAGCGGCGCGTCACCCCGGAAAGACTCAAAGATGTGTGCGAGCGCCTGAATAATGCCGGCGTGAAAGGGCTCACGGATGCGATCACGGGAAACATTCCGGCCGCCCTGATCTTCCTGCTGCCGCTGATGGCATTCGTGCTGAAACTGCTGTACCCGCTATCGCGCCGCTACTACGTCGAACACCTGCTGTTTTTCGTCCATTTCCACGCGTTTTTCTTCCTGATCCTGACCTTACAGATTCTGCTCGCGCGGCTTGGCGGCTGGATCGGATTTGCAGAGACAGTATTCACATTGATTATTGTCGCCGCATCGCTCTATATTCCCGCGTACCTGTTCGTCGCGATGCGCAGAGTCTATGGTCAGGGGCGTGCGATAACTTT
Source organism: uncultured Woeseiaceae bacterium (assembly GCA_964386735.1). Taxonomy (GTDB): domain Bacteria; phylum Pseudomonadota; class Gammaproteobacteria; order Steroidobacterales; family Woeseiaceae; genus UBA1847. The sequence goes on from CAYLTW010000130.1 coordinate 7,164, forward strand.
CTTGAAGTACGTTCCCCTGACAATTAGCTACCTGGTCGGATTCACGTGCGTAATGCTCGTTGCCGCTATTATCGCGGTATTCTCAATTTAGCAGCGGACAATACGATTCGAATAAACACCGTTACAAGTGAGGCAA
>CAYLTW010000131.1:0-7064 GCA_964386735.1 uncultured Woeseiaceae bacterium
GAAGCTGGCCGGTCGATTCAAGTATCTGGCGTGATCGCCCGCATGGCGGGCTCCTACTGTATAATGCGCCGGCTGGACGGGCGCCAACGCCCCCCGGAAGGGTCAGGCGAAAGTGGCGGAATTGGTAGACGCGCTGGCTTTAGGTGCCAGTGGGGCAACCCGTGAGAGTTCGAGTCTCTCCTTTCGCACCAGGCTCTCGCCCTATAACTAGCGGATAATTAAGCAATTTTTAAGCCTCCGGTGACCCAAAAAGGTCGCCGGTGGCGTTTGGAAGGATTGAGAAAATGCAGGTCACTGTTGAGTCAACAGGAACACTCGAGCGCAAATTGCGCGTCGAATTGCCCGTTGAGCACATCGAAAAAGAAGTCGATACCCGGCTTCGGTCGGTCGGCAAAACCGCGAAGATCAAGGGATTTCGTCCGGGCAAGGTGCCGGCCAGGGTTGTCAAGCAACGCTATGGCAAGCAGATTCGCCAGGAGGTCCTGGCCGAGCTGATGCAAAAGAGCTACACCGATGCCGTGACGCAGGAGAACCTGAATCCGGCCGGTGCGCCGCGAATCGAGCCGGACGACAGTGATGACGGCGACGCCGGCAAGAACTTCGCTTACACGGCGACGCTCGAAGTCATGCCCGAGGTCGAGCTAAAAGATCTCGACGATATTTCGGTAACCCTGCCCGAAGTGACGATTGGCGATAAAGACCTCGATGCCATGATCGACAATCTGCGTCAGCAAAAAGCCACCTGGACCGAAGTTGACCGCGCCAGCAAGGTTGGCGATCGCGTCGTCTGTGATTTCACCGGCGAGCTCAACGGCGAGGTGATAGAAGGCGGCAAGGGCAGCAACGTCCCGGTCGTTCTTGGCGAGGGTCAAATGTTGCCTGACTTTGAAAAAGGCCTCACGGGCGTGAAGGCCGGCGATGAAAAGAGCTTCAAGGTCAAATTCCCAACGGACTATCACGCCGAGGATTTACAGGGTCAGAAAGTCGAGTTCACGATTGCCGCGCACACGGTCGAAGAAATTGAGTTGCCGCCGGTCGATGATTCGCTGGCCGAAATGTTCAAGGTAGAAGAAGGCGGCATTGAGCGGTTTAAGGCGGACGTTCGCGAAAACATGGAACGCGAGGCCGAGCAGAAGGTCAAGACAGATATCCGCGACCAGGTTATGAACGCCCTGATCGCCGCCAATTCAATCGACATACCGCAGACATTGAAGCAGCAGGAAATGCACTCGATGCAGCACGACGCGATGCGTCGCCTGGGTATCGAGGATCATGACAAGGCGCCGCCGCTGGAGAATTTCGAAGAGACAGCCGACAAGCGCGTTCGCCTGGGGCTGCTGATTCGCCAGCTCATCGCAGACCAGGGCCTTACGGTTGGCGACGCGCAATTGCGGGCTCACGTCGAAGAGATGTGTGCGAGCTACGAAAACGTGCAAGAGATGGTTGAGATGTACATGAACAACCCCAAGTTCCTGAAACAGGTCGAACCGATGGTTCTCGAGCAATGTGCAATTGACTGGTTAATTGAGAACGGCAAGGCCAAATCGAAGAAAGTCTCGTTCACGGATTACATGAATTCGTGAGAAAATACCGGGGTCGAACCGGAGAAACCCGGGATCGAACAGCATTGACGGACACAGGCAGGTAATTTTATGAGCGCAACGGCATTGAATCTCGTCCCAATGGTCGTCGAGCAGACGGCACGCGGTGAGCGGGCGTACGACATCTATTCCCGGCTCCTCAAGGAGCGTGTGGTATTTATCGTGGGGCCCGTCGAAGATTACATGGCGAACCTCGTGGTCGCGCAACTGCTGTACCTCGAATCCGAAAACCCGGACAAGGACATTCACCTCTACATCAACTCTCCGGGTGGCAACGTGAGTTCCGGGCTCGCAATCTACGACACGATGCAATTCGTCAAGTCCGATATCTCGACGATCTGTGTGGGCCAGGCTGCGAGCATGGGCGCCTTGTTGCTGGCCGGCGGCGCCAACGAAAAAAGGTTTGCACTGCCGCATTCGCGGATCATGGTCCACCAGCCTTCGGCCGGTTTCCAGGGGCAGGCAACGGATATCAACATCCACGCCCAGGAAGTGCTGGAGTTGAAAGCCAGGCTGAACGCCATCATGTCGAAACACACGGGCAAGGACGCGAAGCAGATCGAGGCCGATCTCGAGCGCGATAATTTCATGAGCGCCGCGGACGCGGCCGAGTATGGAATCATCGATACGGTACTCTCCGAGCGCGCCGGGATGGACGGCGAGAAATCTGACTGATTCCTTATTTTTCAAGTGCTTATGTTGTTGAATGTCTCAGTTTGGGCCACCCGGCTTTGCACCTCTGAAAGTCCCATGGTATATACACCCCACAGTCGTAACAGACTGATTTTTAGAGCCGAGGCCTACTCCGTATGAGTGACGAAACCCGCGGTAAGAGCGAAGATGGGAAACTCCTCTACTGTTCTTTTTGCGGCAAGAGCCAGCACGAAGTACGCAAGCTGATTGCGGGTCCCTCTGTATTCATCTGCGACGAATGTGTCGAGCTCTGCAACGACATCATCCGTGAAGAATTGGAAGATACCGGCGAGGCGGGCCGCGACAAGCTGCCCAAGCCGCAGGAAATCAAGGATATTCTCGATGAATACGTTATCGGCCAGCAGCGCGCCAAGAAAGTCCTGGCCGTGGCCGTCTACAATCACTACAAGCGCCTGAACGACCGCCTCGACGAGCATTCGAAAGATGACATCGAACTCGCCAAATCAAACATCCTGCTGATCGGCCCGACGGGCTGCGGCAAGACGTTGCTCGCAGAGACGCTCGCGCGTCTGTTGAACGTGCCGTTCACGATCGCCGATGCCACGACGCTCACCGAAGCCGGTTACGTTGGCGAGGACGTCGAAAACATCATTCAGAAGTTACTGCAAAAGTGTGATTACGATGTCGACAAGGCGCAAACGGGCATTGTCTATATCGACGAGATTGACAAGATCTCGCGCAAATCAGATAACCCGTCCATCACCCGCGATGTGTCGGGCGAGGGCGTACAACAGGCGTTGTTGAAGCTCATCGAAGGCACGATCGCCTCGGTGCCACCGCAAGGCGGCCGCAAACACCCGCAGCAGGAATTTCTGCAGGTCGATACGGGCAACATTCTGTTCATTTGTGGCGGTGCGTTTGCAGGTCTCGACAAAATCATTTTGAACCGCTCGTCGAAGAGCGGCATCGGCTTCGTTGCCGAGGTGAAGTCGAGCGACGACCAGCAGAGCATCGGTGAGCTGCTGAACGACGTCGAGCCGGAGGATCTGATTCGTTACGGTCTGATCCCCGAATTCGTCGGTCGCTTGCCGGTCGTCGCTACATTGGAAGAACTCGACGAAGAGGCCCTGATCACGATCCTGCTCGAGCCGAAAAATGCGATAACCAAGCAGTACCACAAGCTGTTCGACATGGAAGGCGTGGAACTTATTTTCCGCGATGAAGCGCTGCGCGCAGTGGCGCAAAAAGCCATGGAGCGCAAGACGGGCGCTCGCGGTCTGCGCACGATTCTCGAGAACGTGCTGCTGGACACGATGTTCGACCTGCCGTCGGCCACGAAAGCCAGGAAAGTGGTCGTCGACGAGGCCGTTGTCACGGGCGACACCAAACCCTACATAATTTACGAGTCGGAAGAGACGCCGACCGTCAACATCGAACGACAGCGGCCGCCGAGACCGACGGGTTCCGGCGGCGCATAATAATAATTGTTAATGGGGTCGAACCGCATTTTTTATTGAAAAATGCGGTTCGACCCCAATTTATGCAGTTCGATAGCAAGTTACCCAGTGAGGTCTGATACGTGACTGACGACAAAGCTTCTGTTGACGCGGATTTTGACGACTCAGGCATGCCCGTGCTGCCGCTGCGAGATGTGGTTGTCTACCCGCACATGGTTATCCCGCTCTTTGTCGGGCGTGAGAAATCGATCGTCGCACTCGATCTTGCGATGGCAGCCGGCAAACGTATCCTGTTGATTGCGCAGAAAAAAGCGAATCTTGACGATCCGCAGCCGGAGGACCTGTACGAGGTCGGCACGCTGTCGACCATCCTGCAATTGCTGAAGCTTCCCGACGGTACCGTGAAAGTACTGGTCGAGGGCGGCGAGCGGGCGCTGGTCGACAAGCTGACCGTCACCGATCATTTCCAGGCCGCGTTCACAGTGCTCGAAGAGGAAGATCGTCACGACGAACGTGAAATCGATGTGCTCGTGCGCTCGATTATTTCGCAGTTCGAACAATACGTAAAACTGAACAAGAAGGTGCCGCCCGAGATTCTGACCTCGCTGTCCGGCATCGACGAACCGGGCCGCCTCGCCGATACGGTTGCCGCGCACATGGCGCTGCGGCTGTCCGAGAAGCAGCGCGTTCTCGAAATTCAGGACGTGAAAACACGCCTGGAACAGATCCTCGTCATTATCGATGGCGAGATCGATGTCCTGCAGATTGAAAAACGTATTCGCGGCCGCGTGAAGCGGCAGATGGAGAAGAGCCAGCGCGAGTACTACCTGAATGAGCAGATGAAGGCCATCCAGAAAGAACTCGGCGAAATGGAAGACGCGCCTAACGAGATCGCCGATCTCGAAATCAGGATCGAGAAGGCCGGCATGTCGGATGAGGCGAAGGACAAGGCTACCTCGGAGGTCAACAAGCTCAAACTGATGTCACCGATGTCCGCCGAGGCCACGGTCGTGCGCAACTATATCGACTGGCTCCTGAAGGCGCCGTGGAAAAAGCGCAGCAAGGTTTTCAAGGATCTCAAGCGCGCCGAAGCGGTGCTTGAGGAAGATCACTTCGGTCTCGAGAAGGTCAAGGAGCGCATTCTCGAGTACCTCGCCGTACAACAGCGCGTGAAGCGCCTCAAGGGCCCGATCCTGTGCCTGGTCGGACCGCCGGGCGTTGGCAAGACATCGCTGGGGCAGTCGATCGCACGTTCGACCAACCGCAAATTTGTGCGCATGTCGCTGGGTGGCGTGCGCGACGAGGCCGAGATTCGTGGTCACCGCCGTACTTACATTGGCTCGATGCCGGGCAAGATCATCCAGAACCTCGGCAAGACCGGCGTTCGCAATCCGCTGTTCCTGCTCGACGAAGTCGACAAGATGGCCATGGACTTCCGTGGCGACCCCTCGTCGGCATTGCTCGAAGTACTCGACCCCGAGCAAAACGGCACGTTCCAGGATCACTACCTCGAAGTGGATTTCGACCTGTCGGACGTCATGTTCGTTTGCACGGCCAACAGCCTGAACATTCCGCCGCCGTTGCTCGATCGCATGGAAGTCATTCGCATTCCCGGCTACACCGAGGACGAGAAGCTTAATATTGCGGTCCGCTACCTGATTCCGAAACAGATGAAGGAAAACGGCCTGAAGGAAAACGAGCTGAAAATATCGTCCAGCGCCGTTCTCGATATTATTCAGCATTACACGCGCGAATCGGGCGTTCGTAACCTCGAGCGCGAGATTTCCAAGATCTGCCGCAAGGTCGTGAAGTCGTTGCTCCTGAAGCCGCGCGAAAGCCGCGTCACGGTGCCGCCGAAAAGCATCGAAAAATACCTCGGCGTACGCCGCTTCCGCTATGGCAAGGCCGAGGAAAACGATCAGGTCGGGCAGGTCACGGGACTGGCCTGGACCGAGATGGGCGGCGAACTGCTGACTATCGAGGCCGCCATGGTTCCGGGCAAGGGCAAGCTCACGCACACGGGCCAGCTTGGCGAAGTCATGACCGAATCGATCCAGGCGGCGATGACCGTGGTACGGAGCCGCGCGGACGTCCTGGGCATCGAAAACGAATTCCACCAGAAGTACGATGTGCACATTCACGTGCCCGAAGGAGCCACGCCGAAGGACGGACCGAGTGCGGGAGTTGGCATGTGTACTGCGCTCGTGTCGGCATTAACCGACATCCGTGTCAGGAGCGATGTGGCCATGACCGGCGAGATCACGCTGAGGGGCGAAGTACTGCCGATTGGGGGCCTCAAAGAGAAGCTGCTGGCGGCCCACAGGGGCGGCATCTCTACGGTTCTGATCCCCCAGGAGAACGAGAAGGACCTTGTCGAAATACCGAAGAACATCAAGGACAAACTGACGATTGTTCCAGTGAAATGGATCGACGAGGTGCTGGAGCACGCACTGCAGCATTTACCCCTTCCCAGGGGGCAATCGAAGGGCTCCGGATCGGAGTCGAAATCACCTGCGAAAGAGCAAAAAACCGACGATATCGTCCGCCCGCATTAAGTTCCCCAAACCCGCGTGGTTGTGCGGAATTTGACCCTGTTTTGGCTGCTTGGTATAAGCATCGCAGCTGTAGTGCGGATGCACGGAGCCGCAAACAGCAATTCAGCGAATGGCGACGTTTAGGGAGCGCGCTGGATTGATCACTAAATCCACTATCAATCTGCGAAGGTGAACGTATGAACAAGGGTGAACTGATAGACACAGTTGCGGGCTCGGCCGGACTTTCTCGTGCCGATGCGACAAAAGCGGTCGATGGAATTCTGGAGGCTATTCAAGGAGCACTGTCCGGCGGCGGACAAGTCTCGCTCGTCGGATTCGGAACGTTCTCGGTTAAAGCGCGTGCAGCCCGCATGGGCCGCAATCCGCGGACCGGTGAAGCGATCCATATCAAGGCGAGTAATGTGCCCGGGTTTAAGGCTGGTAAAGCCCTGAAGGAAGCAGTAAACTAGCGCGCCCTTCGGGGACGCAATGACCCGAAAAGCCCGTAGCTACGGGCTTTTCGGCGTTTTGCGGGCTCCTACGACGGGTGCTTAGCTCAGCTGGTAGAGCATCGCCCTTACAAGGCGAGGGTCGGCGGTTCGATCCCGTCAGCACCCACCAGTTTTGGAGTGGTAGTTCAGTTGGTTAGAATACCGGCCTGTCACGCCGGGGGTCGCGGGTTCGAGTCCCGTCCACTCCGCCAATAAGTATGCCCCCGGGCCCTTCAGTGGCCCCGGGGTTTTTTTTGGCGGGCTCAAACGGGTTGGACTCCGCCCGCCACTCAGCTAGAATTCCCGCCCTTCTTTAGCAAGACAGAC
>CAYLTW010000132.1:0-7060 GCA_964386735.1 uncultured Woeseiaceae bacterium
AAGTACTCGATCGACATGCCGACAAGGCTTTTTGTCGGCTCTGCGCCGGGACTGGCGTCTGCCGAAAAACAGTGCAAAATCTGCGGCGTTTCCAGCATGAATGCGACATCGTAGCGGCCTGCCGCGGGAATCTTGACAGTCGACACAAATTCGCCGGGTGCCGATTCGCGCATGCTGCGATCCACAACCGTAACGGCGCGTGCACTGGCACCGAATACGCGGTAGTTGCCGGCCGCCGCATTCATGCCTTCCATGTAGAAATAGGTCGTGTTGTCAGTCGGGTTCACAATGAAGACGGCCGCCTCGCTCGTCGTAAACGCCGCACCGCTGGCGATCGGCAGATTGCCGGCGTTCATGGGCGCACCAGCGCCGGCATCGAAACCCTGTACGATTGGTTCGTTGCCGTCACCGAGACTGGACAGATTTATCATGGTTACGCGCGGGTTGCTCAACGCCCGTACATAGGCGAATGCCCGGCTAAAGCTGACCTGGTAAGGCATTCCGTCCACGTCTACGGTATTTACCTGCCGGTTAGTCGTGGCGTCAATGACAACAACCGTGTTTGCGGTCGGGTTGACGTTCAACGCATAGCGCCCGTCGAGATCGAATTTTATCGGTCCGAGTCCCGGTTCCAGCTGGATACGCTTGACGATCTCCTGATCGGAACCACTGATAATGCTTACGGTCCCGGACCTGCCGTCCGCGACATAAAGCGCTTCGGACAAACTGGAGTACGCAATCGAGATTGGCAGTGGGCCGGTCTCTAAATCCTTTGTCTTTTTCAGTGCGGCAACATCGATAATACTCACCGTGCCGGACTCGCGATTGCTGACGAACGCGGTTTGACTATCGCTGCTGAACGCAATCTCGTGGTGACCGAGGCCGGTCTTGATACTTGCGACCGGCGACAGCGTCTGCACATCAATGACCGTTACGCCGCTTTCTTCTTCCGAATCTGAATCATTACCCACCCAGACGAAGCGGCCGTCCGGCTGCAGAACGACGCGCGTCGGGTTTACGCCGGCCTCGACATTTGTCGCTACTTCGAAGGCAGTCGTGTCGACGATGGCGACGTAGCCTGTCGCGGGCATGCTGACAAAAAGTGTTTTCTGATCCCTGTCCGCAGCCCAGTCCGTGGCGACGCCCTTCAGGGCGATTTGACCAAGGGTGCTCGTAACGCCTGCCATTGAAACGAGTGGGTCAACGACAGACAGGCTGGGCTCCTGGTTCATGACGACAATGTAATAGCTGTTGAGATCGAGCATGGGTCGGATGCCAACGACACCCTTGAGGTACAGCGCAATTTTTTCCTTGCAGCTTTTTTGCTGCGCGCTGTCCTTGCCTGCTTTGCCCTGCAGGACCTCGCCCATGTCAAGCCAGACACCGGGTGTAATTCCGGTGACCGGGTTTCCGGTTTCCTCCTCGGTCAGGCGAATCCGAATCCGGGCAAGTTCCCCTGCAACCAGTTTGTCCGGTGCGCCATTGACGGCCTGCGCGTCGAAGTCAATCACTACCCCGTGCCGGATGTATTGTCCGGTCGCGGCGGGCTTCGGCGTCGCGGCCCAGGCCGATGAAACCAGCATGCCCACGAGAACGGCGCCGGAAAACCACACCGGCGCCATCCTCTTAACGTCCCTGTTCATGTTCATCATTTAAATAAGCTCCGAGCAATCATGGTCCTGTGGGCGGTGGCGGCGGCGGTGACGGCTGCACGCGCAGGATGCCCCACTGACCGCTTGAGACATTCGACGATGCCACGTCGCGGAACATGTAATCACCTGGACGGGCGAAAGTGCCGCCCGCGCTGGGCAATACGATGTCGAAGTGCGATGACGGGAAGATGGCGTCCTGCCCTCCCTGGTAGAAAGCCAGCGGGTTCTGTCCGATTCTTACCGAACCTACACCGCTACCACCGGCCGAATACGGCAGTGGAAATCCCCAGGCATCGGTGTATTGGGCGATGTAGGGATCGCGTTGCCAAACGTGTCCGTGCAATGCGAACGTCGTACCGCGGTTTGTGCCGTGCGGTACGCCGAGGCGCATGCGCGCCTCCTCACCCGGTTCCGCCAGGAATACCGGCGTTACCGGATCGCCGCCGACCTTGGCGTTGGTGTACACGTCGTATTGTTGGACGCCACCAAAGGTCGAACTTGCACCAGCGTTGCCGGCAGCCGTGTTTGGTAGCAACCCCAGCCGGAACCAGATCGGTTCGATGCCGTAGTTGACCGCCATGCCGCTGCCGCCCTGCGAATCCTCGGGTATGGCCGCGACGCCCTCGCCGTTCGCATGATGGACCGGGTCACTGTCGGAATAGTAATGGGTCTGACCTTTCGTCATCACCACGGAGAAGTCGCGGAACGTGCTTCCGTCCAACCTCGTCACGGTTGCCGACTGACGACCTGTTACATCATCGTAGACATCGTCAAACGTTGAACCTTCGGGCTCGATCACCAACTGGCCAACCAGTGATTTCATGCCCTGCTTGATGATGTCCGCTGGCTGCAGATTGGATGCACCGAATTCAACCGGCGTCGCCGTCAGAATATAACTGCCACCCACTTTTTCGGCAGCAATGTCGCCCGCGTACCACTTCATCCGTTCAACACCGTTTTCCGGTTTAGCTATGCCCGACCACGGGTTGCTTTCACCGGACACATTTTGTCCGACCAGGATGCCATTGGCGCGACTGGCGTCGAAGGCAACCAGTTGCGGATGCAGCCCGGCGAAGCCCGAGGTCTCGATCAGGTTGGTCTGGAACGTCGTCGAACCTTGCGGATGGAAACGATCGCGCTTGGTGACACCAAGAAGAGTGCCCAGAGTCGGCAGTTCATTAGCGACGGTCGGCAGGCGATTGCGCAGTGTCACGTCGATACAGTCACCGGCTGCGGCACGCATGATGAGCGGCTCGACCTTGACGCCATTGCGTAACTTGACCGGGCACGAGGCATTGCGAACACCATCGCTTTCACCCTCGATGTCGCCGTGGAAATCGAATTCGACTTCGCTGCTCGGAAACGCGTAACGGCGGTCCCAGCGCATCGTGAACGTATCGCTGCCGGTGGAACCCGTCTCACCTGCGTCGATGTCGCCGAAACTCAAACTGCCCTCCATGATCGTTGTACCAGCCGCAGTCGAGTTGACGTCGGCCGTCACTGCATAAGCAGCGGCGCCGTTATTGGTGAAGTCGACCCTGTAGATGTAGTCGTAGGCATAGCGATTGCCTCTCACTCTCCTGCGACTGACCAGTGTCGGCGTGATCTCCGGCGAATCGAAAAAGAACAATCCGAAGCGACTGCACTCGTACATCTCGTCGTTGGTAACCCCGGCCGCAACCAGGTCGCTCGTATGCACGTACAGCAACGCTGTCGGATCGTGTATCGGACCCCTGAACGTCGGCAACACGGCCTGGACGCCAGTTACCGGGTCGATGATCGGGTCGCCGGTTATCTCGTCGAAGATTGGCTGACCGCCGACAGAGGTCGTCCTTGGGTTGTAGACAAGCGTGCCACCGGAGGTATCCGGCGCGACGCCGAGATGACCGCTCGCATCAATGTCCCTGATCCACACATCCGCGTTACTGGGCAGTATGTCGTTCGCTGCCGCCGCCGTAATATCGAATGTCCGGATCGGCGCGGCCGACGGGCAAACGCCGTTGAAGTCGGCTGCGTTCGCGATCGCCAGCGGTACCTGCGTTTCCGGCAAGGCAAACAGGTCGGATCGTGGCAACTCATGCGCCCGCATGATGCCCCACATTCCGCTCCACCAGCCGTCCTGAGACGCATCCATCGAATACGCGTAGTCAATGAATGGCTGTCGTGTCGAGCCTTCGATCGGCACGATCGGTGCCGTCAGCGTGAATTGCTCCGAAATACCGCCTGCCTGGCTATTGCGCCAGCCGGAATTCGGCGCACTGCCGAACGCGGAACCTGACTGCAGCCATTTGAGGCCGTGGATCGTCGCAATGTGTTCTTCCTCGTCGCCTCCTGCCAGCATTTTTATTTTTGTGAGATCACCCACATAGGTGCGCGCCATCGGCGTAAACGGATCGCCCGGACCGACACCACCTGAATTGATGGGCGGCGGGAATATCGTGCCGTGAATCGAATCGCCGGCAGCCGGTTGAACGTTCAAATAAGCAATAGCCCGGTCCGTGCGCGATTGCAGCGCAAAGGCCAGGTCGCCGGCCTTGCCAGCCGCCTGCATGCCCGGCTTGCCATCGGGTCCCATGCGGTTCGGGTCGTACACGCGCAAGCCGACGGGCTCGTTGCGATAGTTGACCGCGAACATTCCCGGATCCATCATATCGATGGCCGTCGGGCAGGGCCTTACGGTACAGCCCAATACTTCGCCGGACACGCCGGTCGGTTCGAGAACCAGGTCGGGGAAGACCGGGTTGATCTGTGCGACTCCGGGCGGATTGATGGCAAAACGGAACGCGTCGTTTGGATTCTGGTTGGCATACGGATTGCCGATATTCGACACGGCCATGCCCATATCAGGACCCACGCCCGCCAGCTGTTCACCGTTCTGGTCTGCGCCAACATAGACGCCAGCCTCGTAGGCATGCTGGAAATCGCTGTATTCAAAAAAGAACTCGCGGTGTGCCTCGAGCTGTCCGGCCGGATTCAGGCTTGAGCCTGCCGGGTCCGGCAGGATTGCAGCCTGCCAGGATGTCGGTCCGCCGTCAGCGCGACAGTTGCCGCCTGGCGCCGCGTCCTCACCGGGATAGCGGCAACCCAGCTGTTCGCCGGTCTCGTTGTGCGCCCAGGTCGAATTGGCAGGTTCCGTCAGCACGGTCGCATACAGTCCAACCTGCTGATGTGTCGACGGGCCGTAGTGGTCGTGCGTAAAGATGATGCCAAGGCCTCGATCGATACCGTCACTGTTCAGGACCGGGTCGAAAAACCAGCGCTGTTGAGTTGTGCGCGCACCCATCCACTTTTCAGCAATGGTACCCGGAGGGGCAACCGTGCCGAAGAAGGGGTGCGCCAGGGCAACCAGCGGAGTACTCGGGACGGTACCGGCCGGCGAGCCCGGGGCCGCGAGATTGCTGCCGCCGTTTGTCACGAATTTATTGATCGCGAGAATGCGCTCTTGCACAGCGCCCGGCGAGAACGTGCCGTCCTCGTAGTTCCAGCCGTTAGCCGCGCCGTCCGCCGTAGTCAGGTCCCACTTCGGCAGGTGAATATGCTGGCCGATGATGTCCGTTGGCGTCCGTACCTGGTAGTCGTCGAGTTCGTAGTATTCGGGAACCAGGTTCGTGTGCTGGTACACGCCGCATTCGAAGGTATTAAAGCGCAGTACCATCGGTTCGGGCGGCTTGGCTTTCGTAATTACGGGTACGGCATCTTCCCAGAGCGCAATAATGCGCTGCTGCGGATAATGGTATCCCGCCTTGTTGAGTACCGCATCGAACTGAATATTGGCGGCCTTGTAGATACGCGGATTGTCGGCATCGAATGCCGTCATGTTTGAGGCGTCATCGCTCCAGCTATTTGCCGAGCCGCCGAAGAAAACCAGTCCGGTCTCACCCAATGGGTCTGAACTGGAACTGAATCGCTGGCCCTGATCGTCCATGCAAGGTTCGTGATAAGGAGCGCCGACCGCAGGTTTGTTGCCGTTCATGACAAAAAACGATGGGGTCACGGCGCCATTCATATCAACCGTGTAGCTTGGGTGATCCCGCAACGCATGGTAGGCCATCGCGGTCTGCTCGACATCCGTACCCTCTTCGGGCAGGAACACGGCCTGCGCCTCGCCGAGTATCTTGCTGAAATCCAGTCTCGACGTCACTATTTTTTCGACCAGGCCACCGGCAGCGTAGCCCTGCAGCGAACTGCGTGGCAGACCGCCGTTCCAGCCGCCGGCTTGTGCAGGAATCAGTTCATCAAACAGGTCCCTTACTTCTCCGGCTGAGGTGCCATCTGCTTTCATGACAGTAAAATCGTCAAGCGAGTTATTGAGTGTCGTTGCCAACGCTGCCGACACCATGTCGAGCGGTGGCGTCGTCGGACGCTGGCCTGACGTGACTTCGACAGTGCCGACCCAGAACGGGTAACCCGGGTTGACATCACGCTGCACGACCTTCGCGATGCTGCCGACCGGCACCTGGATTCCGGGTGTGTCTGTATCGAGATCAGCCGACGAGGGAGTCGGGTTGAACGTCGACGCTGTGACGGTCAGGGGATTCGGTATCAAGTTGACCTCGCCGGGCAGCGGCGGCATGGGTTTGCCGGGCAACGGAATCACGGCCGGAATCGGCGCACCGACAGCGATCTCGCCGTCGGGCAATGCGCGTGCACGGGCTCCGGTCATCGCGTTCAGAAGAAGCGGCGTACCGTTTTCGAGCTCGTACGGAGACGTGTGGAAACCGTCGGCGGTGCCGGAAGCCTGCAACGGTGTCCCGGTTTCCATGACGTCATGGTTGCGCCACAGGTACCACATGCCCTGCGCAAAATGCGGATAGAAATGGCAATGGTAGATAGCATCACCGGAACTCTTCATCCGGTTACCGCTGCCACCGAAATTTATTTCATAAGTGTAACTTGAGCCCGGACCAATGCCCTGGGCGTCAAGGTAGTTCGAGTTGTCGTCATTCGGATTGTACAACCACTGGTGGTTATGCAGATGGAAGACGTGATTCTCATTGCCGATATGGCTGTTGCGAACTTTTGTGAAATCGCCGGTGTAACTGTGGTGTACGTTTGACGGATCGTCAGGATAGGGCACCCAGGTTGCCTTCGGCCCGGTGGTACCGGGCGGCGGTTTCTCGCCGGGCGCTAACGGCCTTAGCTGTTCGAGCCCGATGTTGGCGGAGACGTTTGCCAGCAGCGCCGGATCGCCTATTACGTGCGAGGTCAGGAAAAACTCCTCGAAGGCGCAACTCAGGCAATCGTGCATCGGACCGACACCGAGGCGATTCGCAATGATCTCCGCGCCAATACCGCCGGAGCCGTAGTTGATCATGAAGCTATCACGCGTACCGCCGAGGACATAACTGAATACCGGATCGTCGTCGAAGAATCCCGGGAAGGCCTGTGCAGCGGCAACCTCGCCGTGA
>CAYLTW010000133.1:0-6806 GCA_964386735.1 uncultured Woeseiaceae bacterium
CTCAATTACATCCATCGCCTCGATCGCAAGACCCGCGTGTTGCAGTACTTTTTGCGATGCCGGTACTGGCCCGATACCCATGACCCGAGGCTCGACCCCGGCAACAGCCCAGGCAACGACTCGAGCCATCGGCTCCAGTCCGTTCGACTTTGCCGACGCCTCGGACGCGATTAGCAAGGCGCAGGCGCCGTCATTGATGCCCGACGCATTGCCAGCCGTAATCGTGCCATCGGCGCGCACTATCGGTCGAAGTTTACTGAGGCCCTCAATCGTCGAACCGGCACGTGGATGTTCGTCATGCTCGATGACAAGATCTTCGCCACGTCGTTGCGGCACAACGACAGGTACAATTTCATCGGCGAATACTGCATCGCCGATCGCGGCCTCAGCACGTTGCTGACTGCGCAGAGCAAATTGATCCTGATCGTCGCGAGAGATGCCGAACTCGTCGGCCACGTTTTCGGCCGTCTCGGCCATCGAGTCGATGCCGTATTGTTTCTCAAGCGCTTTGTTGACGAATCGCCAGCCAAGCGTCGTGTCATACATTTCCGTGTTGCGGCCGAACGCCGCGGTCTGCTTGCCCATCACAAATGGCGCACGCGACATCGACTCCACTCCGCCGGCAATACCGAGGCTAATACCGCCTGTGGCAATACCATCGGCGATATTGCCAATCGCGTTCATGCCAGAGCCGCACAGGCGATTGACCGTTACCGCCGGAACACTCACAGGCAGACCTGCCAGCAACGCGGACATGCGGGCCACGTTACGATTGTCCTCACCGGCCTGATTGGCGCAGCCGTAAGGCAGGTCGTCGATGGCGTCGAGATCGAGCGTCGGGTTCCGTTCTGTCAGAGCCCGGATTGGAATGGCGCCGAGGTCGTCTGTACGGACCAATGACAGCCCCCCGCCATACCGCCCGATGGGAGTACGGACTGCGTCACATATGTATGCATCAGCCAAGATCAACTCCCTGTGTTAGCCGTTATCATGCTCATCGTCACCTGCCCGATCGTAGGATCGACCCAGCCAGGCGCCCGCAGCCGCCCATACGGCTGCAACAACTGCAGCAAATAACGCGATACCAGCCAATCCCCAACCCAGCGTTCCGGTCAACGCCGTGTACAGCCAGGCAGTAGCGACGTCTCCACCTCGATAAACAACAATATCGATGACGGGTTTGGCTTTGAAACGAGTGTCTGCGTCCACGATCGTAAACAACATTTCGCGGCCCGGCCGCGTTATCGCATAGTTGCCTGCACGTCGTGCAACCTGCAGTCCGATGAGTACCGCCAGTACGGGACTGAGAGCGACGACGATCCAGCCCCCCACCATCAGGGCCGGGACCAGCGCAAGTGTCGCGGCCATGCCGAAGCGTGTCGCCAGCCGCCCGGTTGCGAAAAATGCCGTAACAAGCGCCAGCGAGTTGACGGCGAGGTCGATGCTGCCCCAGATCGACGTCCGCACTTCCCGGTCGAAATCGCCGAGCATTTTTCGCAATTCGAAATAGACGAACGTACTCATGACAACGTAAAGAATGATGAATACGCCGATCGCCAGCAGGTACGGATTACTGACGAATTTCGTGAAACCCGAGAACGGATTGGCTCCGAGCTGTTTTTGCCGCGTCAAGTCTGCGGACAGGTCCTCGTTGCCGAGCTCACTGATGCGCAAGCGCTCAAGCATGCCGATGAGTGGTATGGGGATCAACAACAATACGGCCGCAATTAACAACAGGTTCAGAGTGCCAATGTTGCCGGCGAAAAACGCCGGAATCGACGGGCCAACAATTGCGCCGGTACTCGCACCTATCGCAATTACACTAAACAGGCGTTTGGCCTGTTCCTTATTGTAAAGGCCGGACATGAACGTCCAGAACACCGACAGGTGATACAGGCTGAATACGCTTAACCAGACGTAGTACGCCCGATTGACCAGGTCGTTTTCGCCCAGCGTCGAACCCAGGATGTAGAAACCGACAAAAGTCGCCGCAAAAAAAGCGTACACGCTCGGCACTATGATTCCAAAACGAACACGGGAAATAATGCCGCCGTAAACGCTGACGGCAATAGCGCTGAAGAAAAACGTCGACGTCCACAACCAGCTTAGCTGCTCATCGCTCCAATCCGATGACATGGCGTCCCGGACCGGCCGCAGGATAAAATAGGCCGTCATGATGACAAACACGAAGAGGAACGACAGCAACGTCGCCTTGAGTTCGTTAGGCTCGACCTTCGCCGCAAACCTGATCAGGCGCGAGAACGAATTGTTGCGCTCAGTCGAGGCCAAGTTCGAAGCCCGCCTCCAGTTCCTGCCTTGAATAAGCGCGAAACGCGATCATTGTTTCGGTCGCGACGATGCCGTCCAAATGGCGCATCCTGTCGCTGATAACATCGGCGAGATCCTCGTTCTTTGCGACTTTGACGATCGCGACGAGGTCGTGTCGGCCCGCGACCGAAAACACTTCCTGTACGCCCGCCATTTCGGCGATCTGGTCGGCCAGATCCGGTATGCGGTTCGTCTCCGCGTTAATCAGAACAATTGCGGTAACCATCGCTGAAATTCCTTTGCTGCCCCCACGCCCGGCCGCTTCGACCGGAGGATGTGAGCGTACCATCACGAGGTGGCAGGCCGCATCAGAAAACGCTATTGATTAAGTGATCCCGCGAGATCTGAGTCTCGATTGTCAGTTTTTTGCGATCGTCTTCGCAACATCAAGCAGCTCGTCAGCAGGAATGCGGATTTTGTAGTCCGGGTTGGTATAGGCGAAGGCTATGAAACCATCGGTGCTGATCGCAAACACGGCAGGTACTGGCAGAACGCCATGAGTGTCCATCGATGAATTCTGAATGTCGTCGCCCTTCTCGTTGCGCCGATTCAGCGTCTTGTCGGATACCCTAAATGCGATGCCGAACGCGATTGCAGCTTTGGCATCGGCATCCGAATAAATGTCGTAGTCGCGGCCCGCAATGTCTTCCTGCGTTTCGGCCTTCAGGCTGGCGTACAGTAGCTCCGGGCGATCGCCGCTCAGGAACATCACGTCCACGCCGAGCTCGCGGATTTCCGGGATTACGTTTCGAAGCTCGGAGAGATGCATGTTGCAGAACGGGCACCAACCACCGCGAAATGAAACGATTATTACCGGACGCTCCAGCGTTCTGGGATCGAAATCGAAGTTCTCGCCCGCGACGGTCCGCACGACAAATCGGGGGGCGCTGTCACCGACCGCCAGGGGCTTGATCTGATCGGCCGTTAACGCGATAGGCGAATCGGCATGGCCATACTGAATCGACATGCTGTAGACGAGACTCATCAACATCATGCCCCACAGGATGCTGAGTATCATCGAGCGCGAATTTGCGCGAGCTATAGTTTTGCTGATCATTTCCGGCTGACTCTAACAGGTGTCCTTACGAGACCGGCAAGAGTTTGATTTTATTACCGGCATCACATCGCTTTTTCCAGTAAATCCGTGCCACTCACATCCTCTTCATCACGACTGCGAGCCTTGGCTCGATACATCGCCTGATCGGCTTCCCGGAGCAGGCCGGTGAGCGTGTTAGCATTTTCGGGGTAGAGCGCGAGCCCAATGCTGGCCGCACATTTCAGGGTTTCGGAACCGATCATATAGGGTTCCTCCAAAGCCGAGGTCAGCCGAAGCGCGAGTTTGTCGGCCACCTTGCCACACACGTCCGGCACGAGCGCGACGAACTCGTCACCACCCGGACGTCCAATAATGTCGCATGAGCGCAGGCTCTTGCGCAGGCGCTCTGCCGCAATTGTCAGGAGCTGGTCGCCAACTTCATGACCACAGCGGTCATTGATTTTCTTGAAATCATTGAGGTCGATATACAACAGCGCTCCGGTCGCATCATCATCGCTGTCGGTCAACCGCTTGGCTGCGTCGCGCTCAAAGCCGCGGCGATTGAGTACGCCGGTCAGTGGATCCGACCACGCAATCGACTCCATCCGCCGCTCTTTGGCCTTGCCGTCAGTAACATCAATAAAAGTCAGTGCAAAATCGTCTCCGACGGGTTCGCAAATCATGCGCAACCAGCGGCCCGGTCCACCACTTCGCTGCCGCACTTCGGTATCGATACTGGTGCCCGTCTCTGTTGCCTCACGAAATCTTTCAAGAACATCTACCGCATCGTCAGCGTCCATGCCCGTCGTCGAAAGTTCGACGATATCGCCAGCCTCCTGATCGACCAGGTCGTCAGTTTTTGCAGACAGGAATCGACCGGCGGCAGCGTTCGCGAAAATGCATCGCAACGTTTTCTGGCCAAGTTCTTCATCCAGAACCCAGCGCAGGCGAATGATGCCGTTTACCGAATGGTCTATCAGTGTCCGCAGCAATTTTTCGTTCTGGCGTACCTCGCTTTGCGCTCGCTCGACATCGCTTACATCCCGGAACATCAGCACTCGGCCACCACGCACGGCACTGCCGCTCGCATTGATCGGTGACACTTGCACATGCAGGTATCGTCCCGTATCGGTAACCATGTTTTGCGGCTCACCGCTATCCAGCACGTCGAAAACGCAGGTAGACCCATCCCCGAATACCGTATCGAGCGGTGAACGCAAAGCCTCGTCTTCTTTCATGTCGAGAAGACGCTCGGCACCGCGATTGAGTCCGATTATTCGAAGCTGATCATCAACGACCACGACCGGGTCCTGCATGTTCTGAAACACGGTCTCGTAGGCCAGCGGGGCGAATTCGATGATCTTTCCGGTCATGATCAACCAGGCGTAGATCGGCAACATGGCCGCAAACGCGAACGGCACGAAAGAAATCGTGTCAGGCCCGAGCCCGAAATCGTATGCCAGCGACGCCATCAGCGGAACCATGCATCCGGCAATCAGAAGAAAGAGTCCGTTACGATGCGCCGGCGCAACTGCCGAGCTGTGGACCATGAGCGTCAGAAGCGCAAAGCTTATCATTGCGTAACTGTACGGCGCATGGACGAACAGGAACCACGGTCCCCATTCTCCCGGCCGCGTTAGAAACTGGCCGAGTTCGTTGGTTGCCGGCAGGTACCACATGAATTCGTGATAGTGATTGGTCGCGGCAAGCGTTATCGAAACGACAGGGATTATTAGCAACATTACGATCGAGCGTATCGGTGTCTCGGCGCCTGTGTATTCGCGAAAACACGCGTACGCAACAATCGGTACCAGCGCCGTGCCAACGAAATGCCCCGTTCGCCCGACCGAGAACGCCGCAAATGTTGTAGACATCAGTTCAACAGCGCCGCCCATCACCCAAATACTGACGACCACGAACAGGACGCCGATTGGCACGCTGCCCACTTCGCGCTTGGACAGGATCAGCCACACGCCGAGCAACAGGTAGCAGGCGGCACTAATCGTGAGCAGTGTGGACAGTATTGTGTCCAGGTCCATCGGCGTTCAGCTCAATTAAACAATATCCAGAATCTGATTTTACTGGGCCTAAGCCGTTGATTCCCGGAACTGTTTCTCAGCCTGAGCGCCTGTTCGAATCCGGGTCTGGTCAAAAATGATCAGAAAGGTCGGACAGGCTCCCCTGACGCTCGCGGATCTGAACTTAAGCTGTTGATCCAAAACGCCTTACACCACGAATGTGACGTACATCCGATACGCGTGCCCGCGCCGCACAGCCTGCTGCACAGTTCTGTATAGTTTGGTCTCGCAGCCAGCCATAACAAGAGGAATAGCCGGATGCCACTTGAGATCAAGTTGACGCTCAGCGACGACGACCTTAAACGGTTTCAGGTGATTGCCGACGAGGCACGCTCCGCAACAAACAAGCAGCATTCAGCGACGCAAATTGAAGCCGCAGCGACAAAACTGATCAGGGAATCGCACGACGGCGAATTGCCGGAATTTGTTGCCGAGCGTATGGGCAAACTCGACGTTGTTATAAGCATGATCAACGACGAGGAGTGGCAGCTAGATGAGGAAGAACGACGCCAGGTACTAAGCGCACTCGATTACCTCTGTGATCCCGAGGACCTGATCCCTGACCACATCCCGGTGCTTGGCTTTCTCGACGATGTTATTTACGCGGAAATCGTACTTGGCGAATTGCGCAACGAAATTTCCCTGTACCAGGAATTCCGTGGCTTTCGAAATGCTGAGGAAGCGCGCCGGAAAAAACGTGGCGAGGACGTCAAAATCGGCCGCGAGGAGTGGCTCGCCGACAAGCGCGCAGACCTGCACGCCAGGATGAGGAAGCGCCGTATGAGCTTAGGATGGACTGGCAGTTGGCGAATTCGCCTGCGCTGAGGCTCATTACTGGGACCCAGTTCTCATAATTGGCACCCGGCCCTGACCGCGTTGAACATAATCGGTCAAAATCGGGAGGCCTATGAAGCGCTTAGAAAAAATTGCCCGATCGGCGACGCCATCGACCGGGATTCAGTTCCGTGGTTCTGCTTACGGGCTCGCAGGTGCGCGCGAATTCCTGCGCGATGTTCTCGCGATCGCGAATGCCTCCGTTGACGGTGCCCGCTATATTATCGTCGGCGCTGCACTCGACAAACGCAAGCGCAGACAGGTCAAGGAAATCGACCGCGACGACTTTGCGGGCAATCCCTCATACCAGGCGCTGGCAAACGAATTCATCGAACCACCCGTGCGAATCAAGTACCAACCCTTGCGTGTCGATGGGCATCGCCTCGGCGTATACGAAATCGCCGATTGTCAGGATCGTCCGTACATGATGCGAATCGACCATTCGGAAACACTGCGTCGTGGCGACGCGTACCAGCGCGTAAACGATGGCGCCATCAAGCTGGGTCGTCGCCAATTGCAAGCGATGTTTG
>CAYLTW010000134.1:0-6801 GCA_964386735.1 uncultured Woeseiaceae bacterium
AATTTCCGCGCGCTGATCTGCTGACGTTCTATCCCAGGCGGTCTGCGCTTCTGTTGCAAGCGCAATAGCCTGATCGACATGTTCGGGCCTCGCCAGCTGACAGTAGCCAACAACATCCGATATGTCCGCGGGATTGAGCGACGGCGCCTCGTCGCCGGGCATCGCTTTGCCGCCAACAATCGGGTGTGCGGAGAAAGTCTTGTCCATCGCCGCGTGCATATCAGCAAGCAGTGCACGACTCATCAGCCGATCTGGCAAGTTTATGCCAGCTGAATTTCTGCGATTCGGCGCATACAGGTTCGGAGGGGCGACTATTTTCGGATGTGGGAGATAGTCGTTTTCGCGAGTTGCAAGCAGGGGATCGGCGACAATCTCATTGACGTCGATCGACTCATCGACGATGCGATTGACAAAAGACGTGTTTGCGCCATTTTCGAGCAATCGCCGGACGAGGTAAGGCAGCAAATCTTCGTGGCTGCCGACAGGCGCATAAACGCGACAAGGCCGGCCCAGCTTGTCGGGGTCTATTACCTCGGAATAGAGCTCCTCGCCCATTCCATGGAGACGCTGGAACTCGTAGCCACGCCGTGAGCCGGCGTAGTGAAGAATGCTTGCCAGCGTGTGCGCATTGTGAGTAGCGAATTGCGGATACAGCACATCGCCGGCCGCCAACACTTGCCGGGCACCGGCCAGGTAAGACACGTCCGTGTGAATCTTGCGCGTGAAAACCGGGTAACTCTCGAGCCCCAGTTCCTGCCCTAGTTTGATCTCCGTATCCCAGTACGCGCCCTTGACCAGGCGAACAGGGATGCGGCGCCCGGTTTCCTTGCCGAGCGACTCGATAAACCTGATGGCATCTGTTGCACGTCGCAGATAGGTTTGAACGGCTACCCCGAATCCGTCGTAGCCACTCAGCTTCGCGCCACGCATGACCTGCGCGAACACCTGCAGCGAAATCTCGAGCCGGTCCGCCTCTTCCGCATCGACCGTCAGGGCAATCCCCGACGTCTTCGCATGCTCCGCCAGCTCCGCAACCAACGGCACGAGCTCGGCCATCACCCTGTCGTGCTGCAGGTAGGAATAGCGCGGGTGCAATGCCGAAAGCTTTACAGAGATACTTGGCGCCGAGAAGATGTCCTCGGCCACACCTTGCGGACCGCTGCCAATCTTTCCGATCGCCTCGTAGTAGGCCTCGAAATACTGCCGTGCGTCTTTGGCCGTCAGAGCCGCCTCGCCAAGCATGTCGAAGGAAAAGCGATACGCGCGGTTTTGTTTATTAATGGCGCGTTTCAGCGCCTCGTCGATCGTGCGTCCCATGACGAATTGATGGCCCATGATTCGCATCGCCTGCTTCATTGCTGTGCGCACCACGGGCTCACCGGCGCGACTCGCCAGCTTGCCCAGTACCTGGGCCGGATTCCTGCGCGCGTCGCTGTCGACCTGCAGCAACTGCCCGGTCAGCATCAGGCCCCATGTTGAGGCGTTGACGAACAGTGAATCGCTCTCGCCGAGGTGGTCTTTCCATTGCGCCGACGTGATTTTGTCCGCAATTAACTTGTCGGCCGTCGCGCCATCCGGAATTCGCAGCAAGGCCTCGGCTATGCACATGAGCAAAACGCCCTCTTCCGATGACAAGTCATATTGCTGCAGGAATGCGTCGATACCGCCTTCATTCGATGTGTTTTTGCGCACGGCACGCACCAGCCTGGCTGCCATGCCCTGGATTTTCTCGCGTGCGGCATCGCCTGGATCCGCCGCATCTGTCAATTCGCTGACAAGCGCTTCCTCGTCGCCGAGATATCGGTCGTTGATATGAGGGATCGAGCTGGGCTTTGCGGCCGCCTGGTCAATGAAACGCATGGATTAGCACCCTGATCTGTACTGATATACTTTGCGGCCTTTGACAACGGAGGGCAAGACCGTGCCAGCCAGTTTTTTGGAGTCCCTTGCAAATCAGACAGAAGGCCTGAAATCTCAGGGCCTGTTCAAGACTGAGCGCCAGATCGCTGGCCCGCAGCAGGCCGGCATCGATGTCCGGTCGAACGGCGACAGGAAACACGTCCTGAATCTTTGCGCAAACAACTACCTGGGCCTGGCCAATCACCCGGAAGTGATCGCCGCGGCACACAAGGCGCTCGACGAATTCGGCTATGGCATGGCCTCGGTGCGATTCATATGCGGAACCCAGGTTATCCACAAGGAGCTTGAGGCACGAATCAGCCGGTTCCTGGGAACCGAGGACACGATCTTGTATCCATCCTGCTTCGACGCCAATGGCGGTCTCTTCGAAACGCTGCTCGGCAAGGACGACGCCGTCATTAGCGACGCTCTCAATCACGCGAGCATCATTGATGGCATTCGGCTGTGCAAGGCGCAGCGCCTGCGGTACAAAAACAACGACATGCAGGATCTTGAGGCGCAGCTTGTCGAAGCATCCGCTGCCAATGTCAGGCTGATCGTTACCGATGGCGTTTTTTCAATGGACGGTACTATCGCTAATCTCGGCGCAATCTGCGAACTCGCCGACAAATACGACGCCGTAACGATGATCGACGACTGTCACGCGACCGGATTTCTTGGCAAGACAGGACGCGGCACGCACGAATATCGAGGTGTTATGGGCCGCATCGACATCATAACCGGCACGCTTGGCAAAGCGCTGGGGGGTGCCACGGGGGGCTTTACGTCTGGCCGCAAGGAAATCGTCGCCTGGCTGCGACAGCGCTCACGCCCTTACCTGTTTTCGAATTCCGTCGCGCCGATGATCGCTGCGGCATCCATCGCCGTCCTTGACCTGCTCGAACGCGACAATTCACTGGCGGAGCAATTGCACGAGAATGCGAGTTACTTCCGAAGCAGGATGCAGGAGCGCGGCTTCGACCTGAAGCCGGGCGAACACCCGATCATCCCGGTAATGATCGGAGATGCGAAACTTGCAACGGCAATGGCCGACGAATTACTCAAGCGCGGTATCTACGTCATCGGCTTTGCGTTTCCAGTCGTGCCGGAGGGGCAAGCCCGAATTCGTACGCAGATGTCAGCGGGCGTCACACGACAGCAACTCGATCAGGCGATTGAAGCGTTTACCGACGTTGGTCGCGATTTAAACCTTATCCATTAGGGCATTGCAAAGATGAAAGCACTGGTTAAATCGAAGCCGGAGCGCGGTATCTGGATGGAGAATATCCCGGAACCGAAGGTTGGCCACAACGATGTATTGATCAAAGTGAATCGCTCGGCGATCTGCGGTACCGATATACACATATACCAATGGGATGACTGGGCGAAATCAACGGTCCCGATACCGCTCGCAATCGGCCACGAGTTTGCCGGCGAGATAGTCGAGGTAGGAAGTGAGGTCAGGGGATTTTTACCCGGCGACCGCGTGTCTGCCGAGGGCCATATTACTTGTGGCGTGTGTCGAAATTGCCGTGCCGGTCGACGACATCTGTGCATCAAAGCCGTGGGTGTCGGCGTCGATCGTCCTGGCGCATTCGCCGAATTTCTTTCGGTGCCCGCATTCAATGTCTTCAAGCTTCCCAATGTCATCAGCGACGACATGGCCGCAATACTCGATCCGCTGGGGAACGCCACCCATACGGCATTGTCGTTCGATCTTGTCGGCGAGGACGTCCTCATTACAGGCGCCGGACCGATCGGTATCATGGCTTTGGCAATCGCGCGCTATGCCGGCGCGCGGCATGTCGTGATAACGGACGTCAATGACTACCGCCTCGACCTGGCCGTGAAAATGGGCGCATCGTCCGCGCTGAATGTCACGCGCGATTCCCTAGATAACACAATGACGGAGCTGGGCATGACTGAAGGCTTTGACGTTGGCATGGAGATGTCGGGTAATCCGCAGGCTTTCAGGGACATGCTGCGAACGATGCATCATGGCGGCAGCGTTGCGATTCTCGGAATTCCCCCGGAGGACAGCAGCATCGACTGGCGTGAAATTATTTTCAAAGGGCTAATTTTGAAAGGCATCTATGGCCGCGAAATGTTCGAAACCTGGTACAAGATGTCGAGCATGTTACAAAGCGGTCTCAATATTGAGCCGATCATAACGCACCATTTCAGCAGCGACGACTTTCAGGCCGCGTTCGAACTGATGGAATCCGGCCAGTCCGGCAAGGTCATTCTCAACTGGAGTTCGTAGCGTCGGGGTAAAAGGGGTCGGACCCCTTTTACCTTGCACTACTCAAATCGGCACAGGCAATGCGCGTAGACGCCCTTTGGGTCGTTAAACCGCAACATCGGCGCCAGGGCGCGCTCGAATTTCCTGGCTAGTTTTTCTAGCGCACCGGGCGACTGACCGAACATTGCCAGGTCCAGACCGGCACGCTTTGCCGTACCCAACATGTCCACAATGAATTTTTCCGTTGGCGACAACTCTATTTCGATCGCTTTCGTGCCGTAAGCACCTTCCGACAAACCCGCCAGTTCCGCGGCCGCCTGTATCGCATCGTCGAGCGAGCCGAGCTCGTCGACAAGCCCGTTGTGGAGCGCATCAACGCCGGTCCACACGCGCCCCTGGGCTATTTTGTCAACAGCCTGTTTGTCCATGCCACGGTGCAACGACACGCGTGATATGAAATCGTCATAACCGTCTTCGATGATCAACTGCAACAGCTGCTTCGCATGTTCGGACATTTCACGGTCCGGGCGAAGTTCCCCGGCCCAGATTGTCGAGCCAACGCCATCGACGCCGATGCCAAGCGCTTCGAGCGATCGCTGATAAGTTGTGAACATGGCAAAGATACCGATGGAACCGGTAATGGTCGCGGGGCTCGCAATAATCCTGTCAGCGCCGACCGATATCCAGTAGCCGCCTGACGCGGCTGAACTACTCATCGATGCGACGACTGGCTTGCCGGCCGCGCGCAACGCTTCAACTTCGCCCGCAATGATGTCGGACGCGAACGAGCTCCCGCCCGGACTATCGACGCGCAACACAACCGCCTTGACGGAATCGTCGTTCAACGCCTGACGCAGAAGCCCGCCTGTCGACTCGGAACCTATCTTACCGGGCGCCGGTGAACCAAACGTGATCTCGCCCGATGCAACGATGACCGCCACGTTATCGGCCTGTGCGTCGGTTCCTTTCAACATTCGTATCTGCGCCAGGTAAGCGCCCATGTCCGTGGCACTGTGCTCGCCCTCTCCGGTGGGATCCTCGCCAACGAGTTCGGTCAGATGTTCGCGCAACTCCTGGCGCGTCCACAGCGCATCGACGAGACCATGATCGAGTGCAGCGCTCGCAATATCGCCACCTGCCTCATTCACATGGCCGATCAATCCGTTTACGAAATCATCGATCGTGCCGTCTTCGAGTCCACGAGCGTTAACCACATCGGCACGGTACATCTCCCAAAGCTGATCGGTCAGGTTAGAGACCGCTTCGCGAGCTTCTTCGGACATGTCCATTCGGGTGTAGGGCTCGACAAATGATTTGTGCGTACCGACCCGAAAAACGTTCCAGTCGATTCTCAGCAGGTCAATCGCATCCTTGAAATACGTGCGATAGCTGCCGTAACCCTGCAGAAACAGGATGCCTTCCGGATGCATGTAGAGTTCATCGGCTTGCGCCGCAAGGTAATAGCCGCCTTGTGAAAAGAAGTCTCCACTCGCAATGACGGGCTTCCCTGACTCGCGAAAGTCACGAATAGCATCCCCTATTCTCTGCAGTTTGCTCAGGCCGCCCCCGAACAGGCCGCTAAGCTCCAGGTGCACTGCCTCGATACGGTCGTCGGTCTTGGCATAGGCGAGCGCATCAACGACGTCCTGAACAACTGTCTGCGGCGGCGGATCGCCGAACAATTCCAGTTTCGCGCGATCAAACGGGTCGCCCTCATGTTGTTCAACGAGAAAACCAAGCGGCCGGATTTCGAGCGCAGACCGATGCGCGATGAGCGGCGGCGAAGATCGCCAAATCGCGCTAAAAACGACGCCGACCACGAAAAGCAACAACATCAGATGCAGGAGCTTGCGAATGCCATCGACACCGTGCCAGATCCAGCCCAACGCCCTCACGAAAAAGTTTGCCTTACTCATTGTGATTCCTTGTACGAAATTCGGTACACCAGACCATTATCATCGTCACTAACCAGCATGGACCCGTCTGCCAGTACCAGCAAGTCGACAGGACGGCCCCGTGCCGACTGCCCCTGCAGCCAGCCATCGGCAAATACACCGTAGGATACCGGCTGACCATCGACCAGGCGGACCAGAGAAATCCGGTAGCCTGATTTCTTTGACCGATTCCACGAGCCATGTTCCGCGACAAAAAGCTGGCCTTGGTACTCCGCCGGAAACATAGTTCCCGTATAAAACTTCACGCCCAGCGAGGCAACGTGCGCCCCGAGTTTTTGCGCGGGCGACACAAAGTCGTCGCAACTCTTTCCCTCTCCGAATTCAGGGTCGAGAATCTCGCCGCCATGGCAGAAGGGAAATCCAAAGTGCAATCCCTTTGTTGGCGCACGATTCAATTCGTCGGGCGGCAGGTCATCGCCCAGCATGTCGCGGCCATTATCGGTGAACCACAGCTCCCCGGTATCGGGATGCCAGGTAAAGCCAACCGAGTTCCGAATGCCTTCCGCCCAGATTTCGCGCTCGCTGCCGTCGGGATTCATGCGATCGATTCGGGCAAACCCGTCTCGATCACAGACATTGCAGGGGGCACCTATGGCGATATAGAGCTTGTCGTCCGGTCCGAATCCGATGTACCTCCATCCGTGGTGGCTTTCGGACGGCAAATCGATTCTGAGTATTTCCGGAGCGGGCGGATTATTCAGTTTG
>CAYLTW010000135.1:0-6778 GCA_964386735.1 uncultured Woeseiaceae bacterium
TGATCAATGGCCCGGCCGGTTTACAGCTGGGTACAGGCGAAGACAGCGTTCCCTTGATGCTCGGACCGGTGGACTATGCGGTTGGCGTCATTGCAGGTACCAGAACGTTTAATCCCATACTGTCCCAATATCTTCCCAATCCGGATGACGGAAAGGTCTCAGTCGAAAATACGAAAGTCGAGGGAATGACCGATTTCGTTGTGGTACCCGTTGCGCATCCTTTCATTATGAAATCGCCCGTTGTCATCGATCAGGCAATATCGTTCATCAAAACCGGGCGCTTTGCACACGATGCGTCCTGACAACGCATAGTTGAATTCGGCTTTCGTCTTGCTTCACATTTTGAAATACAGCATATTTGCACAGCGAATTCTGACCAGGCGTAGATGCACATGATCGCTAATCTCGGAGACATCGGTGACTTTGTCGGCGGCATAGGTGTCTTCGTGACGCTGCTCTACCTGGTTACCCAGGTTCGTCAGAACACTACCTCACGCCGCCTGGCAAGCATGCAACAGATTATTGGCACGTCAGTGTCGATCAGCGTGACGTCAGCGTCGGGACCTGTCCCGGCGATTTTCGCCAAGCTTGAAAGGAATGAACGCCTGACGGAGGAGGAGTTTGCTCAGTTCCTGATACATCTCGGGGCGGTGCTAACGAACTATTGGCAAATTTTTTACCAGTACCAATGCGGCGTAATCGACAAAGAAGTTATGGATTCGTTTATGGCCAGGCTCGACATCGTACTGGACAAACCAGTTTCCCGCGCAATGTGGCACAAGCGTATAAAGCGCGGTTATCCCGCTGACTTTCAAGATTATATCGAACGATATCTGGATGATATCGCATAACGAAACTCATGCATGCCGTAATATTCGACATCGACGGCACGCTCCTGCAGTCCGCGTCAGTCGATGACGAGCTTTACCGGTTGGCGGTCCAGGCGGTAGTTGGGCCAGTAAAATTCCGGCGGTCACTTTCAGATTACGATTACGTGACAGATTCCGGAATTCTTTTTCAAGTGCTTGAGGACAACGCGCTTCCGACTGATTCCGATCTGACTACCTCCATTAAGGCACACTTTGTGGATTTGTTGCATCAACACGTCCGTGATTTCGGACCGTTTCTCGAGATACCCGGAGCGAGAGACTTTATGCGTATGCTGTGCAACTCCAGTGATCACTCCGTCGCGATAGCAACCGGTGGATGGCGAGAATCCGCGCAGCTAAAGCTTGATGCTGCTCAGTTCGATCTGGACGGAGTCCCAATCGCGACATCGGACACCGAACACGAGCGATCGCGAATCATGCTTACGGCACTCTCCAGCCTTGGGTCCGACTTCGAGTCCATCACGTACTACGGCGATGGTCCATGGGATCGGGACGCGTGCCTGGCGTTGGAGTGGAAATTCGTAGCTGTCGGGCCAGGTCTCGCCGGCCTGGAGTCGTACCATCGCCAAATTAAATATACCCACGGGGCATGACCAGCTCGAGCACATTCAGAAAGGCCGTGCCAGACGATGCGAGTGTTCTGTCGGCACTGGCTCTGCTCTCGAAGGCGCATTGGGGTTACTCCAGGGAGTTCCTCAAGATGTGTGAATCCGAGCTAACGGTTCAGGTACATCAAATCGAAAACAGCAATTTCGACTACGTGGTTGCTGAAGTATGCTCGACCATTGTCGGCTTTTATGCTCTCGAGAAAACGGCGAAGGGAAAATTCGAACTGGAGGCACTGTTTGTTGAGCCGGAGCATATTGGCACCGGACTCGGGCGACGGCTTATCAGGCACGCTCTTGATGCTGTGATAGGACAGGGTGGCGAGAGTCTGCTTGTTCAGGGCGATCCGAACGCCGAAAACTTTTACCTGGCAGCTGGTGGCAAATGTATTGGCACTCGAGAATCAGCGAGTATTCCCGGTAGATTCTTGCCGCTATTCGAGATCGAAGTCGGGGCTTATGAAATTGAAGCTACGTAAAACATCTATACCTATTTGTGCTCTCATCTTCCTGAGCGGTCTTGCCTATGCACAGGACGACGTTACCTCTCTCGCTGAGAGCGACCAACCGGTCATCATCTACCTGCACGGTCAAATAGTCGAAGAAAAAGGCCCGACTCCAGTTCACCCTCGATGGGGACTTTACGACTATCCGGCTGTTGTCGATGCGCTTGGATCGAAGGGGGCGAGCGTAATATCGGAGGCTCGGGAAAG
The DNA here is from genome assembly GCA_964386735.1 of uncultured Woeseiaceae bacterium. GTDB lineage: Bacteria > Pseudomonadota > Gammaproteobacteria > Steroidobacterales > Woeseiaceae > UBA1847. The sequence continues at coordinate 2,209 of CAYLTW010000135.1, forward strand.
GGGCACAGACGTCGTTGACTACGCGGCCAGAACGGTGAAACTGGTTGAGAGCCTGATCTCAGACGGCGTTGCGCCGGAGCGAATTGTTGTCGTCGGCTTTTCGAAAGGCGGCGCCATCACGATTCACGTATCCAGTTCTCTGGGGCGTCCCGAGGTTCGATACGTAACGCTGGCGGCTTGCGGTGGCTGGTTGAGCACCTATCCCGAATTGCAATTCTCGGGTCACGTTTTCTCGGTGTGGGAGAAAAGTGATCCGGTGGCCGGGTCCTGTCGCAAATTGGTGCGACGCAGTCCCGCGATTGAATCATTTCGAGAAAAGAGAATCGCAACCGGTAAGGAACACGGGGCGTTTTATTTGCCGAAGGCAGAATGGGTCGATCCGGTTCTGAACTGGATTCATGACCGCGTAGAACCCTAGCCGGCCTGGCAATTCTCGCTAGGCTTTCGCAGCCAAAGCCGCACCCACCGATAGCAATGGCTTAAGATACTCACCGGTAAACGAGCCTGCAGTTGCGGCCACTTCCTCTGGTGTGCCCGTCGCGATGACCATGCCGCCGCCGTCGCCGCCTTCGGGTCCGAGGTCGATAACCCAGTCCGCGGTTTTTATGACATCCAGGTTGTGCTCAATGACAACAATCGTGTTGCCGCGATCACGCAGGCGATGCAATACGCCAAGCAATTGTTCAATATCGTGGAAGTGCAGTCCCGTGGTGGGCTCATCAAGAATATAGAGCGTACTGCCTGTGTCGCGCTTGGATAGTTCCTTCGCAAGTTTTACGCGTTGCGCTTCGCCGCCGGACAAAGTCGTCGCGTTTTGTCCCAGGCGAATGTACGACAGGCCCACGTCGGTAAGAGTCTGCAGTTTCTTCGCAATGACGGGTACGTTCCTGAAGTATTCGAGTGCGTCTTCGACCGTCATCTCGAGAACTTCGTAAACGTTCTTGCCCTTGTAGCGGATCTCGAGCGTTTCCCGGTTGTAGCGCTTGCTGCGGCAAACGTCGCAGGGCACATAGATATCCGGCAGGAAGTGCATTTCGACTTTGATCACGCCGTCGCCCTGGCAGGCTTCGCATCGACCGCCTTTGACATTGAAGCTGAAGCGTCCCGGCATGTAACCGCGCGTGCGCGCTTCCTGCGTGCCGGCAAACAATTCGCGTATCGGCGTGAACAGGCCGCTGTACGTCGCCGGGTTCGATCGCGGCGTGCGTCCGATCGGGCTCTGGCTGATATCGATCACTCGATCGATCTGGTCGATTCCCAGAATTTCCTTGTGTGGCGAGGGGTTACGGTTGCTTCGGTTCAGCTCATCGGCGACGGCCTTATACAATGTGTCATTCACCAGCGTCGATTTTCCGGATCCGGATACGCCGGTCACACAGGTCATCAGGCCGATTGGAATCGATGCCTCGATATTTTTCAGGTTGTTTCCCCGTGCGCCGACGATCGTGATTTGCCGGTTCGCGTCGTTCACCGTGCGTCGATCCGGCAGCGGAATCATGCGCCTGCCTGACAGGTACTGACCGGTCAGGGACTGCGGCGCTTTTTTGATATCCTCCGGCGTGCCGGCCGCAACTATTTGACCGCCGTGAACACCGGCGCCCGGCCCGAGGTCGACAACATGATCGGCAGAAAGTATGGCCTCTTCATCATGTTCAACGACAATGACCGTGTTGCCGATATCGCGAAGATGCGTCAGTGTGCCGAGCAGCCGTTTATTATCGCGTTGATGCAGGCCGATCGATGGTTCGTCGAGAATGTACATGACACCCACGAGTCCCGAGCCGATCTGGCTCGCTAGCCGAATGCGTTGTGCCTCACCACCCGAAAGAGTCTCTGCACTGCGATCGAGCGACAGGTAGTCGAGACCGACATCGGACAGAAAACTGAGCCTGGCGCCGATTTCCCGGGCTATCTTGTCGGCGATTGTCGCGCGCCAGCCTTCGAGCTCCATGTTTTCGAAGAATGCGCGAGCGTTACCGACCGACATGCTTGTTATCTCGGGCAGCGATAGCCCCGTGATGAATACATGTCGTGCCGCTTCGTTCAGGCGCGTACCGTGACAATCGGGGCATGACTGGCTGTTCAGGAATTTCGACAGTTCCTCGCGTACTGCGCCGGACTCGGTCTCGCGGTAACGCCGATCGAGATTCGGGATGACGCCTTCGAAGCGATGCAGTTTCTTGATTTGCATGCCGCGGGAATTCGCATAGTGAAATTCGACTTTTTCATTGCCGCTGCCATAGAGCACGACGTCGCGCAGTTTCTTGCCGAGCCTGTCGAACGGTATTTCTATGTCGAAGTCATAATGGGCCGCGAGGCTCTGGATCATCTGGTAGTAGTACGTCGTTTTTCGGTCCCAACCGCGAATGGCCCCGCCTGCGAGCGACAAGGTGGAATTGACGACAACGCGGTCCGGGTCGAAGAACTGCTTGACGCCGAGGCCATCACAACCCGGGCACGCACCCGAAGGGTTGTTGAATGAAAACAGCCGCGGCTCGAGTTCGGCCAGGCTGTAGCCACAAATTTTGCAGGCGAAGCGGTCCGAAAAGACCAGCTCTTCTTGGCTGCTGTCCTCCATCCAGGCGATTCGTGCAACACCGTCGGCGAGACGCAGGGCAGTCTCAAACGACTCTGCCAGTCGCTGCCTGAAATCCGGCTTTACCTTGAAGCGATCGACGATGGCGTCGATGCGGTGTTTCTTGCGCAGGTCGAGCGCCGGTGGCTGGTCGAGTTCGTAAACCTCGCCGTTGATTCGGGCGCGAACGAAACCCTGCGCCATCAGGTCCGCCATCAGCTGCACATGTTCGCCCTTGCGGTTATCGACAACCGGCGCCAGCAACATGAGCTTCGAACCCTCGGGGAGCTCAAGTACCTGATCCACCATCTGGCTGACGGTCTGCGCCTCGAGCGTCGTGTCATGATCGGGACAGCGGGGAATACCGGCACGCGCGTACAGCAAGCGCAGGTAGTCGTAGATTTCGGTGACCGTGCCAACGGTCGATCGCGGATTGTGCGAGGTCGATTTTTGCTCGATCGAAATGGCCGGTGACAATCCTTCGATATGGTCGATGTCCGGCTTTTCCATCATCGACAGGAACTGGCGTGCGTATGCCGACAAAGACTCAACATAACGACGCTGACCTTCTGCATAGATCGTGTCGAATGCCAGCGAGGATTTGCCCGAGCCGGACAGGCCCGTAAACACAATTAGTTTGTCTCGCGGCAGACTTAGATCAAGATTGCACAGATTGTGAGTCCGTGCGCCGCGAATATCGATGAACTTCATATGTGACTCGAACGCCGACCAACCTGCTAATATACGCCGCCCTCCAAGCCCGGCGCAAAGGCCGCCTTGCAGCGAATTGTAGAATCCATGTCTGATCAATCACCTGAGTCTGCCGGGCCGGCAATTACACCAATGCTTGGCGCCGAAAAGCGCGCCGTCAGCGTCATCACGTTGATTGCGATGCTGCGTATGCTGGGCTTGTTTGCGTTGCTGCCTGTGCTGTCGCTGTACGCCGCGAACCTTGCCGGCGCGACACCGCTCCTGATTGGCTTGACGGTCGGCGCTTACGGCCTGACTCAGGCCGGTCTGCAGATACCGTTCGGGGCATTGTCGGACAGAATCGGTCGCGTGCCGGTCATAGTCGGCGGGCTCGCGGTATTTGCGCTCGGCAGCCTGGTCGCCGCGTTCAGTGACACGATATACGGCGTTATCGCGGGCCGCCTGTTGCAGGGCGCGGGGGCGATTTCAGCGACACTGACGGCGTTCCTGGCTGATGCTACGCGTGTGGAGGTACGGACGCGGTCGATGGCGATCGTCGGCATTGGCATTGGCGCATCTTTTCTGATTGCGATGGTGCTTGGTCCGATGCTTGCCGCGAGTTTCGGCGTGCGCGCGCTGTTCGGTTTCGGGGTCGTGGTCGCCGTCGCCGCGGGGCTGCTGCTGTTGCTGCTGCCGGCCGGTATCGACAAGCCCGCGTCTCCACAGCGCTGGAATTTTCGATCTGCGTTGCGGGCCGATTTGTTGAGGCTCGACTTTTACGTGTTCATGCTGCACACGATTCTGACGGCAAGTTTCGTGGCGTTGCCGTTTCTGCTCAGCAAAACGCTCGATCTGCCAATTACGGCTCACTGGAAGATGTACGTTGCTGCGCTGCTGGCCTCTTTGCTCGGGACCGTGCCGCTGATCATTCAGGACGAACGGCAGGGCAAGGGGCGAACGATCGGTATTGCCGTTGTGCTGTTACTGGTCGGCGAGCTGATCCTGACCTTTGGCGGATTCTCCACGACGACCGTGTTCGCCGCGCTCGCGCTGTTCTTTGCCGGCTTCAACTTTCTCGAAGCCGGGCTGCCGGCCCGCCTCTCGATGCTGGCTGATGGCAGCTCGCGTGGTGCATCGCTTGGCGTGTTCTCGAGCGCCCAGTTCCTGGGGGCATTTGCCGGCGGCCTGATCGGTGGGCGTTTCCTCGATGGCGGCAATCCGGGCGATGTGTTTTTCGTGTGTGCGCTGCTCGCTGCAATCTGGCTGGCTCTGCAGAGCTTTGGCCGATTCAGGTCAAAAACGTAG
>CAYLTW010000136.1:0-6628 GCA_964386735.1 uncultured Woeseiaceae bacterium
GCGCCAACCGTCGCGTCCCGGCTTAGCCCAACATTTACGTTTGATAATTTCGTCGAGGGCAAGAGCAATCAGCTTGCCCGGGCTGCTGCCAGCCAGGTCAGCGAGAGTCCTGGCAAATCGTATAACCCGTTGTTTATTTACGGCGGCGTTGGCCTGGGAAAGACCCATCTAATGCACGCTATTGGCAACGCCATGCTCACGAGAAATTCGGCGGCGCGCGTCGCCTATGTGCATTCCGAGCGTTTTGTCGGTGACATGGTAAGGGGCTTGCAGCACAACACGATTTCGGAATTCAAGCGAACCTATCGCTCTCTCGATGCGCTGTTAATTGACGATATACAATTTTTCGCCGGAAAAGAGCGTTCTCAAGAAGAGTTCTTCCATACCTTTAATGCATTGCTCGAAGGTCAGCGCCAAATCGTACTGACCTGCGATCGCTATCCAAAAGAAGTGGTTGGCCTGGAAGAGCGTCTGAAATCGCGGTTCGGCTGGGGCCTCACGGTATCCATAGAGCCACCGGAGCTGGAAACGTCTGTCGCAATCTTGATGAGCAAGGCAGCGCTGGACAACGTCGAGTTACCACACGAAGTCGCTTTTTTCATCGCTAAGCGAATCCGTTCAAACGTTCGCGAACTCGAAGGAGCGCTTCGGCGTGTAATTGCCAATTCCCGTTTCACGGGACGGCCGATCAATCTCGATTTCGCAAAAGAAGCGCTCCGCGATTTGCTCGCTTTGCAGGAAAGGCTGGTATCAATTGAGAATATTCAGAAAACCGTGGCCGATTATTTCAAAATACGAGTCGGCGACCTTTTGTCCAAGAAGCGCAGTCGTTCAATTGCACGACCAAGGCAATTTGCCATGGCGCTTGCAAAAGAGCTGACAAACCATAGTCTGCCGGAAATAGGAGATGCTTTTGGCGGACGGGATCACACAACGGTGCTGCACGGTTGCCGACGAATTGCGTCTTTGCGCGAGACGGAAAAACGCGTGGATGATGACTATTTGAATCTGTTGAGAACGCTGACAGGATAGTGTGTATAGGCGGTGGATAACTGGAGCGTTGCCTTTTGTCCACAGGCTACCCACAGCTGGCCAGCAATTTTTACCATATTTTGAAGCTGGTGTTTAGCCTATTAACCTATTGTTTTATAAGGCGTTTAAAAAGTTATACACAGGACGGATAGCCCTTAATAATAATAATAAATAACAAATTTCCAATATTTATTAACAGGTGGAACCTATGAAACTGAGCGCCGCGCGTGACGTGCTCCTTAAGCCACTACAGGCTGTAATTGGGGTTGTTGAGCGTCGACAAACCATGCCAATTTTGTCGAACGTGTTGTTGGTGGCACGGGACGGGGAATTATCAGTAACCGCAACAGATCTTGAGGTCGAACTGGTCGCCAAGGCCGATGTCAATGTCGAAACAGCCGGAGAAATCACAGTTTCGGGGCGCAAGTTGCTCGATATTTGTAAAGCGCTGCCAGATGGCGCGGAAATCGATATAAGCGTTAGTGGTGAGAAACTTGGCGTACGTTCCGGCCGGAGTAAATTTTCGCTGGCGACCTTGCCAGCAGCGGAGTTTCCGACAATAGAGGATATCAAGGCCGGGCAAACGATCAATGTGCCCCAGGACGTGCTTGGGAGGTTGATCGAAAAGACTCACTTTTCGATGGCGCAGCAAGATGTTCGTTATTACCTGAACGGCATGTTACTGGAAACCGGTGGCAAGTATCTTCGGGCGGTTGCAACAGATGGACATCGTCTCGCGCTGTCCGAGGCAGTATTGGAGGGGGAGTCGCTCAAAGAGCAGCAGGTGATCGTGCCGCGCAAGGGGGTTCTGGAGCTACAGCGCTTGTTGGGCAGCGACGGCAGCGTCGGGATCGAGCTGGGTGCAAATCACGTTCGCGTCCAGTTAAGCGGAATTCGCTTCACATCGAAGCTGATCGATGGTCGTTTCCCGGAGTATGACCGGGTGATACCGCAGGAGTCGAGCAATGAACTAAAGGCGGAGAAGGATATTTTTCGTAACGCCTTACAGCGAACGGCGATTTTGTCGAACGAAAAATACCGCGGAATCAGGCTGATTATTCGGGATAGCGGGGTTGTATTACAGGCACACAATCCTGAGCAGGAAGAGGCTGAGGAGGAGGTGGAGGTCGATTACAGTGGGGATGATATCGAGATCGGCTTCAATGTGAACTACCTGCTGGACGCGATTGGCGCTGTGGATGGCAATTTAGTGACGCTGTCGGTAGTAGACAGCAATTCAAGCTGCCTGGTTCGAGAGCCGGGTAATGAGAGCAGCAAGTTCGTTGTTATGCCGATGCGGCTCTAGGGGCATCAGGATCGCAGCGCGTGCCAGTTCAGCTGTTTCGGGCCGAGAATTTTCGTTGCCTTGAAAAAGCAGAATTCGAGCCGGACCCACAATACAACCTGGTGTTCGGGGCAAACGGCTCAGGTAAGACGAGCTTGCTGGAGGCGCTCGCGTATCTGGGGCGTGGGAAGTCTTTTCGCGGCGCCCCCCTGACGAGCCTCGTCAGGCACGGAAAATCGGAATTCGTGCTGTTCGGCAAGTTGCTGCGTGGCGAGCAGACCGCGAGCGTTGGCGTCCGCAACAGCCGCGAGGGTCTGGAGGTTCGGGTGGATGGGGAAACCGGTGGCGGCGCTGCGGCGCTCGCTGACGTGTTGCCGCTGCAGATAATCGATCCTGACGTTCATAATCTCGTCAGCGGCGGGCCGGAGGAGAGGCGTCGTTACCTGGACTGGATTGCGTTCCACGTGGAACGTAATTTCCTGGCGAGCTGGCGGCGGTTTCGTCGTGCGCTGAAGCAGCGCAATGCAGCCCTCAGAAGCGGCGGCGAAGGCGTCGAACCGTGGAACGCCGAATTTGTCGAGCTGGGCCTGAAAATGGATCAGGCGCGGCGAGCCGTACTCGAGATTTGCCGTGACAGCCTCGAGGAACAGGGTACAGCGCTCCTGGGCGGCGAAGTGTGCTTCGAGTATCGCCAGGGCTGGGCGGCGGACAAGGCGCTCGCCGAGGCGCTTGCTGAGTCCTATGACCGGGATCTGCAACAAGGCAGCACCCAGGTCGGGCCACATCGGGCCGATATACGGATAATCCAGGATGAGCGTCAGGCCCGACGGCTGGTCTCAAGGGGCCAGCAAAAGCTGTTGGCGTGTTCGATGGTGCTGGCGGCGACGGAGGTTGTCCAGACACACCTGGAGCGACCGATGTTGTTGCTGCTCGATGACCCCTCGGCGGAGCTGGACGGAGAGTCACTCGGCCGGCTCCTGAGCCGGGTTTTTAGCCTGGGCTCCCAGGTTATCGCTACGGCACTGGACGTAGACGCCCTGACTTTTCCAAAAGAACCGGCGCTGTTCCACGTGGAACAAGGAGTTCTAAACCGGGTTTAAAGTCCGGATGCGGGCGAGCGCACACCCGCCGCGAATGCCACTGAAACCCGCTAAATTAAAGGCTTTCGGCCGCCTTTCGGCGACGGCAATTTGCTACAATAGGCCGGCTATCGCCTGAGTAATCTGAATGACCGACGAAACAGAATATACCTCGAGTAATATCAAGGTCTTAAAGGGTCTTGAGGCCGTTCGAAAACGGCCGGGAATGTACATCGGGGACACCGATGACGGGACCGGTTTACACCACATGGTTTTCGAGGTCGTCGACAACTCAATCGACGAAGCCCTGGCCGGGCACTGCAGCACTATTACGGTCAAGATCCATGCTGACGAGTCCGTGACGATCACTGACGATGGGCGCGGAATCCCGGTCGACATTCATTCGGAGGAGGGGCTCTCGGCGGCCGAAGTCATCATGACCGTTCTGCACGCCGGCGGGAAATTCGACGACAATTCGTACAAGGTTTCCGGCGGTCTTCACGGTGTCGGTGTCTCGGTCGTGAATGCGCTATCCGAGAACCTGCTTCTAACCATCCATCGAGATGGAAAGACTCACCAGCAGGAGTATGTTCACGGCGAGCCACAAGCGCCGCTGGCCGTCGTCGGCGACACGGACCGGACTGGCACAACGGTGCGATTCAAGCCCAGCCCGGGCACGTTTACGAACATCCGCTTTCACTACGACATCCTTGCGGCCCGGCTGCGTGAGCTGTCTTTCCTGAATTCAGGCGTCCGCATTCGTCTCGTTGACGAGCGCGAGGAGGACCGCGAGGACATCTTTGAGTACGAAGGCGGCATCAGGGCCTTCGTCGGGCATTTGAACCGCAACAAGACGCCGATCCACAGCACGGTATTTCACTTCACGGCGATGAAAAACGATGTTGGTATCGAGGCCGCGATTCAGTGGAACGATGGCTACCAGGAAAACATGTTCAGCTATACCAACAATATTCCACAGCGCGATGGTGGTACCCATCTCGCCGGATTCCGCACGGCGCTGACGCGAACACTGAACACCTATATCGAAAAAGAGCTGTCCGGCAAGAAGGACAAATTCACGCCTTCCGGAGACGATGCTCGAGAGGGGTTGACGGCGGTTTTGTCGATCAAGGTACCGGATCCCAAGTTTTCTTCGCAAACCAAGGACAAATTAGTTTCATCTGAAATTAAAGGCATCGTGGAAAATGTGGTCGGCGGTCGCCTGGAGGAATTCCTGCTCGAACATCCCACGGAAGCCAAGACGATTGTCTCGAAGATTATCGATGCGGCGCGCGCCCGCGAAGCGGCCCGGAAGGCTCGCGAGATGACTCGCCGCAAAGGCGCGCTCGATGTTGCGGGACTACCCGGCAAGCTCGCAGACTGTCAGGAGAAAGATCCGGCGCTGTCCGAGCTGTTTCTGGTCGAGGGTGATTCGGCCGGGGGCTCGGCGAAACAGGGGCGAGACCGCCGGACGCAGGCGATTCTTCCGCTGAAGGGAAAGATTCTGAACGTCGAGAAAGCGCGATTCGACAAGATGCTGGCGTCGGCCGAAGTAGGCACGCTGATCACAGCGCTTGGTTGCGGTATCGGCCGGGATGATTTCGATCCGGACAAGCTGCGTTACCACCGCATCATTATCATGACCGATGCTGATGTTGACGGGTCTCACATTCGCACATTGCTGCTGACGTTTTTTTACCGTCAAATGCCGGAGCTGATTGAGCGCGGCCACGTATACATCGCACAGCCGCCGCTTTATAAAATCAAACGCGGCAAGCAGGAGGTGTACGTCAAGGACGATGCGGAGCTCAACGCACACCTGCTGAATGCGGCGCTGGACAGTGCGGAACTCTACGTAAATTCCGCTGCGCCACCACTGTCCGGTATTGCGCTGGAGTCGCTGGCCAAAGAATTCATAGCCGTTGAAAACATCATCGCTCGCATGTCCAGCCGTTACCACGTTGCCCTGTTGCGAACGATTGCGACCCTGCCCGAAGTTACGCGCGAAACGGCCGAAGATCTCGACGCCCTGGAGAAATGGGCCGACAGCCTGTCCGCCGCCCTGCCCAAAGCCAGCGGCGACCGCATAAGAAACGGGAATGGCGGAAGTTTCACGGCAAGCCTGGACCGTGGCGACGAGGACGGCGAAGGCGTTCGTATAAAAATTGCGAAAGTACAACACGGTGTGGTTGCTATGCGGAACCTGCCGCGCGAATTTTTCGGGACCAACGAATATCGCCATATAATGCAACTCGCCGGCAAACTGGACGGCTTGCTCGACGACAGTGCCTTTGTGAAGCGGGGCGAGCGAGAGTCGCCCGTCGAGACGTTTTCGGAGGCTGTCGAGTGGCTCATGAGCGAAGCGCGGCGCGGCCAGTCCATTCAGCGCTACAAAGGCCTCGGTGAAATGAATCCGGAGCAGCTTTGGGATACAACCGTGAACCCCGAAACGCGCCGGCTTATGCAGGTCAAGGTCGAGGATGGGGTCAAAGCTGACGAAATCTTCACAACGCTGATGGGCGACCAGGTTGAGCCACGCCGCGATTTCATTGAGAAAAATGCCCTGACGGTGGCAAATCTGGACGTCTGATGAACCAGAAGCGCATTTTGGTTCATACTGCTTTTCTGTTTCTTCTGCCGCTTGTCGTGGCGTGGTTCGGCCTGACTTCTTGGTCGGCGTTCGGACTCGTTATTCTAATGCTCCTTTGGCGCTGGGCTATCTCATTGAGCACTTTCGCGAAGCCGGAAAAAACGCCTGAACTGGTTCTCGAAACAATTTCTGCGAGCCACTTTGTCGAGAAAGTTCGCTGGAACATGGATCGTGCGGAAATAGACTACGTCGAGATCGCGTCCGGCGGCACACTCGGCGCTTTTTTCGCTGGGCGCACGGTGCCGCGGCTAAAATTTAAAACGGGCGCGGTACGCTCCCAGATTGGCAATTCGGCGGAGATTCTTCGTTACCTCTGGGGTGCGTATTCTGCGGCGCCGGGTGAGAGGCTTCGATACCTGGAGCCGACCCCGCAAAGGCTTGAACTTGAGCGCCGCCTCGATCGCTACGGCGTAAATTTGCAGACCTGGGTTTATTATCACGTGTTGCAGGACCGGACGTTGACACTGCATTTGTGGGGCGCCGGAAGCCCGGGTGTCGCTGCGTGGCAGCGGCTTGCGCTGCGCGCACTGTTTCCTTTGCTGGCGTTTCTTGTCCGCCGGTCTTTCCGCGTAACGCCGCGCA
>CAYLTW010000137.1:0-2015 GCA_964386735.1 uncultured Woeseiaceae bacterium
CCCTTAGAGGAGCCGGAGTGCGCATACACATAGTGGGCCAGGAGATAGCGTCTCCATCGAAAGGCCAGATATACATTCGCGTCTGAACTCTGATCAAAGAAATTGTTTGCTAGACTGGAGGAGTCCATATACAAAGCGGCCGCTTGCGAGACATCAACAATAAATGCGAAAAATTGATCTGCTCTGCATCATTGTCCTGACGGGCATGCTCTCGTCCTCGATAGGTATGGCAGATGTATCAGGGCCGGCGTCCGACGAAGAAATCGTTCACTCAATATTTGAGTACGATATTGAGTATCAAGAAAGAGCGAGAGCCATTGTCGCGGAGAAGATGTATCACTGGCCCGAAGAATCCTACGTTCGGTGGCGACCCGTTCGAATTGAACCGAGTGAAGTGCTACAAGAGGAACTTGTTAGTGATAGCGCAATGCCAGCGTCGCTACAGCTAACGCTTTTCCACGATATGATAGTAAGCGCGCAAAGAACGCGCTACACGTATATTGAAGCTACGGGTGGTGCTATTTGGCACGGCGTCATACCCGGTTTCGAAAATTCCCGAGTAGAAATCACCATTGTAGATACGACAGACAAGTTCGCGAATACGGAAGAGCGTATCGCGTTCGTGATCAGGATTTGGGCTCCGCCCAGACATTTCTACATTCTTCCTACGGACGATCTGGATGTTTACGTGGCGATGGAGGGACGCGTCTCCGACGACAAAAATGTTGAATGGGCCCCAAACTACTGACGTTGAAGGGCTGCTAACGATAAGACCAGACGCTCGTACCCGATCAATTCTGACACTGTCTGTACGGTCGGGTCTGAGCTATTACAGGTAGGAGATAAGGTCACTGTCCCCTTGACGCCAGGCGAAACCCCGCAAGCTCCAGCATTTGCGCACTGCGGTCGAAGCTGTCCTTATCCGCATAGGTCAGGACTACCTCAAATTCGCCGGTGCCGCGCCGAAACCAGTCAAGGCTCAGGTCCGGCGCCCGGTCTTCCAGACTCTGTATAAATGCCATTGCCCGATATGGTTCGCCGAACGTCAGTAACGTCGACTGGCCGATGTCCGAGTACAGAGAATTTGCCAATGCGGGTGCTCCGACGCCGTCCCCCAACACGTAGTTCAGGTGGCGATAAATATAGCCGGAGTACCAGTTGGCGCCGGACGGCACATCACTACCGTCCAGGGGAATGCGCTGCGGACCGTAATTGTACGCCGCTAGTGCCAGGTGAACGTTGCCATCGTAGCGCGCAATCATTTCTTTGAGATAGCGCGCGCCCGCATCAATGTTGGTGCATGGGTCATAGAGTTCGCTCAGCCGATTGATGCCCAGGTGTTTTGCCGTGCCAGGCCAGAGAATCTGCATCACGCCATGGGCGTTGGCACGAGAACGCGCGGTGGGTTCGAAGTCGCTCTCACCGCGAGCCACAGCCAGCAGCAATGTTTTCGGCAGCTTGTATTCGAGCGCGGCAACGTTGAAGCAGGTCGCGTACGGAAAGGCGTAGGCCGGCTCAACCGACGCCTGCGAATTCATGTAGCCACGCCAGGCGGCATCCAGGTCCGGCGCAATGTTGGCGTCTGCGGTCAACGCAAACCCGGTTAGCGATGACCCGACCAGGACGATAAGGAATTTTTGCAGGCGATCGTTTATCTTGGCGTTCATCTCAGCCCTCGGGCAGATCCAGGCCAGTCGCCGCCGAAATTTGCGAAAGATTGATCGGGATATCGCCGTCCCCTGCGTAGGCGAACGCGACCTCGTAGACTCCGGGTTTGATCTTCACAACGCGATAGTCAAGCCCGGTCACGCGTTGCAATTGTGTGATGAAACCAGAGGCAGCGATTTCACTGCGAAACGGACTCCAGAACGCGTACCACTGCTGCGAATCAGGCTGCAATGCTTTCGCAATTTTCTCAGATGGTACGTCCATATCCGCATTGGCAAGGTCCTGAATATCCTTGGGAGCCCCGGCATTGTCTTCCGCTTGTTCTGCAAGCACAGCTTGTGCAAGCG
>CAYLTW010000137.1:2115-6621 GCA_964386735.1 uncultured Woeseiaceae bacterium
AGCGTCACGACCGCATGCATAATGTCTTTCGGTTCTGCCTTGAATTGCGGTACGCCCACGAACAGCAGCAGCGCCGCGAGCGCCAACGCTGAACCGGTAATTGCACCCAATAGTCGGATCATTGGCTTGTCCTCAAAATATGTCTCTTTTTTCTCTTGTGCGCCAATTGTTACTTTGTCCTCAAAGTAAGTCTATGATTTCTATTGCTCGCCAATCGATATGTTGTGCGGAACCTGCCGCGAGCGATGAAAACTCGTCCAGCCATGCGCGCAGGGCCGGACCGGTCAAGCCGGATATTGTCGACGCACCGCAGCGAATTGGCAATTGATCGAGGTGATTGGCTATGCGTCTTGCGGTTCTTTCGTCGGAGATCGCAATCGCGTAGTACGTATCGCGCAAGGGAGTAACGAGCCATTCGTCGGTTTCAACGGTCTCGCTGTTGCGTGAATGTGTGTAGACGAGCGGAAATCGCAAAGGATCGCCCGCGCGTACCACTTTCGCCATGGTTCGGTTACGACATACGCCGTTATCGAGTCTGACAAGACCAAAGTACGGTCGGTGCTCGATGAAGAATACGACAGCATCGTCAGCGAAGGAGGTCCGACCGATCAACGAGCCGCGTTGATTGTTCGGCATGGTGATCGTGGTTCGTACAGGCAGCGCAGATTCGGCGCCTGGCGCGCCCGGACGATTGCGCGCGACCGAGCGAAAACGCGTGTCCGGCCGCAGGAGGTACGCGCTGACGCTGAGTGACGTTAACTCGCTGTCCTCCTCTGTCGGCGTGACCGTGAGCCAATATTCAAACAATGTTCCGTTAATCTGATGTGCCTTCCCGCTTATTCGTGCATTCACGAGTTCAGCGTTCGTGCTTAGTTCGATGGCGGAGTTCGCAGCGATATTGTTACTCACGAGTTCAATCGTATTGTCGGGCTCATCGGCTGAATTCGCCGGTTGGCGCGCGGGAACGACATAGTCACCGTTGGTTTCGCGGAGCAATACGCAAGACAACTCGTGCGCGAGATGCTTCGCGAGTAGATCGTTTTGGCCGGTCGTGAACGGCACATCCCTGGCGCCTAGAAACGTATCGTCGACTTTGCTTGCGCGTAGCGCCCGACGTTGCGCCATGCTCAAATTTCCGCGCCAGCTCTTGCCGAAGCCGCTTACCCAGTTGCGCTCCTCCAGGTCAAGCGCCCGCAGGCGCACGCTGTAGCTGTCGTCGAGTTGTTGCGATATCTCGAGGCCAATGTAGTAGTGCACGTCGTCGCGCGTGCAGTCGATCGCTGCGGTGCCGTGATGGGCATCGGAACGCCCTTGTCTCCAGCCGATCGTCACGCCCGGCGTGTCAAGTACGGCATCGAGCAGTCGATCCCGAAGCGACAGGGCCAATTCGTTGCTCGATGTTGCAGTTGCGTTGTCTTCAAGGATTACAAACATCACGGTTTCACCCTTGAAGCGCGGGTGTTCCAGTAGTTGTTTCTTAACGAACGGCAGCGCGTCACGATCCAGCCATTGGTCCAGACTGCGATCCCTGGATGCGGCAGCAGCTTGCGCGGACAGCGCGAGCAACAGCATTCCTGTGAGCAATCCGCTACGCATCAACTTGATTCCAGGCGAAGATTGCCATCGGCATGAATAATGAGATCGCCACCCGAATTTTTTTGCATCAATGTATCCAGCTGGGTGCGCAACTTGCCGGGCAGTGTTACGCCCCATGCCACGCCGCTGGCGTTAGTGCCAGTGCGCACAAGCGCCTCCAGGACCGGCCGTGGGACCGTCGTCGCTTCCATTTCATGAAACGCATTGGGTGTCGATGCATCCCAGAAACTGATGCGGCTGTCACTAATCGTCATGCGCTGCGCGCGGCCAGCATCAATCGCATAGAAACCAATCTGGCCCGTCGCCACGAGTCGCGTTAACGCGAGGTCGGATTCGAATCGTAAAGTGAAGCCTTTTTCCTCTTGCTTCGGCATCGGTGGTGTCTGAGGCGCTGGTTGTTCTTCCGACTTAAACGTCGAAACCCACTTCGGACGCGTCAGGGCGACGCTTTTTACGGCTTCGGTCGGTGCTTTCGCGGCTTCAGTTTTCTCAATTCGGGGCGATTCTTCGATTTGGAGAATTTCTTCGGTGCGGGCCGATTCCCCGACTGCTGAGGTTTCGGTGGCGACCGTTGCCGGCTCGCTGCTTTGCTGCGCCTCGATCGGCAGGCTTTGCACCAGTGCAAAGATTGCGACCAGGCAGAGTGAGAGTATCGCCATGAATCGCATGACGTCTGTCTGCAGATCGGCAGCGCCGCCTGAATCACCATCGACGCCGCGCGTCAGCGGGTATGCGAGCGGCGAACCCCTCACTTGTCTGACTCGCGAGTTGTATTCTGCGCGGCACTCGTACGAAGGTTTTCTTCGATACGGTTCAGGCTCTCGCACATCTGTGAGGTGTCGGCGCGTGCGGCTTTATCATAACAATGCTGTAACTCCGAGCCGAGTGACACGGTCTTGTAAACCCGCATCAGGTAGCCGCCGATACCACCGAAAATCGTCGTCGACAAAGCGAGCAGGATTCCGCCGTCAATCATGCGTTCAAGCATCGCGAAAGCACCCTGGCTGACTGCGTCTTCACGATCGGCGAGTGCGAAAATCAGTGCGCTACGCATACCGATGGCTGTCCAGATGACTCCGGTACCGAAAAACAGCGTGGTCCATATATCGGAAAGGTGATCGAGTTGCACAATCTGGTTGACGGCCCGACCTTCATCGAGGTATCGCTGCAAGCGGGTCAGCGTTAGAAAAAATACAATCAGCAAAATTGCGAACACGGGAATAGACAAACCAAGGTTCGTATACGCCCAGTCCAGCCACACGCCGGCGTTGCTGGTGGCGGAGTTGCCAAGTTCGACAATATCGGCGAGAGCGAGCGCATAGACGAGTGCGATGCCGCCGACAAGCGTACCGGTCAGACCGGCGACCATGCCCCGCAGAAAACTCCTTCGCTTAACCGCAGTTCGTTGCTCCATCGTTCTCGCCTCAGTCGTCGGCCGTTTGCCTAGCGGTCCGCATTACAGGCCATGCAGGTGGCTTCGAGGACCAGTTCCACTTCCTGGAACAGCCGATCGGCGCGATAGTAACCGTCGCTGTCCATGCTGACCCGGAGCAGACCACGCTCCTTGTCGGACAATTCACGTTCCATGTTGGACAGCACTTTCTGCTTGTTAGGGCAGGTGTGCGAACAATTGTTGTAGTCGCCTTTCATCGACATGAACTTCACGTTGAAATACCGGTTGTAGTAATCCTCGGCCTGGCGTTTGCTCAGCAGCCCCTGATCGGTCGACCAAACGAGATACTCGCTGAACGTGCGCTTGTTTTCGGGTTTCGGGTCACCTTCGGCGATCGTCAGCAGATCATCGTAATAGCTATCGAAATGCGATTCGCAGCCGCTCTTGAGATTGCTCTGCACAACGTCTATGGCGCTGGTGAGATTGCGAGTCTGCGGCGACGTGCAGGAGGGTGGATTCGATGCACAAGACGCGATCAGCAGCGTTGCTGCAATGACGCCAAACGATGCAATTGTAATTTTCGTATTCCGGATCGACATGTTGTCTTCTCCCTAGAATGTGTAGTGAACGCCGGCTACTGCTCAAGCGGACTGCGATAGGCCTGTTCGATGCTGCCCGGCGGGGGGCCGGCCACGAGTGCGCGACTGTCCTCGTCGCCAAACAGGATGGATTTCACGCCGCCGACGACTTCCATCATTTCGGGCGTAATGATGCCGAAGGACTGATTGAGTTGCTCCATCAACGTCGCGCGCGCAATCTCCTGACGCGTGCGCTGAATCAGCAGGCTCGTTTCGTCCATGTCGAGATAAATGTCCGACGCCAGCACCGCAAGCGACTGGTCGCTCTGGCTGCCGGAAGTTGCGACCAGTTGATAATATTGTTTGAAGCGCTCGGAGAGCCGCATACCCGATCGGCCGCGCAAAGTCGGTGCCGCTGTTGCCTCGCTTGTCGAGGCGCCTTTTCCGATCAGGGTTTCTTGCAGCGACCATGGTGTCATCTTCTTGCCCAGTTCGTTGCGAAGGCCCTTCTCAAGGCTGATGCGCGTATTGTTAACCGTGTGTTCCATGTCAGGCAGGCGCTCCTCCATGATCCTCAGCATATCGAGATAGGTTGCACCGATCTGGCGGGCAAGACGCTGGCAACCGGCGTCGCCTTCCGCGCCGTCGCACTTGCTTTCCTGGTAAAGTTGTTGCTGCTGGTCGAGTCGCCCGATGACTTCCTGCAAGCCAGTCTCCATGTCGCGCGCGACATTACCGGTTTGGCGAAGATCCTCAACAACGGTCGTAGGGAAGAGCTTGATCGTCGGACTGGTCGCATAAGCCGTCCCCGCGATCAGCAGCGCGAGCCCTTTGATCGCAGCACCGATGTAGGCATTGTCGATCAGGGATCGTTCATGCCGAGACCGCCGAGGCGTTGATTTTGCGCTGGTAGGCGGCGGAGCCGATGTAGGCGCTCCC
>CAYLTW010000138.1:0-4793 GCA_964386735.1 uncultured Woeseiaceae bacterium
GTTATTGGCCTCACGGCTATTGCTGTCGCACTCTTGATCGGTCTTGGCGCCCTCGGCGTTGGTATCGGCATGGGTCTGCTCGGCGGCCGCTTCCTTGAAGGCGCCGCACGTCAGCCCGAGCTGGCGAATATGTTGCAGACAAAGATGTTCATCGTGGTCGCGCTGCTTGATGCCGTTGCGATGATCGGTGTGGGTATCGCGTTGTTCTTCGCATTTGCCAACCCGTTCATCGGCCAGTTACAGGCGGCGCAAGCGGCAGCTGGCGGCTAAGACGCGTTGCGCTGTAGGCGCCCGCCACGCGGGCGAATTCGCGTATCGCCCGCGTGGCGGGCGGGCACCTACGTAAAACGCGATAACGGCGCAGGGAGAAAAAATTGGATATCAATCTAACGTTAATCGGCCAGTCTATCGCGATGCTCGTGTTTGTCTGGTTCTGCATGAAGTACATCTGGCCGCATATCCTCGATGCGCTCGAAGAACGGCAGAAGCAAATCGAGGATGGTCTGGCGGCCGCGGATCGCGGGCAGGAAAAGCTGGTGCGGGCAGGGGCCGAGGCCGACGAGGTCGTCGCCGACGCACGTCGGCAGGCATCAACGATTCTCGACCAGGCGCATAGCCGGGCAAGCGAGATTGTTGCCGATGGCAAGGCCGATGGCGTCAAGGAACGTGAGCGTCAGCTGACCGCGGCGACGGTCGAGATCGAGCAGGAAGCCAACCGGGCTCGCGACGAGCTGCGCGGACAGGTTTCTGCGGTCGCGCTCGCGGGTGCGGAAAAGATCCTGAACCGCGAAATTGATGCCAAAACGCACGAGGACATCCTCGGCAAACTGGCGCAGGAATTGTAGACGGCCATGGCGGACAACAACACGATCGCAAGGCCGTATGCACAGGCAGTCTTTGAACTCGCTCACGAGGCGGGCGAGTTGGCGGCGTGGTCCGATGGCCTGTCGATCGCCGGTCAGTTGCTGGCCGACGGCAGGATCGCCACGTTCCTGAGCAATCCATCGCTAAGCAACGACAAGCGGCTTGAGTTTCTGACCGGGTTGTTTGCCAGGGCGAAAGCGAAGGTGCTCGCGGGCAATGACAAGAAAGGCTCGAATTTTTTGAAGCTGCTGCTCGAAAATCGTCGTGTATCGGTCTTGCCGGAGATCGCCGGGCATTTCGAGGTACTCAAAGCGAGAGTCGAGAATATGGTCGATGTCACCGTGACGTCGGCGACGCCGCTTTCGGCCGCTCAGCAGAAAAAGATCTCGACGGCGCTGCAGGCGCGCCTTGGCAGGGATATCAATCTCGAAACACAAATTGACGAAAACCTGATCGGCGGAGCCGTAATACGGGCCGGCGACGTTGTAATTGATGGATCGCTGCGGGCAAGGCTGGATGGCCTCAGCAACGCGTTGATCAACTAAAGAGGATTATTAAAATGGCACTCAAAGCTTCTGAAATCAGTCAACTGATTAAAGAACGCATCGAAAACTTCGAGGCGACGGCTGAAGCGCGTGACGTCGGTACGGTTATAGCCGTTACCGACGGTATCGTTCGTATTCACGGTCTGGCCGACGCACGTTACGGCGAAATGCTCGAGTTCCCGGGAAACACTTTCGGCATGGCGCTGAACCTGGAGCAGGACTCGGTAGGCTCGGTTGTCCTTGGTGACTACAAACACATATCGGAAGGCGATACGGTCAAGACGACCGGCCGTATTCTTGAAGTGCCGATCGGCGAGGCCATGCTTGGGCGCGTTGTTGACGCCCTGGGCAATCCGATCGACGGCAAAGGCCCGATTGAGGCCGAATCATCGGCGCCGATTGAGAAAGTTGCGCCAGGCGTAATCGCACGCAAGTCCGTTGACCAGCCGGTACAGACCGGTCTGAAATCGATCGACTCGATGGTGCCGATTGGACGTGGCCAGCGTGAACTGATTATCGGCGACCGCCAAACCGGCAAGACGGCCGTGGCGATCGACACGATAATCAATCAGCGTGGTACTGGCATCAAGTGCATCTACGTTGCGATCGGCCAGAAGGCATCATCGGTCGCAGGTGTTGTGCGCAAGCTTGACGAAGAAGGCGCACTGGAGCACACGATTATTGTCGTGGCATCTGCGGCCGACAGTCCCGCGATGCAGTACATCGCACCGTACTCTGGCACGACGATGGGCGAATACTTCCTCGACAAGGGCGAAGACGCACTGATTATTTTCGATGACCTCACGAAACAGGCATGGGCGTATCGCCAGGTGTCGTTGCTGCTGCGCCGGCCACCGGGTCGTGAAGCGTATCCGGGTGACGTCTTTTATCTGCATTCGCGCCTTCTCGAGCGTGCGTCCCGTGTCTCCGAGGCGTATGTGGAAGAAGTATCGGGTGGCAAGATCAAGGGCAGAACCGGTTCGCTGACGGCGTTGCCGATTATTGAGACACAGGCTGGTGACGTATCGGCTTTCGTTCCGACAAACGTTATATCAATCACCGATGGCCAGATCTTCCTCGAAACGGATCTCTTCAACGCAGGTATCCGCCCGGCGATCAACGCGGGTCTGTCGGTATCTCGCGTGGGTGGTGCGGCACAGACGAAAATTATCAAGAAGCTCGGCGGCGGTGTTCGCCTCGCGCTGGCCCAGTTTCGCGAACTGGCGGCATTTGCACAGTTTGCGTCGGACCTCGACGCTGCTACGCGCCAGCAGCTCGCACGCGGCGAGCGTGTGACCGAGCTTATGAAGCAAAAGCAATACTCGCCGTTATCGGTTGCCGAAATGGCGTTGTCGTTGTTTGCGGCTAACGAAGGTTTCATCGACCCCGTAGCAGTTGACAAGGTTGTCGATTATGAAGCGGCACTGCACGATTTCGCGCGCACAAACAATGGTGATGCGTTAGACGCAATCAATGTGTCCGGCGATTACAACGACGAGATCGCAGCGACGTTGCAGGGTATATGCGAGGCGTTTGCCGAGAAAGGCGCTTATTAGCCGTGGCAGGTGAAAAGGAAATACGCTCGAAGATCGCTTCTGTAAAGAACATGCAGAAGATCACGGGCGCTATGGAAAAAGTCGCAGCCAGCAAAATCCGCAAAGCACAGAATCAGATGCAGGCGTCACGCCCGTACGCAGAACGTATTCGCAGAGTGGCCGGGCACCTGGCGCAAGCGAACCCCGACTACAAACATCCGTTCTTAACGAAGCGCGAAGTGAAGCGGGTGGGTTTCATCGTGATTTCGACGGACCGTGGTTTATGCGGCGGCCTAAACGTCAACCTGTTCAAGCGCATGATACGCGAGATTTCGAAATGGCAAGGCGAAAACGTCGAAGTCGACATGGCGCTGATCGGTGCGAAAGCAATCGCCTTTTTCCGCCGCATGGGCGGCAGCGTTCTCGGCACCGCGAGCCATCTCGGCGACAAGCCCAGCGTCAATGATCTGCTGGGTTCAATAAAGATCATGCTGGATGCCTACGAGAAAGGGACGATCGACAGACTGTTTCTCGTTCACAATGAGTTTGTTTCGGCGTTGAACCAGAAACCCACAGTGTCAACGCTGTTGCCGGTTAGTGAAATCGACCTGGACGGTGAGTCGCTTCAGAAACACTGGGACTACATCTACGAGCCGGATGCCGGCGAGCTGCTTGACGACGTGTTGATGCGCTACATCGAATCGCAGGTCTATCGCGGGGCAGTCGAAAATTTCGCGTGCGAAATGGCGGCGAAGATGGTGGCGATGAAGTCGGCAACGGATAACGCAGGTGAAATAATCGACGAGCTGCAGCTGCAATACAACAAAGCAAGACAGGCTGCAATTACACAAGAGATTTCAGAAATAGTCGGCGGCGCGGCCGCTGTATCAGGATAAGGATCAAAAATGAGCACCGGAACTACTGTGCAGGTTATTGGCGCCGTTGTGGACGTTCAGTTCCCGGCGGGCCAGATTCCCAAGGTCTATGACGCACTCGTCATTGACGATGTCAGCACGACGCTCGAAGTTCAGCAGCAGCTGGGCGATGGCGTCGTCCGCACCATTGCGATGGGCTCGTCGGAGGGCTTGAAGCGTGGCATGTCGGTCACCGATACCGGCAGCCCGATCAAGGTACCGGTCGGCGAGAAGACGCTGGGCCGCATCATGGATGTACTCGGCAATCCGATCGATAACGCAGGCGAGATTGGCGCTGAAACGCTGATGCCGATTCACCGCGCGCCGCCAAGTTTCGAAGAGCAGGCCGCGACAACCGAGATTCTGGAAACGGGCATCAAGGTTATCGACCTGATCATGCCGATCTCAAAAGGCGGCAAGGTTGGCCTTTTTGGTGGCGCCGGCGTGGGCAAGACCGTGACGCTCATGGAGCTCATCAACAACATTGCCAAGGAGCACGGTGGTTACTCTGTGTTTGCCGGTGTTGGCGAACGAACTCGTGAAGGAAATGATTTCTATCACGAAATGACTGATTCGGGCGTTATCGACAAGGTATCACTCGTATACGGCCAGATGAACGAGCCGCCAGGAAACCGTCTGCGCGTTGCACTGACCGGGTTGACGATGGCGGAAGCGTTTCGCGACGAAGGCCGCGACGTCCTCATGTTTATCGACAACATTTACCGTTACACGCTGGCAGGAACCGAAGTGTCTGCACTTCTGGGCCGCATGCCATCGGCTGTGGGCTACCAACCGACACTGGCTGAGGAAATGGGCATTCTGCAGGAGCGCATCGCCTCAACGAAGACGGGATCGATCACATCGTTCCAGGCCGTTTATGTCCCGGCAGATGACCTTACTGATCCGTCACCCGCGACCACGTTCGCTCACCTCGA
>CAYLTW010000138.1:4893-6517 GCA_964386735.1 uncultured Woeseiaceae bacterium
AACTCGCCCGGCAAGTATGTGTCGTTGGCCGAGACGATCCGTGGCTTTAACGGCATCGTCAACGGCGACTACGATCATCTCCCCGAGCAAGCGTTTTACATGGTTGGCACGATCGACGAAGCCGTCGAGAACGCCAAGAATTTCGCGTAGAAGCCTGTCACGCGAGCGATTGGAATTTGACGTAGGAGCCCGCCATGCGGGCGATAAATACGGAAACTGAAGAACAATGGCAACAATCAAAATCGACATAGTATCCGCGGAAGGTGAAATCCATTCAGGCGAAGCCAGTATGGTCTTCGCGCCCGCGCAAATGGGCGAAGTGGGTATCGCACCGCGACACGCACCGCTTCTGACGACGCTTAGCCCCGGCGAAGTTCGCGTACAAACCGCCGATGGCGAAGAACAGAGTTTCTACATTACGGGCGGCATGCTCGAGGTGCAGCCGCACCAGGTCACGGTGCTGGCGGACACGGCATTGCGTGGCGACCAGCTTGACGAAGCGGCAGCCCTGGCTGCGAAGCAGCATGCTGAAGAGGCATTGAAGGGCGCCTCGGGTGAGACCGACCTCAAGCGCGCCCAGGCAGAGGTCGCCGAGGCCGAAGCCCGTTACCGTGCTGCGCAGAAGCTCAAAGGGAAGCGGTGATCTGCGAGCCGCCGGAGAGGCGCTACCTTTCCTCATGGCTCGCTGCGCTGCGCTTTACTTCGGATAAATAGCACCTCACCGACGGCTCGCGCAGACGGTCGTGTCTATCTTAAGATGCCCAGGCGGTTTGTCAGTTCAACCGGATTGCCATCGCTGTCTACCAGGGAACGTGGAGGGTCGAGCGTTTGCGTTAACGGTGTGACGATGATCATCGTCACGAAGGACACACCGAGGCCAATCAGGTCCCCGGGCAGCTCGGGGTAAAGCAGCGACGTCGTCAGCCAGGAAGCGATACCCGCCGACATTGCGGCCAGCGCGCCGGCACGATTCGCTTTCTTCCACCACACACCCAGGATAAACGGAACAATCACGGCCGCGAGCATCAGCAAGTTCGCGTCGAGCATCGTGTCGAACACGACTCGCGCATTGAGCGCGATTGCAATGGCGATCAAGCCGCATCCCGGAATACCCCAGCGGACAACACGCAATTGCAGCATGTCGGATGGATCGCGCTTCACAATTGGCAACAGATTGACGCTGACGATACTGGCGGCGCTCAGCAACGCGCTGTCACAGGAACTCATAATCGCCGCAAGTACGGCGCCGACGAAGACTGCGATCGCGACCGGATGCAAGTGCTCAAACGCGAGCGCGGGGATAATCGACTCGGAATCTGCGAGACCGGGCATGGTGACAGAACCAATGATGCCGAGAAGCGCCGGAATCATGCCGAATCCGAGGTAGGCGATCGCGGCGAGGTAGAAAGCATTTTGTGCAACACGCTCGCTCTTTGCGGCAAGGGCCCTGCCTATCAGTGATTGTGAGGCAATATCGGCGACACCAAAAATTACCCATGCACGCAGGTAATTAAGCCAACGCTCGCCAGTGTGCTCAAGCGGGTACAGTCGAAATGTGTTTTCAGGTAGCTGCGCGGACACGGCAGCCCAGCCACCCGCGTCATTGAGTACGACGACAAGTAGC
>CAYLTW010000139.1:0-4091 GCA_964386735.1 uncultured Woeseiaceae bacterium
ACACTGAACAACGCCGGCCCGTCACTCGCCAGGCCCTGGTCAAGGGCGTCGCGTAATCGGTACAAGCCGGCGCTGCTCGATTGCAGGACATAGACATGGCCGAGGCCGAGTGCCATCGCTGCAAGCTGCGGGCCTTTGATACCGGGGATCAGTCGTCCGCTGGCGAGGATATCGTCGAATTGAACCAGGACTTTGATCGGTAATTCAGACGAAAACACCTGCCACAGTGTGGTTTGTTCCGCCGCACTGTCGTTGCCGTCATGAAGGCAGACGAGATACGAGGGGAACAAGGCGATATCTTCAGCGCGTAGATGGCGGTGGGCGAAGCGGCGGAAGAACGGGTCGTGTTTTGATTCGTCGTAACGATTGTCTATTTCCAGTTCGGCGACGGCCATCGCTTTGACGAGCCTGGCCATTTCCGGCAGCCGTTCATGGAACGCTTCGAGCACCCGCTCGCAGCTGTCGAAAACGAATGTGTGGAGCGTCTTGCGGCGGCCGGGCTTATGCTCTTCGCGCGCTCCCGCCACGAAGCGCTGGGATTTCAGGACGGTCAGCGCCGAGCGAATGCGCCGCCGGCGCGCTTCCGGCAAGGGATCGCCGGCCGGCGCCGTGCGCAACAGATGCGCCATCGCATCGAAGTTGAATTCAGTTTCAAAACTCGATCCCATGGCGCGTTTCAGGGTCTCGGGGCCGTGGGCTTCCTCAGAATGCAAGTAATCGACTTTGAGGATACCGGACAACTTCAACACCAGTGCATCGAGTCTGTCGTAGAGCTTTTGTGCCCGCTCGCGTTGCTTGATGGTCCAGGCATGGGTCACCAGCTTGACCGGTAGTTCATGGTCGCATTCGACGACATCGCCGTCGAAGTGCAGGTTGTCGCGCGTACGCGCGAGGCTGTCGTCTAATTGATCCTGCGCCGCCGCCCCCACCTGGGTCTGCAGTTGCCGGCCGGCCTCGTCCAGAATCTCGCTCAAGTGCCGCGTGCCGTTATACTGCGCGAGGCTTCGCGCCTCGCTTTCGAGTTTCAACAGGTGCTGTCTGAGACGTTCTCCGGCGACTCCACGAGGCGCGATTTCGCGCAGAATATCGTCGAAGATATCGCTGAGGGAGCGCACAAAACCACCGCCCGCATCGCCGTTGACAAGCACCAGCGGGTAGTCGTAACGCAAATTACGCAAATCGCGATAGGCGCCGAAAAGGGCTGGGTGCAGTTCCAACCGCCCGACGTCGTCGAGTTCATCGGTGAGGCGCTCGCCGGTGATATGAAAGGTCGCAAGTGTTGCCAGATTCTTATCCATGGCCGGCCCTTGTCGCTGAATTCGTTGTCTCCGTCATTCCCCAGGTACCCGTGGTCTTCGTCTTAAATCGATACATTCAACTGTGGGCGCTGTCGGCCGGATGAATTGTGAAACGATCCAATTCCTTCTCAAGGACGCCCTTGATGACATCCGGCGTATACAGCCGGTCGGGTCCGCGGACATCCTCGTAACAGGGTTTATCCTGACTGCGGTAGAGCACGCCGACCGGTATCGGATCGCTGGTCGAGGCGATCTCTCTGGCCCGGTTCCTGTCGGCAGGGTCGTGTTGTTCCTGGTTTTTATAGACGCCGGCCAGGCCCTGGCTGACCTGGACTCCGTCCGGGTGGTTGAGCAACAGCATCCGGTCCGGATTCTGCACCCACGGATCGTAGCGCTTGTCCAGAAACTCGGGGCAGCGTTGCAGTACGCGCACGAACGAGAAGCCCTTGTGATGGAAGGCCGCGGCAACGATGTCGTGGATCATTTCGGGGATCCAATCGACGGCCTGGGCGACGAACGAGGCGTTGCGGATACCGAGGGTGACGCTGACCGGGTTGATCGGCTCCAGGTGCGTACCCTGGGGTGTGGTGTTGCTCTTCTGGCCCATCGGCGAGGTTGGTGACGCCTGGTTCTTGGTCAAGCCGTAGATGCCGTTGTCGAGCATCAGCACCGTCATATCCATGTTGTAGCGAATGGCATGAATCCAGTGCGCGGTGCCGATGCTGCAACAATCGCCGTCACCGGTGACAACGAAGACATGCAGGTCGGGCCGGTGCAGCTTGATGCCCTCGGCGACCGGCAGTGCCCGGCCGTGAAGGCCGTGAAAACCGTAGGTGTGCATGTAATGCGGAAAGCGGCTCGAGCAACCAATCCCCGAGACGAAAACGGTTTTTTCCGGCGGTAACTGTTCGTCGCGGCACAGTCGTTGGACCGCGGCCAGGATCGCACTGTCTCCACAGCCGACGCACCATCGCGGTGTGGCGCTCTTATAGTCGTCAAGGGTGTAGTCCTCGTCGAACATCTCAAGCAGACAGCCAGGCAGCGAAGCAGTCATTGTCGGGTCCCTTTGTGGAGCAGTTTTTCCCGCACAGCCGCGGCAATGACGCCGGGTTTGAGCGGTTGGCCCTTGGCCTCTGACCAGCAGTCAATATCGACCAGGAAGCGTGCGCGCAAGAGCCAGGCCAATTCGGAATAGCGGCGGTTGTCCTCATCAATGATTTCGTCACCGAGCCTGTCAGACCAGTTGTTCTCAACCGTCAGTACCTGCTCGAAGCGCTGCAGCACTTCGCGAATACCGGACGCCAGCGGCTGCAGAAACTTCAGATGCAGGGAGGAAACCTTGTGACCTTGCGCGCAGAGGCGCTCGACCGCTTCCTCGATGGTGCCCTTGGTGCTGCCCCAACCGATGATCAGTAACTCGCCTTCAGCGGCGCCGAACACCGGTGGCGTTTTCAGGGTCTTTTGCAGTGCGGCTATTTTGAGGCTGCGGCTGCGGATCCCCTCCTGGTTGATGTCCGGCTCGTAGGCGACACGGCTGAAGCGATCATGAGCCAATCCGGTCAGACAGTGCATGCCGTTGGGCTGGCCGGGGATGAAGCGGCGGGCGAGGCCGGTGGTCGGATCCCAGTCGTAGGGCTTGGCGCCCTGGGGAACGGCGCTCTGATCGACGGGCGGTGCGAACCATTGCTTGTCGATTTTGGGCCGCGGAATCGGCTGCTGAGCCGAAGCCAGGCTCGCGTCCGTCAGCACCACCACAACCGTGTTGAAGGTTTCCGCGATCTTGCGCGCCATGATCATCGAGTAGAAGCAGTCCTCGATGTCCACCGGCGCCATCACGATCTTCGGTGTATCGCCGTGGCCACCGAAACAGGCGAACAACAGATCACCTTGTTCCACCTTGGTCGGCAGACCGGTGCTCGGGCCGCCGCGTTGTACGTTGACGACAACCAGGGGTATTTCCGCCATCACCGCCAGGGCAATGGTTTCCTGCTTCAAGGCGAAGCCGGGGCCGGAGGTGATGGTCACCGCGCACTTGCCGGCATAGGAGGCGCCGATCGCGAAGGCGCAGGCGGCGATCTCATCTTCCGCCTGGTGAACGGCGCCACCGACGTTCCTGAACACTTCGCACAAATAGTGCGAGGCTGAGGTCGCCGGCGTGATCGGATACATGGCGCAAACCTCCATGCCGGAGGCCATGACACCGAGGCCCAGCGCGATGTTGCCGTTGACGACGATCTGCGCATCGCGCATGTCGGAAGGGGGGATCCGGTAATGGATGTCAAGATTCGCCTGCGCCCACGCGTGCCCCGCCTCCAGCAGCGTGATGTTGCTGTCAATGACGGCGCGATCCTTTTTGGCGAAAATGAATGCGACCCGTTCGCGGGCGATGTGCAGATCAAGACTGTAGGCGCTGCACAACATGCCGAGGACGAACATATTCTTGCCACGCCGTGGATCATCGACATAGCGCAGGCATTGTTCCTCCATCGGGATCTCGGTGACCTGGTAGCCGTCGGCGACGAGGTTGTCGATGGTCCGGGTATAGCTGGCAACGATCTGTGCATCCCGATCCGTGCGCCATTTGTTTTCAATCAGCACAATGCAGCCGGGTTTCAATTCGCCTTCCTGCACCCGTTTCAACAGCACCTGTTCGTTAAAGGCAACAATCAAATCAGCTTCGTCGCCGCCGTTGGTCACGCGCCGCGAAGCCAGTCGAATCCGGTTACCGCTGGCGCCGGCGATACTGCGCGCCGGCGGCTGAATTTCAGCCGGGATGATTTCGACAGTCCAGGT
>CAYLTW010000139.1:4191-6454 GCA_964386735.1 uncultured Woeseiaceae bacterium
TGTCGCCATAGATCACCTCGCTATCGCGTATTCCGAGATAGGCCTTGATGCTGCTTGCGGCCTGGCGCCCGGCGCCCATGGCCAGGATCACCGTCGCACCACCGGTGACGATGTCGCCGCCGGCGTAGACGCCGGTCACCGAGGTGGCGAGGTTTTCATCGACGGCAATGAAACCACGCTCGTTGAGTTTGAGTCTGGAGGTCTGACCGATGATCGGGTTGGCGCGGGTGCCGATGGCGTAAACGATCATGTCGACCTCAACATCGTATTCGCTGTCCTTGATCGGCACCGGGCGGCGCCTGCCGGAACTGTCCGGTTCGCCGAGTTCCATGCGGATACAGCGCATGCCGCGCGCGTTGCCATCGCCGTCGCCAAGGATTTCGACCGGCGCCGTCAGCCAGTTGAACTCGACGCCTTCCTCATCGGCATGTTCAATTTCCTCCACTCTAGCGGGGCTCTCAGCCCGGGTCCGGCGGTAGACGCAGTAGACTTTTTCGGCGCCGAGTCGCAGGCACATCCGCATCGCGTCCATCGCGGTGTTGCCGGAGCCGATCACCGCAACCTTGCGGCCGAGATGCAGGGGCGTGTCGTAGGCCGGAAATTCTCCCGCATGCATCAGATTGCAGCGGGTCAGTAATTCGTTGGCGGAAAGCACACCGTTGAGGAACTCGCCGGGAATGTCCATGAACCGCGGGGCGCCGGCGCCGGTGCCGATGAAGACCGCGTCATAACCCATTTCCTCGACCATCTGTTCGATGGTGAACAGGCGCCCGACCAGGGTGTTGCATTCGATGCGCACACCCAGCTTGGCCAGGTTGTCGATCTCGGCGTCGATCACCGCATCCGGGAGGCGAAACTGGGGAATGCCATAGCGCAACACGCCGCCCGGTTTGTGGAATGCCTCGTAAATGGTGACATCGCAGCCGGCCTTGGCCATATCGGCGGCGCAGGCGATGCCGGCCGGACCGGAGCCGACGATGCCGACCCGCAAGCCGTTCGGTTCGATATAGGGGACGTTGGCCCAACCGCTCTCTATGGCCAGATCGCCGACCCAACGCTCAAGGCGCCCGATCGCCACCGGTTCGAGGGTAGCGCCGACCGGGCAGACGCCTTCGCACTGGTCTTCCTGGGGGCAGACGCGGCCACAGATCGCCGGCAGCAGATTGGCATCGCTGAGCACGTCATAGGCCTCTCGATAGTCCTTGTCGATAATTTTCTGAATAAAACCTGGAATATCAATCGCCACCGGGCAGCCGCGAACACAGGCGGCATCCGGGCACATCAGGCATCGCTCGCTCTCGAGCAAGGCATCCTCGAGCCGATAACCGAGCGTGACCTCAGAGAAATTTGCGACGCGCGCCTGGGGTTCCTGTAGCGGAATCGGGGTGCGCTCCTGGGGGATGGTGCGAATCGTTTTCTTCGCCATCGTTAGACTCCGGCCCGGCAGTTCTCAGACCATTTTTTTGTAGCCAGCTTTTCATCCTCGGTGAAGCGTTGCAGGCGATTCATCAGATCATCGAAATCGACCGCGTGGCCGTCGAAGTCGGGGCCATCGACGCAGGCGAACTTCATCCTGTCACCGACCTTGACCCGGCAGCCGCCACACATCCCGGTGCCGTCGATCATGATCGGGTTGAGGCTGACGGTGGTCTTGATGGCGTGCGGGCGCGTGGTTTCAGCGCAGGCTTTCATCATCACCGGCGGGCCGATGGCGACCACTTCATCAATATCGGAGTATTTTGCCAGCGCCGCTTCAATTCCCGCCGTCACCCGTCCCTCAATCCCGACCGAACCGTCATCGGTGCAGATGATGAACTCATCGCAAACACTCTCGAACTTGTCCTGCCAGAAAATCAGCGATTCGGTTCTGAAGCCGACCACGCCGATAACGTAGGCGCCGCTCTCCTTGAAGGCCCGCGCCTGGGGGAACACCGGGGCGACACCTAATCCGCCACCGACGCAAATCACTCGACGGGCGGCGCCGATATCACTTGGCGCCCCCATCGGGCCGACCACGCTGTAGAGTTCAGAGCCAACCTGGAGGTTCTGTTGCATCTCCCGGGTGGTCTTGCCGACGGCCTGGATGACCAGCGTTATGGTTCCGGCAACGCGGTCGAAATCGGCGATCGTCAAGGGAATGCGCTCGCCGTGCTCGGTCGCGATGACGATGACGAACTGGCCCGGACGCGCGGCCTTAGCCATCATCGGATGGCTGATCTGAAGGAGGTACGTGGCGTCGGAGAAATCCTCACGCGCCACGATC
>CAYLTW010000140.1:0-6441 GCA_964386735.1 uncultured Woeseiaceae bacterium
TCCGGTGAAATCTCGGTAAGGAAGCTTCGCAACCGCTCCAGACCGGCCTCGCTGACCATGCCATTTTGCTCGAATTCAGCCTCGGACAAATCCCCGCGCGCTTCCTCGACGACCTTGCCACGCGGGATCTTCAATTTGAAACTGCGCTCCAGCCTGAACACCAGATCGAGAAAGTCTATCGACTCGGCATCCAGATCCTCGACCAGTGACGCTTCCAGCGTCACCTCCTCGGTATCACAGCCCAAAGCATCAGCGATAGTGGTGGCAATGGTGGGGTACACCGCCATGATTTCTTCCTTCGTCGGCTCTGTCGTTGCCATGTTCTTAACTCCCTTCACTCGATTTTAAATCCACCATCGACATGGAGGATTTCGCCGGTTACATAATTGGATAATTGCGATGCCAGGAACCAGACCGCATGGGCGATATCCAGCGGTTGACCTATACGCCTCAGGGCAATGCGCGCGGTAACTTCCTCGCCCGCCCGCGCCAGCACCGCCGCGGACATCTCGGTCTCGATGACGCCGGGGGCGACTGCGTTGACCATTATACCGCGTGGCGCCAGCTCCGCGGCAAGCGCCCGTGTCAGCGCATTGATTGCGCCCTTGCTGGCGGCATAGTTGGTCTGGCCGCGGCCACCTTTTTCGCCGGCGACCGAGCTCAAATTGATGATCTTGCCGGCGCGCCGCGAAATCATGTGCGGGACGACCGCACGGGTCACGTTGAACACCCCGCCGACGTTGGTATCGAGCACCGCGCGCACATCTTCATCGTCGAGGAAGGCGAGCAGATTGTCACGGATGATGCCGGCGTTGTTGATCAGCACATCGATGCGCCCGCAGCGATCGGCGACCCGCTCGACCGCCTCGGCGACGGCGCCCGACTCGCAGATGTCGACCTGCTCGGCCACCGCACGGCCATCGGTGGCCGCGACGGTCGCCTGCGCGGCATCGGTATTGGAACGGTAGAAGAAGGTGACGTCGGCGCCTTCGGCGGCGAACAGTTCGACGATGGCGCGACCAATACCGCGGCCACCTCCGGTCACGATCACCACCTTCCCCGACAGACCTGAGTCCAGTGCCGTCATCAATTCACCCGGAAATACTGAAACCGCCGTCCACGAACAGCGTGTGGCCGGTGATCATGCGGGCCTCGGGCAGGCACAGCAAGTAGACCGCGTTGGCTACGTCAGCGGGCGTCAGCACCGGCCCGGCGGGAGTGCGGCTGGCGAATTCCGCCAGCACCTGCTCGCGGTTCGGGAAGTGGGCGAGAGCGTCCGTGTCCACCACCCCGGCGCTCACCGTGTTGACCGTGATGCCCTGCGGGCCGAGTTCCTGCGCCAGCGAACGAACCAGTGACTCCAACGCGGCCTTGGAGGCGCCGACGAAGCCATAACCCGGCATCGAACGATTCGCACCCAGGCTCGACAGGGCGATGATGCGCCCGCCCGCCGGCATCACCGGCACCGCCTGCTGGGCGAGCAGGGTGAGCGCGAAGGCGTTCGCCTCCAGGCACCAGCGCCAATGCTTGAGCCGCATCTCCATCACCGGGCGCAGCACCCCGGTGGCGGCGTTACTGATGACGATGTCGATGCGCTCGAAGTCGGCCTGCAGCGCCTCGAACAGTTCTTTCACCCCAGCCGGATCGGCGACGTTCGCCTGGTAGACGTTGGCGCGCCGGCCGGTCGCCTGGATCTCGGCGGCCAGCGACTCAGCTTCTTCGTGACTACTGTAGTAGTCAATCGCGACATCGCAGCCGGCGGCGGCCAGCTTGAGCGCCGTGGCGCGCCCGATGCCACGCGCACCGCCGGTGATGAGCGCGACTTTGCCGCGCAGCACACCTGACGCTGGCTCGATTGTGGCGGCCGATGCCGTGGTCTTCGTTTGCAAGTTCGTGGGTCTGCCTTAGAGGGGTTTTTTCAATGAACGCGCCCGGTCTTGAGGCGCCGAGTACGCCGCTAGCCTGCCATCAAATCGGCAGTAATGCCAGCCTTGGCAAACCCCGCCGGGGTCTGTACGCCACCGCTATGCTGCTCGCCCGAGATACCGGCATGGGAAACCGCGGCAGGCTCGTGGTGCGGGTTCTCAGCGCTCACCACGCGATGACTCAGCCATGGCCGGATCCAACCGCCCAGACACGCAGAGTCACTCATGCGCCGGTGCGCGTTGCACACCTGGCCCGTCTGCGCGCGTGGCGCACATGGCGCGGGCGGATGACCCGGGTTGCCAGCCCCAGCAACTCCATAAACCTGATCCCATACCAGGTGACATCGATCTCCCACCAGCGATGCTGGTTGCAGGCGCTCGCCGGATCGTGATGATGATTGTTGTGCCAGCCCTCGCCCACGCTAAGGTAGCCGATGACCAGGTTATTCCGGCTGGCCTCACCCGTTGCGTAATTCTGATAGCCGAAGCGATGGCAGAGCGAGTTCACGGACCAGGTGATGTGCCAGACGGCGACGGTGCGCAGGATCGCGCCCCAGATCAAAAGACTCAAGCCGAGTTGTAACGCACCGATTACTGTACCCGTAGTCAGCAGCCCGATCACTCCACCGAGCGTAAAATAGACGACCCAGTGAGCAAGGTAGATCCATAACCAAAGGAGCCCTTTTTCAAGACGCTTGTAGAATCGATCTTCGAGGATGTCGCGGGCTAATTGACCATAGGCGTCGATGCTGTGGGTCGCTGAGTTGCGCCACAGGAGCCAGCCGCAGTGACTCCAGAACAGTGACACCAGCGGACTGTGCGGATCGTCACGGGTATCGGATTTGAGGTGGTGCAACCGATGTGTCGTCACCCATTTGGCAGGCGTATCCTGCAGGCAGCATAGCGAGACGATAACGAAGCCGTGTTCCAGCCAGCGTGGCAGACGAAAACTGCGGTGCGTCAACAACCGGTGATAGCAGGTGTTGATCCCCTGCCCGTAGAAGAAGATCCCCGCCACGAACAGCCAGAACCCGAGCCAACTGAATAGCCATGGAACGAAGGCCAGGAGCGCCAGCGCATGCACCGTGATCAGAGCCACCAAATACTCCACGCGCATACGACCCACTGTGATCGGGCGGCTGAGCCTGACTCGATTTGTTGGCGTAGCGGTAGTGGGTGATGGTTCCGCCACGGCAGGCCTATCCGGCTGCGGAGGGGCAATCTCAGCGGGCGCAACGCCACTCTCTATTTCCTGCAATGCGTCCTCCGACACCACATAGTCTGGATTATTCATGAACGCGCGAGCGAGGGCGTGGAGATGCCCGTAGCTGCAAGGCGCGCGATTATTGTGCCTGCAGG
Source organism: uncultured Woeseiaceae bacterium (assembly GCA_964386735.1). Taxonomy (GTDB): domain Bacteria; phylum Pseudomonadota; class Gammaproteobacteria; order Steroidobacterales; family Woeseiaceae; genus UBA1847. The sequence continues at coordinate 3,285 of CAYLTW010000140.1, forward strand.
CGTACCTGCAAGCGCAATTTACCAGCGCAACGCCGCAGATAGGGCAGAACCGCGTCCGCGGCCGTGGGTTCATGAATAATCCAGGCCAGGGGCGCCACATACTGAGCGAACTTCCGTCCGGGGAGCATACCATTAATGATTCGAGCAGGGTCAAGATGACCGGCAAAGAATTAGACAACCCCTGTCAACGATTCCTGGCGACCTGCGTTATTCAACTGGGGGTACCTTAAACTGCGCCGGAGTGGCGCACGCAGAATGCCTCGGCGGCTTAGGGCTCGGGTCGCGGGTGTCTGAGGTTGAAACATGATCCGACTGGAAGTAAACCACTTCGCGGAGGCATTATGGTTGACCGTGGCTGGCCACACCTCATTCACAATGCATTTCAAACCGGAGTCGCCGACAGCCCGATATGCAGTCCCTGGACAGCTTCCTGAAGCACATCGAGCGCCGCGCCCTGCGCATCGCCGAGTTCGGCGTCGGCAACCGGGACGACGCGCTGGATATTGTCCAGGAAACCATGCTGAAACTGGCCCAAAATTATGCGCACAGACCTGACAATGAATGGACCCCGCTGTTCTACCGGATCCTGCAATCGCGGATCATGGAGTTCCATCGCCGCAGCAAGGTCCGCAACCGCTTTCGTATCTGGCTGCGTGGCGAGGATTCGGACAACCCTGGGGATCCCTTGCAGAACCAGCCTGATCCGGCCGACCCGCGCCCGGAACGAGGTGTCCAGGCCGCGGAGTTCGGCACGGATCTGGAACGTGCCATCAAGCTGTTACCCCTTCGCCAGCAACAGGCATTATTGTTACGACTCTGGCAGGGGCTCGACGTGGCGGCCACCGCCCGGGCCATGGGTTGCTCCCAGGGCAGTGTCAAAACCCATTATTCACGGGCTGTACACCGCCTGCGGGATCAGCTGGCTGAACACCGGCCAGGCGCTTGAAGCGGGGGTGAGATTGCATGACGACACATAAATCGGAACCACATCAGATGCACAGCGGAAGCCGGGATCCGTTCACCACCCGGATTCGCCAACATCTGGAGACCAGCCTGGAATCCCTGGATGAGCCGACACTGGAGCGTCTGGCCACAGCCCGCGCAACGGCCCTTGCGGCGGCCCGTCGTGGAACAGCGCACGAACATTCACAGCCATTTTTCATGTTCCAGGCCGGTGCCTCAGGCTGGTTGTTACCGACCGGCGCCATAGCCAGCATTGCGGTGATGGTCCTGAGCCTTGGCCTGCTGGTGAATTCAGCCTCAAGCGGCGGTGCGAATGACGTGCTGGATGTTGAATTGCTGAGTTCGGGCGCGAATCTGGATGTTTACGATAATCTGGATTTCTACCGCTGGCTGGCAGCCAATGATCGGGCCGGCTGACGTTGATGGGCGTGCACCGGCGAGGCTTGCCCGTCCTGCTGTGCCTGACGTTGACAGTCCCCCTGGCCGCGCAAACCCAAAGCCCGGGGGCAACGCCACCGGCAGTCCCGTCGCCGGCCACGCCGGCGCCGCAAAAGACCGGCAAGCCGCCCACCAGCAGTGCTCCGAGCCTGGAGTTCCTGGAGTATCTGGGCGAATTCGAAACCACCGACGGTCAATGGATCGATCCCATCAGCGACATCGATGCGCTCGAAAAGGCCGTGCAGTCCGTGGCGCAACCGCAGTGAAAAGACTCGCCCACATCGGCTGGTACTGCCTGCTCTGGATTGTCTTCCAGGGTCCGGCCCTGGCGCTGCCCTTCGCTGAATTGAATGCCGCCGAACAAGCGGTTCTAAAGCCTTTTGCGGATCAATGGGACGGCTTCACGGAAGAGCGCCAGCAACGTTTGCGCAGAGGCGCCCAACGCTACCAGTCCCTGTCACCGGATCAGCGCCAGCGCTTTAAACAACGTTACCGGCAATGGCGGCAACTGCCCCCGCAGCGGCGCGAAAAAATCCGCAAACGCTTCAGAACATTCAATTCCCTGCCCCCTGCCCAGCGGGAAGATATCCAGCAGATGCGCCGGAAATTCAAGGCCCTGCCCGCGGATAAACGCCGGGAGTTGCGGCGACGCTTCGAAACCATGACACCGGCTCAGCGCAAACGTTTTGCGCAATCAAAGCGCCGCCAGTTTAAACAACGGCAAGTCCAGAAACGCGAGCGCCAGCGAGCCCGGGAACGTCAAAGCAAACAACCGCGGAAACGAAATTGATCCACACCACACAGACCTTGAATAGACTATGAAATTTGTCATTGCAGGCGCCGGCGGCATCGGCTGTTATTACGGCGCGCGCCTGCAGGCGGCGGGACACGGAGTGATTTATGTGGCCCGGGGCGCACACCTCGCGGCCTTGCAACAACACGGACTCGAACTCAAACATCCCGAATTCAATTATCGCGGGCCGGTCGAGGCCATGGGCCTTGAGACGCTGGGAACGCGCTTCAATCCGGCTGACTTTGATGCTTTGCTGATCTGTGCGAAGGCCACAGCGACCCAGGAAATTGCCACACTCCTGTGCGACTGGTTTCAAAAAAGTGGCCAGTGTACCCGGGTCATATCGCTGCAAAACGGCGTCGATAACGAAATCCAACTGAGCGCGGTATTAGGCGGGGAAAACGTCATCGGCGGCCTCGCCGTGCTAATCAGCGGACACGTGCTGGCGCCGGGCGTGGTGTCCGCGACCGGTATCGCACAAATCATATTCGGCGCCTGGCCGGCGCAAGGATCCCCTGCCTGGATTGCCCATGGCGAACAGTTGGCCAAACTGGAAACCGTATTCAACGAGGCCGGGATCCCGTCCCGCCTGGTGCCGGATATCCGCCGGGAACTGTGGCGCAAGCTGCTCATCAACAACGGCGTCAACCCGCTGTCCGCCCTGACCCGGCTCGATACCCGATCCTTGTGCCGCCACCCACACTTTGGCCCCATCGTCCTGGCCCTGGTGAAAGAAACCGCCGCTGCCGCCCGGGCCGACGGTGAAAACATGAGCGAAGCTGACATTGATCAGATGTTTGAATTGATTCGCGGCTTCGATCCCGTCAAGACCTCCATGCTGGTCGATCTTGAAAAAGGCCGGCCCCTGGAACTGGAGGCAATTTGCGGGGCAGTGTTGACGCGAGCCATGCAACTGAAACTGCAGGTGCCCTATACCGAAACGCTCTATAGCCTGCTCAAACA
>CAYLTW010000141.1:0-6387 GCA_964386735.1 uncultured Woeseiaceae bacterium
GCATCATCGCGTTGCTCTTACTGGTCGCCCGCAAGCGCCCGAATGGCGGGCTCCTACAACCGGAACGTCAACCCTAAATACGCCGTCCTCGGCAGGCCGGGTCTTGCGCCTGATGGTCGGCGCGCAGAAATGTAGGTCTCGTCGAACAGGTTGTCGACCTTGACGTAAGTCGAAAGCCTGGATGTGAAACTCCAGGCGGCCGTGAAGTCCCAAACGACGTGAGACTGTATCAAGTCTTGTGATTCGACCTCGCCTTGTCCGGCTTTTGTGCGCATGTTGCCGACGTAGTTCGCAGCAACGTTGACGCGGAACTCGGCGTACTCAATACCACCCGCAAGGCGGAATTGGTGTTCGGGAATGTAAGGTAGCTCATCGCCCACTTCGACGCGGCCCCACGGCCCGAACTCTGAATCGAACGCGTTCTTGAATTCCGCCCCCGTTGTCCACGTGTAGTTGAGGTCGAGTGGGAACCTGAATCGGCCTGCCGCAAAGTTATAAGCGGCGGCTAGTTCGAGCCCCTGCACAACAACCTCGCCGCCATCGAACTGGTCGCCGACCATGCCGCCGCCACCGGTAGAGTCGGTCACGGTACCCACGAGGTTGTCGTAGTCATTGATGAAGTAAATCGATTCGAAGCTCAGCTTGTCGTTGTCGTAGCGCGTACCGAACTCGATGTTCACGCTCGACTCTTCCTTCGCCGTGCTGCCCGGCGCCGGCGGATTGAAACCCTTGTGAATGCCGGCCAGCACGCGCCAGTCGTTGTTGAACTTGTACAACACGCCCATACCCGGAATCACGACCTGCACCGAGTTCTCGCGAACGCGGACTGGTCCCCGGCTACGGCCTGGATCATCGGTCGCAAAGTCGAGGCGTTTCATGCTGATGTCCTCGAAGCGTACGCCCGGTGTGAAAATCCAGTTGCCGGCGCGAATTTCCGAGTCCACAAACAGCGATACTGCTTTGGCACTCGACACACGGTTGGTTTGCGAGCCAGGCAGAGCGGACGTCGTCAAAAGCAACGCGCCATCCTGCATGCGATAACCATCCTGATGCTGGAAGCGATCTTCCTCGTCCTCGTGCACGCGCAGCCCCGTGTTGAGCTGAACGTCCGTGTCGCCGAAACCAAGATCCCACTCGATTTTCGCCTGCACGCCCTGTGCGTAGTACTCGCGATTGTTCGCACGAATTTGCAGGGTATCGTCGGGGCTCGTCGTGCCCGTGAGGTAGCCGTATTCGGTCGCATACGTCGCCGGATCTCTGAGCACGGTATCCAGGCTCGCGCCGCCCACCGACTGCAGCTTGTACCAGTTGCGCGTGAAGTTGTTGCGGTACGCCGTTACTTCGCCACGCCATTTCCTGCCCATATCAATCACGTACGTCGCCTGGTACTGCTGGTGTTCGCTGACGAAATTATCGTTTGCCGATGCCGCGTAGCGGCGGTTCGGATCTGCAGCAAAATCATCGTCGGTCAGGCCGAGGTAGGTTTCGTTCGAGCTTTGATCCGTGAGGCCGAGCTTCACTCGCAAGCTCTGGTAAACGCTACTCGACGGGTCGCTGTCGATTCGCAATTTCGCGATGTAGTCCTTGATGTCGTAACCTGTGTCGCCGCTATCCGGACCGTCAATCGTCTTGAAGCCATCACTACGTGCCTGCACAGTCTCGAGCAGCCATGAGACGCGCTCGCCGCGATTGCCGACATTGATGTGAGAGTCGACGGTGTTGTAATCGCCACCACGTACATCGATGTTCGCCCCAAAGGCATCCGGGATCGGAGTCGAAATCAGGTTGATCGCGCCGCCTGTTGTGCGTGGGCCAATAGCGATCGATGCCGGGCCTTTCAGAACCTCGATCGCGTTCATGCGGCGTTGCGTCGGGAAGTAATAGGCCGAGGGTGCGGAATAGGGCGCCGGTGCGATCAGGACGCCGTCTTCGAGTAAAGCGATCCGTGAGCTGCGGTCCAGTCCGGAACCCCGGATGCCAATGTTCGGGCGCAGCCCGAAGCCTTCCTCTTCCTGCACATACACCCCCGGTACGGCCCTCAGAACGCGCAGGATGTCGGACTGCAGGTAAACGCCCAGTTCCTCACTGCTGACGACATGCGCCGAACCAGGCACGTCCACGGCATCCCTTTTCCGACCAATAATCGTAACCGTATCAATGGGTTCTACGGTCCGGGCAGCGTCTGGCTCGCCGCTCTGCGCGTTTGCGGCCAGCGGAATTATCGTCAAAACGGCGCCAACGAAGAACGCCCTTAGAGGCCTCCTCACAGTGGCAGGGACGATGTCCGTTGGAGCCCGCCATATAGCAGCACGGTAGATCGCCGTTGGAGCCCGCCATGCGGGCGAAATCTTGATCATGGCCGGACGATAATCTAAATGAGAATGATTCGCAACTACGGTAAATACGTATGGCTTAAGTCACAACCCGGGTTGTGACCCAGCCACTGCACACAGTGCCCGCTTCGTGGCACCATTAACCGTCGCGGGCCAGGGCCCGCTCCTATAAAGGAACTCATGAGCGAACCGAGTCGGAAATTACTCATCGTCGAGGACGATCCGGGGCTGTTGAGCCAGCTCAGGTGGTGTTTTGAGGACTATGACGTCTTCACTGCCGAGGATCGCGAATCGGCGATTGTCGAGTTGCGCCGTCACGAGCCGTTGGTTGTGCTGCAAGACCTTGGTTTGCCGCCACAGCCCGAAGGCGTCGAAGAGGGGTTTGCCACGCTTGCCGAAACGCTCAAACTCGCGCCGCACACGAAGGTCATCGTCGTTACCGGTAACGGCGATCAGGAAAATGCGCTAACTGCCGTTGCGCAGGGCGCGTACGACTTCTACGAAAAGCCCGTCGATACTGACACGCTCAAGTTGCTGGTCGATCGCGCGTTCAATATATCCGAACTCGAGATTGAGAACCGGCGCCTGCAGAACAAGATTCATGAGTCGCCGCTCGACGGCATCATTGCCGCCAGCGAAGGCATGCTTGCAGTGTGCAAGATGATCGAAAAGGTTGCGCCGACAGACGTGACAACATTGCTGCTTGGCGAGAGTGGCACCGGCAAGGAATTGCTGGCGCGCGCGCTGCATCGTCTGAGCTCGCGAGGTGAGGCTAACTTTGTTGCGATTAACTGCGCCGCCATTCCGGAAAACCTGCTCGAGTCGGAACTCTTCGGACACGAGAAAGGTGCGTTCACAGGCGCGCACAAGCAAACGATCGGCAAGGTCGAACTCGCGAGTGGTGGCACCTTGTTCCTGGACGAGATTGGTGACATGCCTGTGGCGTTGCAGGCAAAGATGCTGCGCTTCTTGCAGGAGCGCGTCATCGAACGTGTCGGTGGTCGCAAGGAGATACCGGTTGACGTGCGCGTTCTCTGTGCGACAAACCAGCGACCCGAAGATCTGATAGAGCAGGGGTTGTTCCGCGAAGACCTTTATTACCGCATCTCCGAAATCACGATCAACATTCCGCCCTTTCGCGATCGCGAGGAAGGGCGCCTGATCCTTGCACGCAACCTGTTGCAGAAGTACAGCCATTTGCAAAAGCGCGCCATCAATGGTTTCAGTGATGACGCTGCGGAGGCCATCGAAGTTTACTCCTGGCCCGGCAACGTGCGTGAACTTGAAAACAAAATAAAAGGCGCCGTCATCATGGCGGATAACAAGCTTGTATCCGCAGCGGACCTCGGATTGGTCGAGACCGAAGGCGAACCCGAATCGCTGAATCTTCGCGAGGTGCGACAGCGGGCGGAGTCCAAGGCCATTCGTGTCGTTCTGACCAAGAGCTACGGCAATATTTCCAAAGCCGCCGAGATGCTCGGTATTACGCGCCCGACGCTTTACGACCTGATGGGCAAATACGGACTGTCGGCTGAGGGCTACTCAAAGAAAGCCGCGTCGTAGGAACCCGCCGCATGGCGGGCTCCGACAGCGGGCTCCTGCGGCAATCTAATGTGTGAGTTATGCGGCTTTGACTTCGACCACTTTGCCCTGCGACCTTGGCGGTGGTACGGGCTCCCCGGCCTCTTTCATTCCCTCAATGTGAAATTCAATCGCCTCGCGAATGAGGGAAACGACCTCATCATGATTGCTAGCCGCGGCAATGCAACCGGGCAGGTCGGGTACATAAGCGCTAAATCCGCTCTCGGATGATTCGAGTACGACAAGGTATTTCATATTGTTCATTTTAGACCAGCTTGCCTCTTGATGTTAGCGAGTGTCCCGGGCTTTATGTCCCGTCCCGGATGACCAGCTACTGTCACAGTGCCTTGCTTGTTCGGGTGCCTGAACTGCCGGTGGCTTCCGCGCTGTCGCACTAACATCCATCCATCATTTTGCAGAGTAAGCAGCAATTCTCTCACTTTCATCCGCTCACATTGCGTGATCGGGTGCGGTGGGAGAAAGCGCTCTATCTGTCGGGATTAAATAGAAATACTGTTCGTCGGAACGGTCAGCGACTCTTGAACTGGTCCGGGTTCAGGTCGTGCCGCGACAGTAGCTTGTAAAAGTCAGTGCGATTGCGTTTCGCGAGGCGTGCCGCCTGGCTGACGTTGCCCATCGTAATCTGCAATATCTGTGACAGGTAATTGCGCGTGAATTCATCGCGCGCGTCGCTGAAGGACAGAAGCTTGCCGGCATGTTCGCCCAGGGACTGTTGCACGAGCTCTGCGCTGATAACAGGTGAGCGGGACAACGCGACGTTTTGTCGCACGACGTTGAACAACTGACGAATATTTCCCGGCCACTCGGCCGTCACGAGCATCTCGACGGCTTCGGGTGCATAGACTTTTCTTTCCTGGCCGGCTTCACGTGCGATTTGTTGCAGGAAATGTGCAACGAGCAGCGGGATGTCTTCGCGGCGTTCGTCGAGTGTCGGAATCTTGATGTTGACGACATTGAGACGGTAATAGAGGTCTTCGCGGAAGCGACCTTGCCCCATCAGTTCCTGCAGGTCGCGGTGCGTTGCCGAAATGACACGCACGTCAATTTCGCGTGCGTCGGTGCTGCCAACGGGGCGCACCTGGCTCTCCTGCAATACGCGCAGCAGTTTGACCTGCAGGCGCATCGGCATGTCACCAATCTCGTCCAGCAACAGGCTGCCGCCGTTGGCCGACTGGAACAGGCCCTGGTGGCTTCGTGTCGCACCGGTGAAGGCACCTTTCTCGTGACCGAAAAGTTCGGATTCGAGCAGGTTCTCGGCCATCGCGCTGCAATTTATGCCGACGAATGGCTGGCTCTTGCGCGGGCTGGCGTTGTGGATGGCGCGAGCGAGCAATTCCTTGCCGGTGCCGCTGTCGCCTGTGATCAGGACTCGCGCATCGGTCGCCGCGACCATCTTCGCCTGGTTCATGATTTCTTTCATGCCATGGTTGCGTGTGATGATGCCGGCTGCCCAGTCTTCGGCGACATCGACCGAGCCCGAGACCTTGAGTGCACGGTCGACGGTCATCATGAGTTCATCTTTGTCGATCGGCTTGGTCAGAAAGCCGAACGCGCCGCTTTGCGTCGCCACAACCGCGTCCGGAATCGTGCCGTGCGCCGTGATGATGACGACGCGCAGGCCCGGCGAGCGCGTCTGTAACTCTTTGAGAAGCCCGATACCATCCATCTTGTCCATGCGCAGGTCCGTGATGACGAGGTCGGGCGCGAAGCGGCCCAGCGTTGCCAGCGCCGCGTGGGCGCTCTCGACGGCCTCGACCTCGTAGCCCTCGGCACGAAGCCGTATCGACAACAGCCTGAGGAGGCCGGGATCGTCGTCTACAAGAAGTATTTTGCCTTTTGGGTTGGAATTTTTTGTCGGCATCGGTTTAACAATATGTTGAGAACGACAAGGGTAGATTGAATGGTGGGAGGGGGCAAGGAATTGCGGCGGGCCCTACGGCTCCTGTTCTCGCAAGGAACGCTCGATCGACGTAATTGCCTCGAGCTTTTGCTCGGCGTCGGCGAGATCGCGGCGCAGGCGCCGGTTCTCGGCCTCGACGGTGCCAATCCGAAGTTTAATGGCCTGCTCCTCGGTTTGCGCCTGCCGCGATGAGGATTGCCGCAGACGGCGTGTCTCGGAGCCCAGAACGATGCGATCTTCGACGGCTTTGAGATGAATCTCGGCCAGTGCGACCTCGGCCGGGGTCATCAGCACCGTCTGCGTCAGTAATTCCCGCAATATGCTCTGCGCTCGCTCGGGATCCGACTCGGTATGCCCCGGAGTCGCCAGTACCAGTGCGAAGCGCAGGGTTGTCGACGGGTCCGGCGTCAGAGTGAAACGTGATTCGGCATCGGCGAAAATTTCGATTTGCGTCGCCGGGTCGCCGGTCGCAAGAAGCTGCAGTTCGCCGAGGTACTCATCGGCGGTGGGCGCACCGAGGATGACGGTTTCCCCGGACGTACGGCTGCCACC
>CAYLTW010000142.1:0-6298 GCA_964386735.1 uncultured Woeseiaceae bacterium
CGCGCGTAAATACCAGTCCCTTGTGGCTTGTTCGCAAGACGATGTGATCTTTCTGCCCGTCGAGATGAGTCTCCGAAACGGCAACCGTTCCATCATTGGGCCCGTCAAAATTGGCGAAGAACTTGCCCACGCCATAGGGTGCATTGCCGGCGATCAAGCCAACATCGTATTTCTCACAGACGCCCTGCGTCCATTCACTTGCTTTGTTGCGGAGAATGCCGGAGGACACGGAACGGCCGAGCAACACGTCGCCCCAATCCAGCCTGTCGAGTATTTCCGCAGGACGTGAGCCGCGCACTGGTGAGCCAAGACAAACCACTCTGCCGGCAATTGGTGCCGCCTCGTTGGCCAACATCCGCAACAGGATGACGCCACCAAGGCTGTGACCGACCAGGTGCGATTCGCTCAGGTCGTTTCCCTGGATAAAGCCTGCAAGTGCGTCCGCGTTTTCATCCAGCGTGCATTGTAAGGAACGATAGTTGAACAGCCAGACGTTGAAGCCGTACTCTTTTTCGAGATGGCGTTTCAACAGGATCAGGGCGGTGCCGTGCGACCACACACCATGCAGCAAAATTATGTTTTTGATATTCACCGACGGCGTCGCGACCCGGGCGCCGCTCTTACTCAGACCGTGGGGCGCGCACGCGGATACCGGTCTCGCGAAGTTGTTCACTCGACACTTCACCCGGCGCGTTGGTCAGCGGGCAGTGAGCTGACTGTGTCTTGGGAAATGCGATAACGTCACGAATACTGTCAGCGCCGGCCATGAGCATGACAATTCGGTCGAGGCCGAACGCGATACCGCCGTGTGGCGGGCAACCGAACTGCAGCGCCGTTAACAGGAAGCCAAATTTTTCTTCTGCCTCTTCCTTGCTGATGTCGAGCAAATCGAATACAGCGGATTGGATGGCCTGATCGTGGATACGAATCGAACCACCGCCGATCTCCGAACCATTCAACACCACGTCGTAAGCGCGTGATAAAGCATTGCCGGGGTCGGCCCGCAGAGCCTCTGCGTCGCCGACAGCCGGCGCTGTAAATGGATGATGCAGCGCTGTCCAGCGCCCGGTTTGCTGATCTTTCTCAAACATCGGGAAATCGACGACCCACAGTGGCGCCCATCCCTCTTTTACCAGGCCCCGGTCCTCACCCACTTTCACACGCAGCGCACCGAGCGCGTCGTTAACGACACGCGCCTTGTCAGCGCCGAAGAAAATGATGTCGCCGGTCTTTGCACCGGTGCGCTTGAGTATTCCGGCAACAGCATCGTCGGGAAGGAACTTGAGAATCGGCGACTGCAAACCGTCGAGGCCGGCATCGAGGTCATTGACCTTGATGTATGCGAGGCCTTTGGCGCCGAATCGCCCGACATAGGACGTGTAATCGTCGATCTCCTTGCGGCTCAGGCCGGCGCCAGCGGGCACGCAAAGCGCCGCTACCCGCCCTTCGGGGTCGCTGGCCGGGCCGGCGAACACCTTGAACTCAACCGAGTCCATCAGATCGGAAACCTCGACGAGTTCAAGATCGATGCGCAGATCTGGTTTGTCCGATCCAAATCGATCAAGTGCCTCGGCGTAACTCATGCGCGGAAATTGCTTCGGCAAATCAACATCCAGCGCTGCTTTGAAAAGATGTCCGATCAATCTCTCCATCATCCCCGTGACTGCATCCTCATCCACAAAGCTCATTTCGACATCGAGTTGAGTGAATTCAGGTTGACGGTCGGCGCGCAAGTCCTCGTCGCGGAAGCAACGCACGATCTGATAGTAGCGATCAAGCCCCGACATCATTAACAACTGCTTGAAGATCTGCGGCGATTGCGGCAGCGCAAAGAAGGTTCCCGGATGTGTACGGCTGGGCACGATGTAGTCACGAGCACCTTCGGGTGTCGCCCTTGTCAGCATCGGCGTTTCCACGTCAATGAATCCTTCACGATCAAGGAAATCACGCATCGCCTTCGTAACCTTGTGGCGCAGAAGCAGGTTCGACATCATGTCCTTGCGACGCAGGTCGAGGTAACGGTACTTCAGGCGCAGCTCTTCACCGGCGTGCTCATCGTGATGGAACGGAGGGGTTTCTGAGCGGTTCAGGATCTCCAACTCATGTGCAAGGACTTCGACCTGCCCTGTTGGCATGTTGGGGTTGACTGTTCCTTCCGGGCGATCGCGTACAAGTCCTTTCACGGCCAGCACGTATTCGCTGCGAATTCGCTCGGCTTGCGCGAAAATTTCTGCGCGATCAGGGTCGAAAACAATCTGCAACAGGCCCTCACGATCGCGAAGGTCGATGAAGATCACGCCACCGTGATCCCGGCGTCGGTGGACCCAGCCACAGACTGAAACCTCGCTCCCGATCAGCGCCTGATCAACTTGTCCGCAATAGTCGCTACGCACGGCGGGCCCCTACGGCTTCACCCCGGGGAACGGCAATTCCCCGGTTGAGTCCTTTTTCCAGGTCGGCACGACAACGCCCAGCGAAATGATCATCTTGAGCGCCTCGTCGACTTCCATGTCCAGAACCGTGATATCGCTCTTCGGCACTATGATAATGAAGCCCGAGGTCGGATTGGGCGTCGTTGGCACAAAGCAACATACGACGTCCACGCCCGTACGGCCCTGTACCTCACCTAACTGGGTCGCAGTCTGAAATGCGAGGCTGTAGAGTCCCTTGCGAGGGTACTCGATCAACAGAACCCTCTTAAAAGACTGGCTTGAATCCGAAAACACCATTTCGGCGAAATTTTTCGCCGCAGAATATACCGAGCGAACGAACGGAATGCGATCCATCAGCCGTTCCCAACCGCCGACAAACGCGCGACCGACGAAGTTGGCCGCCAACAAGCCTGTAATCAGCAATACGATGACAGTCAAGATGACACCGAGACCCGGTATCCGGACTCCGAGCAACGCTTCGGGACGATACTCCTGCGGCAACAGCAACAGCGTCCGATCCATGAGTCCCACCACGAAACGAAGCAACAACCAGGTCACGGCCAGCGGTGCCCACACAAGTATTCCAGCGACGAGGTAACGACGGAGGCGCTTCATCTCGACGCGCTCACTTTACTGCTGGAGCCTTTGGTCGACGAGCCTTTAGTCGACGAATCTGACGACGCTTTGGACGTCGACTTCGCGTCCGATTTCTTGTCGGCTTTCTTGTCAGCTTTCTTGTCAGCTTTCTTGTCGGTCTTGTCGTCGCTCTTTTCCTCCGACTTGGCCGCTTCCTTTTCGCCGGCCAGATTGCGCTGATTGTCTTTCTTGAAGTCTGTTTCGTACCAACCCTGTCCTTTCAACCGAAAACGAGGTGCCGAAAGCTGACGTTTTAACTGCGACTCGCCGCATGCCGGGCAGTCGACGAGCGGAAGGTCCGCCATCTTCTGCAGTGCATCGAGCTCGTGTTCACAACTTTTGCAGACATAGCCGTAGATCGGCATGCATACTCTCCGTTTATCTCAAGACCCGTTCCCGGGATCGCGGATTATACCTGTCGGAGCCCCGAGACTACGCCGCATTCTGAAAATCCAGGTGATCATCGGCGACGACAACCTCGATAACATCGCCAGGCCTGAATTTACCGCCCAGAATTTGCTGCGCCAGCGGGTTCTCGACCTGCTGCTGAATGGCCCGCTTTAGCGGCCGTGCTCCGTAGACAGGATCGAAACCGGCGTCAGCAAGCTTGTTGCGAGCCGCGTCCGACAGGTGAATACGCATGTCCCGCTCCGCGAGGCGTTCATGCAGATAGCCAAGCTGGATATCCACGATCTTGCGGATATGATCGCGGCCAAGCGGGTGGAACACCACAACGTCATCGACCCGGTTGATGAACTCGGGACGGAAGTGCCCGCCAACGATCTCCATAATCGCGGACTTCATCTCCTCGTAGTGACCTTCACCCGACATTTTCTGGATCATCTGCGACCCGAGATTCGACGTCATGACAATGACCGTGTTGCGGAAATCCACCGTGCGGCCCTGGCCGTCTGTCAGGCGTCCGTCGTCGAGTACCTGTAACAGTACGTTGAAGACATCCGGGTGCGCCTTCTCGACTTCATCGAGCAGTATGACTGAATAAGGCCGACGCCGGACTGCCTCGGTCAGATAACCACCTTCTTCGTAACCCACGTAACCCGGGGGTGCACCGATCAACCGTGCGACAGAATGCTTTTCCATGAACTCAGACATGTCCAGGCGCACCATCGCTTCGTCAGTATCGAACAGGAAATTCGCGAGCGCCTTGGTCAGTTCGGTCTTGCCCACACCCGTCGGCCCCAAAAACAGGAACGAACCGATAGGACGATTCGGATCTGACAGGCCTGCGCGCGACCGGCGGATAGCATTTGCGACAGCCGTGACGGCCTCGCTCTGACCAACAATGCGATCCTGCAACACGGTCTCCATCTGCAGGAGCTTTTCCTTCTCGCCTTCGATCATTTTCGACACCGGGATTCCGGTCCACTTCGAAACTATTTCGGCCACTTCTTCCTCTGTTACATTGTTCCGCAGCAGCGTTGTTTCGGCGCCCTCAGCCTGCAGCGCATCCTCAAGCCGTTTTTCGAGCTCGGGAATGCGTCCGTACTGCAACTCTGACATACGCGCGAGATCGTTGGCACGATGCGCCGTCTCGAGCTCAAGTTTCGCTCGCTCAAGCTCCTCCTTAATATGGGCGGTGCCCTGCATCATCGCTTTTTCGGCTTTCCAGATCTCTTCGAGATCCGCGAATTCCTTCTCGAGCTCGCCGAGCTGCGACTCGAGGTCCTTGAGGCGCTTGCGTGACGCGTCGTCGGATTCCTTACTCAATGCCTCGCGCTCGATCTTGAGCTGAATGATGCGCCGTTCCAGGCGATCCATTTCTTCGGGCTTCGAGTCGATCTCGATGCGAATTCGCGAGGCCGCCTCGTCAATAAGGTCGATGGCTTTGTCCGGCAATTGCCGATCGCTTATATAACGATGTGACAGCGTCGCCGCACTAACAATCGCAGGGTCCGTGATCTCGACACCATGATGCACCTCGTAGCGTTCCTTGAGACCACGCAGAATTGCGATCGTATCTTCAACGGTCGGCTCGTTGATGACCACCTTCTGGAATCGTCGCTCCAGCGCCGCGTCCTTTTCCACATACTTTCGATATTCGTCAAGCGTGGTCGCCCCAACACAATGCAATTCACCACGAGCAAGCGCCGGCTTTAGCATGTTGCCGGCATCCATGGAGCCTTCAGCCTTGCCGGCGCCGACCATCGTGTGCAACTCGTCGATGAACAGGATGATCTGGCCTTCCTGCTTCGCGAGATCATTGAGTACGGCTTTGAGCCGCTCCTCAAATTCGCCGCGAAACTTGGCGCCTGCGATCAGCGAGCCCATGTCGAGGGATAGGATGCGCTTGCCGCGCAGACCGTCGGGAACCTCATTGTTGACGATGCGCTGGGCGAGACCTTCGGCGATGGCGGTCTTGCCGACACCGGGCTCACCAATCAATACCGGGTTGTTCTTGGTGCGCCGCTGCAAGATCTGGATCGTTCGACGGATCTCCTCGTCGCGGCCGATAATCGGATCGAGCTTGCCCTGTTCGGCTTGCTCGGTCAGGTCAATCGTAAATTTTTCCAGCGCCTGGCGCGCGTCTTCAGCGTTCGGATCGTTAACCTGTTGACCACCGCGCAATTCCTCGATTGCTTTCTCGACGGCACCTTTGACGATGCCGGCTTGCTCGAAGATGTTCTTGAGCGGTGAATGATCGTCCAGTGCCGCAAGCACGAAAAGCTCACTGGAGACGTACTGATCGCCATGTTCCTGTGCCAGCTTGTCCGTCAAATTGAAAATTTTGCCCAGCGCATTGCTGAAGTGAACCTCTCCGCCGGCACCCTCGACTTTCGGCAAGCGATCAATCGCGTCGCCCAATTGAGATCGCAACAGATTTACGTTGCTGCCGGCTTTCGTGAGCAGGCCACGTACGGTGCCACCTTGCTGGTCCAGCAATGCCACCATCAGGTGGGCGGGTTCAATGAACTGATGATCCTGACCCACGGCCAGCGACTGCGCATCGGCGATCGCCATCTGGAATTTGCTTGTAAGTTTATCCATTCGCATGTGGCCACCCTGGCTTCAATCAACGGGAATACCGAGACTCCCCAATAAATAGCGTCGCAACAGGGTATTTCAAGGCCCGCCGGCGCGGGCGGCCGCAGAATTCGCCGGCACGGCGGGCTCCTACGATCGGTAAATGAAGGTAACCATTCGCCCTGTATCGCCGTCTCGTCGGTACGAGAAGAAGCGATCCCGCTCCTGAAAAGTACACATGTCGCCAC
>CAYLTW010000143.1:0-6189 GCA_964386735.1 uncultured Woeseiaceae bacterium
GAGGATTGCTTGCGCTGCGCGCCGCGGGCATTCGCTTTTCCACCACGAGAGTTTGCATTGCCGCCACGCTTGCCGCTGCGTGAGGTGGGCTTTCCGCGCCATGCCTTGTTGCCACCGCCCGATGGGCGCTTCGAGCGCTGCTGACGACCTTGCACAATCGGCTCTGCCTTGATGCGAGGATCAACCTCGTAGCCCGGCATCACGATCTTTTCGATGTGAGTATTGAGCAGGCTCTCGATATCTTTGAGAAGTTTTTTCTCATCGATACACACGAGCGACACGGCCTGACCTTCGCGGCCGGCGCGAGCCGTGCGGCCGATGCGATGAATATAGTCTTCCGGCACGTGAGGCATTTCGAAGTTGACGACATGCGGCAACTTGTCGATGTCGAGACCGCGCGCGGCGATGTCGGTTGCGACGAGTACGCGCACCCTGCCCGCCTTGAACGCGGCTAATGCCTTGGTACGTGCTCCCTGTGACTTGTTGCCGTGAATCGCGACAGACTGAATACCGTCATCGGACAACTGCTCCGCGAGGCGATTGGCGCCGTGCTTGGTCCGTGTGAAAACGAGTACCTGCTGCCAGTTCTCCCTGCCAATCAGTTCCGACAGCAATTCGCGCTTGCGACGCTTGTCGACCGGGTAGACGAATTGCTCGACGCGTTCCGCAGTCGTATTGCGTTGTGCGACCTGAATTTCCTGCGGGTCGACCAGGAAGTCGTTCGCGAGGCGTTTGATGTCGTTGGAGAAGGTAGCCGAGAACATCAGGCTCTGACGCTCTTTCGGCAATTCGTTGACAATCTTGCGAATGTCGCGGATGAAGCCCATGTCGAGCATTCGATCCGCCTCGTCCAGCACGAGTATCTCGATGCCGGAAAGATCGACATTGCGCTGCTGCAAATGATCGAGCAAACGACCCGGCGTGGCGACAATGATGTCGACGCCCTTGCGAAGCTTGCTTATCTGCGGCCGGCTGCTGACGCCACCGTAGATTTCCATAGAACGGAAATTCAGGTAGCGGCCGTAGTTGCGAACACTCTCATGAACCTGCGCCGCGAGTTCGCGCGTCGGGGTCAGGATCAGCGCGCGTACGCGACGCGGGCCTTTTGTATTCGCTTGCAGGCGCTGTAATAGCGGCAATGTAAAACCCGCGGTCTTGCCCGTGCCCGTTTGGGCGCCGGCCAGGATATCGCGGCCTTCAAGAATGAGGGGAATAGCTTTGTGTTGTACGGGCGTAGCCTTTTCGTAGCCTTGGCTTTGCACAGCACGCAGCAATTCGGCCAAGAGGCCGAGTTGGTTAAATAACATTTGGATTGTTCCTTGAATCGTCTGACCCAGCGCACAGGTTTGCCGTGCAAGGTTCGGCCCAGACTTTGATTTGGGTAGTGACTCACAAGCTGCGGATTTGCGGCTCGGAGTGTGCGGCGCAGACCGATGTGCGCCAGGACGGAGCGGACTCTAACAGAACCTCAGCAAAATGAAAGGGTTAATTGTCACACTTTTATGCCTCGGATCGCCCGCATGGCGGGCGATCGTCATCGGGAACCGGGGTCCGATGTTAAGAATATTTGAAATTGCGGATTGCCAGCCAGGCAACGACGATCGAAGCGGCGGCGAGTATCAGCACGTTCGGGATCGCCGACGCGGCACCCGCCTGGAAGCTGATGAGTTTGTGCAGCGCGTCCATGGTCCAGCCCGTGGGCAGGAGTTTCTGCACGAACTGCATCCAGTCGGGCGTGACCTCAATGGGCCACCAGCAGCCACCGAGCGCGGCGAGTGCGTTCGCCGCAAGCACGCCCAGTCCACCGGCCTGTGCTTCTGTTTTCGCAACAGTACCGAGCCAAAGCCCGGCCGACGCGCAAAAACCGCCCCACGCAGCGAGCACGAGCATGATCATGCCGAGGTCGGGGCCCCAGTTCATATTGAACAGGTACGTTCCCACAACCAGGGCGACCGTAATTTGAATCGCCGCCAGTACCATGCGACCACCCCACTTCCCGGCGACTACTTCAGTTCTGGAAATGGGTGTGGATGCGAGACGACGAAGCAGGCCCTGCGTTCGTTCCTGGACGAGCATCGTTCCGCTGCTGGTCAGCAGAACTAGTATTGTGAACATGACGAGGATGCCGGGGACAGCTTGCTGGAATCCTGACGGAATCTCTTCGCGCTCACCTGCCGGCAACACATCGAGTTGCCAGACGCGTGGCGCAATGTTGAGTTTGAGCAACGCGTCTGCACTCAGGGGCCCGGTGGTCGCATCCGCTATGACAATGTCCGCGAGCACCGTGTACAGCGCCCGCTGGATGCGAATTTCCTCGAACTGCCGGGTCAGGGCGTTCGCCTTTGTCTCGAAACTGGCTTTGACCTGGTCTTCGGCGAGAACCTTGTCGCTGAGATTCCCATCGAACGTTAATGTTCGCCGCGGCGCTTCCTCCGCACTCGTAATTTCGAGCGTCTCGACCCACTCCGGCGAAAAATCGTTATCTGCAAGCCGCAGGTCGATTTGCTCCTGCAGGAATCCCGGGGATTCGGCGATGACCATTAGCGGTGTTGCTTGCCCGCCGCTTATTCCTGATGAAAACCCGCCCGTAACGGTACCGATAAAGTAAAAGAAGATCGGCGGCATCAGGAGCACCCAAAGCAACGTCGAGCCTTGCCGCATCTGATTGCGAACGTCCTGCCAGGCGATGAAAAGAATGTTTTTCATTGCCTTACTTCCTCGCGAATCCGGTACGGAGGCGCCACGTACTAGTCGCGAGACCGCTGATGGTCATGGCAAGCAGCGTAAGCCAGCTACTCGCGTCAATCGACCATGCGCTCGCCGCGGTCAGTTCTCCGGAGAGTCGATCGACGATAAAGCCATTGGGTGACAAGCGCCCGATACCGGCGATCCAGTCCGGCAACGCGGCGAGCGGAAAAAAGCTGCCTCCCACCATCATGAGGGGGAACAGTAATATCGTCGTTACCAGGTTTGCGGCCTTGTTATTCGGAAACAGCATCTGCAGCGCAGCGAACCAGGCGAACAGGCCAACCCCGCCGAACGACACCCAGAGTAGCGACGGGAGAAACTTGCTCCATGCCACATCGTGATAGACGAAACCAACCGACAGCGTGAGCGCCGCAATGAACCCGATTACGGCCAGCGCGGCCAGGGCTTTGCCGGCGACGAAACCAGCCAACACGCCGGGCGCAGAAACGAGCCGCCGCAGAGTGCCTTTGTCCCGCTCTGCCCAGTAATCGGCCGCCAGGCTATTCGATGAAAACAACACCGCCATGAGAATGATGCCGGGCAGGAAAAGCAGCGCCAGATCGGGCTGTGGCGCAGACGGCGGCGGCTCGACGATCACAACGTCCAGCAGCGGCGGCGATAACTTCGGCCCGACGCCACTCATTTTATTTTGAATGTCGACGGCGACTTCCGACACGAAGACGTCGTTGGGAACGTTGATCGAGTCCGACTCCTGAATTTTTTTGATCTCCGGGCCCAGAAGACGCTGCGCATAGAAACCGAGATCGAGCAATATCTCTGTGACATCCTGAATAATGCCGGGAAGAATTGTTTGTGCCGGATTCGTCTTGAGCGTCAACGTAACGGGCGTCTCGTTGAGAAACGCATCCTGAAAACCTTCGGGTATCGTCAGGAAACCGCTCGCCTCGCCCTCATTGATGCGCGCCCCGCCCTCTTCGACCGACACCTGCTCAACGATGATCAGGTCGCCGAGTTGATCCTGGCTGTAGGCGCCCGCGACGAGACCGCTCAGCAACGACTTGTCCTGGTCGGCAATCAGCAGGACGCCGGTCGGCGTTCCGCCACCACCATCGATCATCGACGTGATGAGCCCGCCGATCAGGAACGGAATACCAAGCCAGATCAGCAAGGCAGTCTTGTCCTGACGCCAGCGCGAAAGATCCTTCTTCACCGATGCGAAGAGGAAACGCATCATTACTCACGAAGCTCCGTACCGGTCAGAAGCAGGAACAAGGTTTCCAGGTTTGGACTGCGCAGACTCGTTTCTGTAACGGATCCGCCAGCGCCTGAAAGTGCCTGAAAAATAATCGGCAGATGCTGTGATGCCGACGACAGTGTCAGCATCAGTGAGGCTTCGTCCTGACTGATGATTTCCAGGTCCGGGATATTGCCGGCAAGAGACTCAATCGCCGATTTGGTCGCCTCAACCGGGAAAACGCCCGACAAATGCAACGCGTCACGTGCGCCAAGCTGCGATTTAAGTTCGGCAACCGTACCCTGCGCAATGATCTTGCCGTGATCGATGATCGCCAGCGAATCGCAAAGACGTTCCGCTTCTTCCATGTAGTGCGTCGTGTACAGCACGCAGGCACCCGCGTCGCGTTCTGCCTCGACCAGGTCGAAAAGTTTTGCGCGGGATTGTGGGTCGACACCCACGGTCGGTTCGTCGAGTAACAAGACTTTGGGTTTGTGCACGATGCCGCAACCGAAATTCAGCCGGCGCTTCATGCCGCCCGAGAATGTTTTGGGCAAGTCTTTTGCACGATCGGAGAGGCCGATATGACCGAGCACGTCCGCGACCCGGTCCTCGAGCACTTTGCCACGCAGGCCGTAGGCCTTGCCCCAGTAACGCAGGTTGTCGATCGCGGGAAGGTCTTCGTACAAAGCGATTTCCTGTGGCACAACACCGAGTGATTGCCGCGCCGCTTTGCCATCTTTGAGAATGTCGTGGCCGGAAACGGCGATGCGACCGGAGGTCGGCGGCAACAGGCCGGAAATGCAACTGATCGTTGTCGACTTGCCGGCACCGTTCGGGCCGAGCAGCCCGAACACGCTGCCTTTGTCCGCATCAAATGAAATCGAATCAACGGCCGTTAGATCGCCGTATTGCTTGACCAGGTCTATAACGTTAAGCACTACCGATTCCCTATTTTCTGGTACACACGGACCCCTACGAAATCGCAGATCGATTCAGGCGCTTGAGGATGCCCGGATTGTCGCATAGAGTCGATCTTGAAAATCCGAAAAACGCCCTTAAATCATAGGTCTGGCTGCAATAAGTGCGGGCCCGCCTTTGTTCTTCGCCTGGGTCCCGTCAAAAAATTCATCGCTCGGCCTGTTCAGGTCGTACTGGAGGGTATTGTGAAGAAACTAGGCGCAATTGGTTTTGTGTTTCCCGCTTTGGCCATTGGCTTGATCGCGTTTATGAGCGCGTACACGGTTGAAACCGGCAACGTCGCGGTTGAACGCACACTCGGCAAAGTGAATCATAACGAGCAGTTGCAGGGCCTCAATTTCAAGATGCCTTTCGTGACCTCGAAGCAGGAATTCAGCGCCAAGGAAATTGCGATCGACATAAACGACCTCACACCGAAAGCCGCCGACAATTTGTCACTGAAGGATCTCGACGTTTCTGTTTTTTACCGCGTTCCGCAGAACCGCGTCTCGGAATTGTTCGTGAAATACGCGCAGGTCTCCGGCCGTGGCACGGACGGCATCTACCTGCCTGCATACGGACTGGTCATTCGTGAAGCACGCTCGGCGATTTACGAGCAGGTGTCGAAAATTGACAGCCTGCAGTTGCACAAGCAACGCGAATCATTGCAATCGGATGTGCTGCAGGAACTGCAAAACCGCCTTGAACGAAGCGATCCGGGTGACATTGTTATCACTCGCGTCGTCGTCCGTGCCCTGAATACAGACCCAAGCATCGAGGCTGCCATTCGTGACGCAGTTGAAGCGGAAAAGCGACTCGAAGCAAAACAAGTACAGGTTGAAATCGCGAAGAAGGATGCCGAGATCGAAGTTGAACGTGCCAAGGGTATCGCCGAGGCGAATGCAATCATTAACCAGAGTCTCACGGCCGAGTACCTGCAGCACGAGGTCAACACGGCCCTGTTACGGTTCGCTGATAACGAGGGCAGCGTCGTTGTGATTCCCGCCAACATGCAGGGCTTCGAGATGATCCTCGACGGCAGTCAGCTCGGACGCACGAAGCCGTAGGAACCCGCTGGTAGACGATAGCTCACGCCGAACAACGGACGCAGTACGGGAATGCGACGAATCACGTATTCATAGATCGCGTAGCAACCGCCAATCGTGAGCGCCAATACGAGTGAATCTCGATCGGGTTGCCGAGATCGTCGCTTTTCATACCGGCGATGGCCAGGCGCGGTTACAATCGGACGTCAAGGTACCCGTCAGTCGCCGCTTCCGGAAAGA
>CAYLTW010000144.1:0-6120 GCA_964386735.1 uncultured Woeseiaceae bacterium
ATCGGCACCCGGCGAATTTGTGTCGACTGTCAAGATTCCTGCGGCAGGCCGCTATGATGTCGCATTCATGCTGGAAACGCCGCAGATTTTG
The DNA here is from genome assembly GCA_964386735.1 of uncultured Woeseiaceae bacterium. GTDB lineage: Bacteria > Pseudomonadota > Gammaproteobacteria > Steroidobacterales > Woeseiaceae > UBA1847. The sequence goes on from CAYLTW010000144.1 coordinate 92, forward strand.
CACTGTTTTTCGGCCGACGCAAGTCCCGGTGCAGAGCCGACAAAAAGCCTTGTCGGCATGTCGATCGAGTACTTGCAGGATACCCGGCGCGTGTCTTCAAACAGAGATTTACCGCTGCGATTCAGGCTTACCAGTGATACGTCGAACGAGCCCCTGACCGGCGTATCCGGCGTGAGTGTCCTGTTTTTCCGGACGCCTGGCGCCGATCGTACCGTAGTAGCGGCGACCGAAGTTGGTGACGGCGTATACACGGCGTCGCTGCCGATCGGCCGGTCCGGCGGATACTATGTTCACGTCGGTGTCCCGTCGCGCAGCATCGGCTACAGCAAGCTGCCGTTCTTTACGCTCGCCGCGATAGACGACGAGAGCGCGTCGCCGTGAGATCGCGTTTCGCCTGGCTTGCCCCGGCCCTGTTGTGCCTTGGCGGCGTTGCCGGTGCGCAGGTAAATGCGTATGGGACGGCCGCGAAAGTCAACGGAGTCGAGATCAGCAATTCGGCACTGGAGCGCAATTTTGCGGAATACCAGGAAGATAATCAGATAAACATTGCCGCGATTCGATACCCGAAACGCGTCAACGAAATGCGGCGCGAGGTGTTGGAGAAGTTGATCGACCAGGAGGTACTCTGGCAGGCAGCACAGCGTGCCGAACTCATTGCCAGTGACGAAGATGTCGAAGAGGCGGTGCAGAGCGTACGCTCGCAATTCACCTCGGAGCAAAAATTTCTTGCACGGCTCGCGTCCGAGAGTTTCACGGTCGACTCCTACAGGGTTCACATGAGGCGAGTATTGTCGGCAAACGAATACGCCAAATCGTTCGCGTCCGGAATCGAAGTAAGCGATGCGGAGGTCCACGATTTCTACGTTGCAAACCAGCCAAAGTTTCAGGTGCCCGAGGGCGCACGAGCGCGTCATATTCTACTGAAGATGTCGGCCCAGGCGGACGAGGAAACCCAGGCCGCAATCTATGATGCGGCTGGCAAGCTGCTGGAGCGAATAAACGCGGGTGAAGATTTTGCGGCAATTGCAATTGCAGAATCGCAGGACTCGAGCGCAGCTCAAGGCGGAGACCTGGGTTATTTCCCGCGTGGCCAGATGGTTAAATCGTTCGATGACGCAGTCTTCGCATTACAAGCCGGGGAAGTGTCGGGAATTGTCAGGACGCCATTTGGCCTGCATATCATCAAGGTAGAGGATCGCGAGGATGCGCAAATGGTTCCCGAGGAGTTGGCAAAAGAGCGTATTGTCCAGTACCTGGGACAAGTCAAGGGCGACCAGCTCATCAAGGATGAAGTCGCTGCGTTGCGAGAAGCCGCATCGATAGAGCTGCTCGCGGCGCAATAGGACAATGGGATCAAGGATGACAGCGTCAACGTCGATCGTGGCAACCCTGCTTTACTTGTTGCTGACCGTATTGTCCGGCAATTTCGCGTTCGCCGGCGAAGTGCAAAGCAACAACCCGTCTGAGTCAGTTGCGGCCGATCCCCACGCCAAACATCGTGCGATGCTCGACAAGCCAGGCAGCGACGCGTCAACTTCTGATGTGGACCTGCGCAATAATGAGCTCGTTACACGAAATGGCGATACCGTGCATTTCGCAACAGACGTTGTTGGTGACCAGATTGTCGTTATTGATTTTGTCTACACGACATGTACGACAATCTGCCCGGTGATATCGGCCATTTTCCAGCAGGTACAGCGAGGGTTGGATGAACGGCCCGACGCTGCCGTCAGGATGATATCGATCAGCGTCGATCCCGTTCGCGACACGCCACAACGACTGAACGAATATGCCGGTCAGCTGAAAGCCGGCGACGACTGGGTCTGGTTGACCGGAGAAAAAACGTCGGTAGATGATGTGTTGCGAGGACTTGGAGCGTATTCGCCCAATTTCGAGGACCATCCGTCGATAGTGCTGGTTGGCGATCCGCAAAGCGGCACCTGGAAACGATTTTTTGGTTTTCCCGGACCCGGGAAAATTCTGGCCGCAGTGGATGAGTTGGCCGCCGCTCGCCAGGTCGCTCTCGCTCAGCAATAGTCTACGGAGAATACAGGGATGTTCAGGAAAGTTAGTTTCGTTTTTGCCTTGTTCGCATTCGGCGCCGTGTCGCCGGCACTGGGTCAACAATCCCCTGAAGACGCTGACGCGGTTTCGCGCGACTACTTCACGGATACGTATTTGTTGACACAGGATGGTGAAGAGGTGCGCTTTTACAGCGATGTGCTGAAAGACCAGATTGTCGTCATCAACTTCATATTCACCAATTGCCAGGGCGCCTGTCCGCTGATAACGCAAAAACTACGCATGGCGCGCGAGCAACTGGGCGAAGAAACCGCGAGCAAAATTCGTTTCGTCTCGATCAGTATCGATCCAACGCGAGACACGCCGGCGGCGATGCGTAAGTTTGCAAAAGCACAGAATGCCGACGGCAACTGGGTATTTCTTACCGGCGCGCAGGAAAACATCGACCTGGTTGTCAAAAAACTCGGACAGTATTTTCCTGACGTCGAAGAACACTCGACGCTGGTCATTGCGGGGAATGTCAAAACCCGCTTGTGGATGAAGATTCCGCCGCAAGCTCAGGCGGCCGGCGTCGCTGCAAAATTGCGCCAGTTGGTCGACGGCTAAAACCAATTCACCTACCTATCCGAATCAGTTTCTTGCCAGCGCTCCTGTTCGCAGGGTTGCTGGCAAATTCGTTTGCGGTTGCCGCCGAACTTAGCGACATCGAAGCAAGGGGCAAGCAGATTTACGTGCAGGGCACCAGCCCCGCGGGTAATCCGATTTCTGCGTTTCTCGGCGTCGATCTTACTGAGTTGCCCGCAAGCGCGGCGCCCTGCGCCAGTTGCCACGGCATTGACGGCCGCGGCCGGCCCGAAGGTGGCATAGTTCCACCCGATATTACGTGGACGGAACTCAGCAAGACCTATGGTCACGAGCACGACTTCGGCCGCAAACATCCGGCATTTGACGAAGCATCGTTGGCGGCTGCGGTTATCGGCGGCGTGGATCCGGCCGGTAACAAGCTGGCTGTCGTAATGCCGCGCTTCCGCATGCAGGCGGAAGATATGGAAGCCCTGATCGCATACCTCCACCGTGTCGAAAGTGACTGGGATCCGGGAGTCAGCGCGCGCGCAGTGCGAGTCGGCGTTCTTTTGCCACTATCGGGCCCGCTGGCACCACAGGGTGACGCCGTGCGGGCCGTGCTCACTGGTTTTTTTCAATCATTGAATGCCAGCGGCGGCGTGAACGGCCGTCAGGTCGATCTAACAATTATCCCGCTGGGTGCTTCCCCCGGGCAGACACTGGCGAATGTTCGCGAGGCACTAAGCAACTCGGGCGTGTTTGCGTTTGTCGCGAGTTTTGTTCCCGATGTCGATTCGGAACTCGCGGCAATGATGGAAGACCTGGAGATTCCGGTAATCGGTCCCATAACGCCTACGCCGGCAAGAAAACAGGAGCGGTTGCGGAGAGCGTACTACCTGTACGCAGGACGCGAAGAACTCATCCGATCTCTGAGTCAGTTCGCCACCGGGTCAGGTGGCGAGGAAGCACGACACCAGGTTGTTGTTGGCCCGGATAGTGCGTTGCTGAGCACGGTCGCGGCCGGCCTGGCTGCTGTCGGTGATGAACCGGCGGCGAGCATGCCATACGCGGAAAGCGGATTCTCGGCGACGGCGAAGCAGCTGCGCGAAACCGACGACGTGTTCTTTCTCGGCTCGTCGGCCGAGCTGGACGAATTTTTCAATTCACTCGAAGAATCAGGAACGGCACCGCGAGTATTCCTGCCGGCAGCCACGGTAACGCCGGGCTTGTTAAACGCACCGGTGGTTTTCGATGGCCGGATTTTTATTGCCTACCCGACACTTCCCGCCGATGTCAGCGAGAGCGGTCGTAAGGCATATGCCGCATTGGGCTCGACAGGTACGTTACCCGGCGCACACTTTGCGAGCCAGATTTCCGCGCTGGCAGCCGGTAAAATTCTGGTCGAAGCGTTGCAACGAGCAGGCCATGCGTTGAATCGGGAACGCCTGATCGCGGAACTCGAAGGTATGTACGATTTCGAGACAGGGCTCACACCGCCAATCAGTTTCAATCTGAATCGCCGTATCGGCGCGCTTGGTGCGCATATCGTCACCGTGGATCTGGCCGCCGGGCGCATCGTTCCGGCTACGGGGTGGGTGACTCTGCCGTAAACGAAGCGGTGTCGGGATTTTTTGCATAAACACCACGTTGCCTGGCACAAGTCGTTGTTTTTATAGCGTTGGAATGCTCCTTGCATAGCCACCGGATTGTATAGTCTACAAATCCTCTGGCGGTGTTGCTATTCGAACATTTCCCCTTAGATACGTTATTGTCAGCGTCCTCGGTTTCGGTGCGCTCTCCATTGGCATGGTTGTCTACTCGCAATGGCTGAGTTCGCGCGCCTTCGAAAAAAATTCAAGCCTGATCCGTTTGACGGAACTGGTGCAACAGGAAGTTGCTACCGCGCACCTGTGGTTTGAAGAGGCGCTCGGCGGCGATCCCACGATTGATCTTGAGCGGGATGTACACAGCCGCCTGCACGGCGGTCTTCGCCTGATCGACGCGCGATTGGAAGATATCAATGCCGAGGCAGTGGCCGGCGGCCATCACGCTGAGGTGCGCGATAACCTGATGCAACTGCGACAGCGTATCGCATTGCTGGACGAGTTGGTCAAAGCGCGTTGGCGCGGGCGCGAGAGCACCGGTGTTATCGGTGGCGCCGAAGACCAGGCATTCGATGACCTGTTTCGGGAAATCCTCAAAATATCGGGTTCGATCGGCACGCACGTGGATCACCTGATTGACGCGGATCAGGGCAAGATATTGACCATTAACGCCGCTATCCTGCTGATCCTGGCCGTCATGTTCATCAGTATGGCGTTCCTGATTGTCGCGGGTCGGCGCGCCGCAGATATCCGCGCCGGGAAATTAAAGTCTCTTGTACGCGAGCGCACTGCGAAGCTCGCTGCCCGCGAGGCGGAAGCTCGCACCCGGAGCAAAGAGCTGATGATCGCCAGGGACGAGGCGAACGCGGCCAGCGAAGCCAAGAGCCTGTTTTTGGCCAACATGAGCCATGAGATCAGAACGCCGATGAACGGCGTGATTGGCATGGCGAGCCTGATGCAACGTACGAACCTGTCGCCGGTGCAGCAACAATACGTTGAGACGATGCACAGCTCCGGGCTGTCGCTGCTGAAGATTATCAATGCTGTCCTGGACTTTTCCAAGATCGAGGCCGGCAAGGTGGAACTGGAACGAGTCGATTTTTCGGTTGTGCCCCTGATCGATGATGTGTTGAATTTGTTTACGGGCGAGGCCGGCGCCAATAATCTTGAATTACGCCGCTCTATCGGAGAGAAAGTGCCGATCGGCCTGGTCGGCGACCCGGGACGGCTCGGGCAGGTGTTGTCGAACCTGGTCAGCAATGCAATCAAGTTCTCGGAAAACGGCTGCGTTCAACTGTCCTGCGAACGACGCCGGGAATTTCCCGAATCGACCGAGGAGGTCGAGCTGTTTTTCAAGCTGCGCGACTGCGGTGTTGGCATCGAACCGGCCGATCAGGAACGACTGTTCGAGCAGTTTTCACAGGTCGATGAATCGACGACGCGAAGCTATAGCGGCACCGGGCTGGGTCTCGCGATTTCCAGAGAGCTGGTCACCCTGATGGGCGGAGAAATCGGTGTCGATAGTGAGGTCGGTGTCGGCAGCACGTTCTGGTTTACGGTTCGTTTCAAGGTCTCGGACGCATCGGCGCTGACAGCGACAGAAGGGGCGGGTGAACGCACGTTCAAATGTGACCCCGGCGAGCACGAAGAGAAGGCATCCGTCAAAACCGAGAAACGGCCGGCGCCGATACCCGGCGTTTCGATCCTGGTTGTTGACGATAATGACGTCAATCTGCTGGTCGCAGAACGCATGCTCGAGGAACTCGGCTACTCGGTCGATCTGGCCGAAAACGGTCAGGAAGCGATCGATGCCTGCAAGGAACATGAGTATGCCGCTGT
>CAYLTW010000145.1:0-6107 GCA_964386735.1 uncultured Woeseiaceae bacterium
ACGAGATCGCGCTAAGCGATTTCCGGGCGCCGGCAACAACCAACGGCAGCGCATCCTTCAAGGAATGTGAGGAGTGCGAACGGCACCTCGTGCGAGTCACGGCAGCTACCCGCTACAGCGTCGATGGCGCGACCGTCAATCTGGCGGATTTCAGGGCAGCCGTTGCATCAGCAAGTGACCGTGACGACAAGGTCGTTATCGTTTTACGCCATCTCGAGTCGGACACGATTCAGTCAATTGACGTATCCCTTTAGTAACTTGAATCAGATTATTGAGGCCAGGATCATGAAGATCTCAAAGCGAAAAATTACATGGATGAGTACCGGCTTGGCATTTACATTGTTAGCTGCGGTGCCGGCGGTAGCACAAGATACCGAACTGCTTCTTGTCAACCCGGACCCGACACTGAGTCCGACACCGAACGTCTTGTTCATTCTGGATACATCCGGATCCATGACCTCGACACAGCCCACGATTGCCCCGTATGACGGCATTCAGACCTACTCGGGCAACTGCAACAGCAACGCCCTTTACTGGACGGATGTCGATGTCGTGCCGGTGTGTGATGGCACGAATCAGAATTTTGTCGCCAAGTCCGCATTTATGTGCGATTTCGCTACCAATCAGATTTTTGGAATCGGCAGCTTCACCAACACCATGGTGCAATGGCGTAACGGCGGCAAAGACGGCACCGGCAGCGGGCCGACCAGTTGGCAATTCCTGGCATCAGGCTACAACTCGGCATTGGTCGAATGCCAGGCGGACAGTGGCAAACATGGTGACGGTCGCGCGACCTACCTGTGGGCCTCGAGTGGCACCAATCTCGCTGACCCATTTACCAACAGTGCCTCGTCAGAGTTGTCGTGGGGCAGCGCACCACGCAATCTTTCCTACACGTTTTATGACGGCAACTACCTGAACTGGAAAGCATCGCCTGTCAACGTCACGTTGTCTCGTTCGGTCATCATGAAAGAGGTGACGAAAAAGGTCCTGAGCTCGGTTAACAACATGAATGTCGGGCTGATGCGCTTTGATGGAGGCGACGGCGGCCCGGTCATCCTCGACTTGACGGACCTCGACACCAACCGCCAAACCGTGCTTGACGCCATCGACTCCCTGCCCGCAGGTGGTGTGACGCCATTGTCCGAAGTGATGTACGAGTCGGCGTTGTACTGGCGTGGCATGCCGGCATATTACGGCCAGGCGAGCTATACGTCGCTGACGGATCCGAATGCCCTGATCCCATCAACTGAGATCTACGAGCAACCTGCGTGGGACGCCTGTGCCAAGAATTACAACGTCTTGCTGACGGACGGCGCGCCAGTCTCGGACTTTGATACGCCAGGACTCGTTGACAATCTGCCCAACTTTTCGACCGCGCTGGGCTATTCGGGCTGTGACGGCGCTGTTCTCTCTAACGGCGGGCAGTGTCTCGACGACATTGCCCAGTATCTGTCGGTTGAGGATGTGGATCCAATTACAGATGGCGATCAGCTTATTACAACTCATACGATCGGGTTTACCACCAACCTGCCAATCCTCAGCGAAACGGCAAGTAACTCCGGCGGCCAGTACTTCCTGGCAAGCGACGTCGAGTCTCTGACCAAGACCTTGCTGTCCATTATCGCCAACATCAACGATCGCTCGTTGTCGTTCGCGGCCCCCGCGGTATCAGTTAATTCGTTCAACAGGACGCAGAACCTGAACGATGTTTACCTTACGACGTTTGGCGTCAAAGCACGCGCTCACTGGCCCGGTAACCTTAAAAAATATCGCATCATCGGTGGCATTGTTGCGGACGCCTATAACGTCCCCGCTGTGGATCCAGCCACCGGCTTCTTCCTGGACACGGCAACCAGCTACTGGACAAGTGGCGGCGCAGACGGCAACGACGTTCGCCTTGGCGGCGCAGCGCAGCAATTGCCGGACCCATCGGTTCGAAATCTGTATACCGATATCAACGGTAACGACCTGACGGCTGCCGCGAACGCGATTAGCACATCCAATACGGGTGCGTTTGTGGATTCTGATTTCGGGCTCACGGGCGCCACTGGCGAACCAACCATGAGTGACCTTATCCGCTGGGCACGCGGCGAGGACATTCTGGACGAGGACAGTAATCCATCAACGCTCGTACGCAAGGTAATGGGCGATCCGTTGCACTCGCAGCCCGCAGCGGTCGTATACGGCGGTACCCCGCAAGCTCCGGACGTGGTCATTTTCACAGCAACCAACGACGGCTACCTGCACGCTATCGCCGGCGATACCGGTGTGGAGCTCTGGTCCTATATCCCGAACGGTTTGCTCGCGAACCTGACGCGCCTGTATTTCGACCCGCGCTCAAGGTACAAGCAATACGGACTTGACGGCAATGTCGTACCGGTCGTCAAAGATGTTGACGGCGACGGCATTGTTGAGCCAGCTGATGGCGATTTCGTGCAGTTGATTTTCGGTATGCGTCGCGGCGGCAGCACTTTCTACTCACTCGATGTCACTAACAAAAACGCACCGCAACTTCTGTGGACGGCAAATGACGTGGCATTTGGTGAAAGTTGGTCGACACCTGCTGTCGCTCGCATGGACATCTCGGGCGTGACGCAAAATGCGGACAAGGCCGTGATCGTCATCGGCGGTGGTTACGATACGGTTCACGATACCGCGGCGCATCCGGCCTCCCCGGACGCAGCCGGCGCGAGCATTCACATACTCGACCTGAAAACCGGAGTGGAATTGTGGCGTACAAGCTCGACTGCCACCGCAGATTTGCAATTAGCGACGATGACGCGTGCCATTCAAAACCAGGTTCAGGTCGTCGACATAAACGGTGATCGGCTGGCGGATCGCATGTATGCATCCGACGTCAGTGGCCAAATATGGCGCTTCGACATCTATAACGGCCAACCCGCTGCCTCCCTTGTAACCGGTGGCGTCATCGCCCGGCTTGGTGCAGAGGGTCTTGCTGCGCCTACTGCGGCTGAAACGCGACGAATGTACAACGCGCCCGACGTCTCGATAATCACCGACAATTATCAGCAGCGACGTTTCGTTGCCCTTAGCATCGGTTCAGGCTATCGCGCTCATCCGTTTGACCTGTCGGCAGCGGATCGCTTCTTCTCGATTCGCGACCCCGATGTCTTCAACCAGCTGACGCAGGCTATGTACGATAGCTATCCGATCGCCACGGATGCCGATCTCGTTGAAGTAAGCGGCCAAACACAGACCGTGATTACCCAGAGCGATCGTGGCTGGAAATTCACGTTGCCTGCCAACGAGAAAGTCCTGGCAGACTCGCTGACGTTTGACGACCAGGTATTGTTCGTATCGTTCACACCAGATTCAAACGTGTTGGCGACCTGTGCGACAGGCCAAGGCACGAACTTCCTGTATCGCATGAGTGTCGTGAATGGCGATCCGGTTGTGCCGAATATTGGTATTGTGGACCCGGCGACCTCTGACGCCGAACGCCGTGAGACGCTGCAGCAAGGCGGCATCGCGCCTTCGCCCGCGATCCTGTTTCCAAGTCCGGACGATCCGGATTGCACGGGTGACGCATGCTCGCCAGAGTCTATCTTCTGTGTCGGTGCTGAGTGTCGCCCGACGGGCTCCGGTAACAATCCGGTCCGTACGCTATGGACCCAGGATGGAATCGAATGATGGCCGGCCGTCGAATAAAAGGAGTTCGGATGTATCGAAAGATGCAAGGCGTTACACTCCTGGAATTGATGATCGTAGTCATCATCGTTGGCATCCTTGCCGCACTCGCATATCCGAGCTATCGCGACAGTGTGGCTCGTGCCAAGCGTAACGAAGCCAAAGCGGCGTTGCTGCAGATAGCAACGAATCAGGAACGTTTCTATCTGAATAACAACGTTTACACAACTGATCTGACACAGCTCGGTTTCGCCGTCCCGGCCAATTTCATCACGCCTTCCGGCGCGTATACGGTCAACGTTGCGCCGGGCGCGAATAGCAACAATTTCACTGCGACAGCGGGCTACAACAAGTCGGACAACGAAGCCAACAAGTGCCTGACCTTCCAGATCGACGCCCGCGGCATGAGGACATCCCTGCCGTTGGCGGATTGCTGGGTACGGACCCGGTAGGGTCCGCCACGCGGGCTCCTACGTTTTGTTGCGTCCAGAAAAAAACAGCGCATCGATGATCAGGAGCGCGGCGCCAACTGTTATCGCTGAATCGGCCACATTGAATGACGGAAACGGGTCGAAAAACGGTACGCCGGAAAATCTCACCTGTATGAAGTCAGTTACATAGCCCAAATAGATCCGGTCAACAAGGTTGCCGACGGCACCACCGAGCACAAGCGCCAAACCCGCTGCCAGTATCATCGGGCCCTGTTTGCGAATTCGCCACAGCCAGGTACCGATGAACACGCTGACGCCGGTCGCCAGCAATACGAAGAACCATCGCTGCCAACCGCCCTCATTCGCAAGAATGCTAAACGCCGCGCCACGATTCTGTTGGTGTGTCAGGTTAATAAAATCATAGAGCGGCACTTTTCCGTACAGCGGGATGTACTGAATTATTGCCCATTTCGTCACCTGATCTGCGACGACCACAATGAATGCAACACTCATCCATACGATGAAGCGACGCGTACCGATCTCAATCTTGTCCAACAATGCTATTCGTCCCGTCAGACCGCGTCAGCGGCAAGAATCGAACGCGCATTGTCTGCATCCACGTGCATTTGCGCAACCAGATCGTCAACAAGCTCGTATTTCTTCTGGCCTCGCAAGTGTGCGATGAAGTCGACATGAATGTATTCTCCGTAAATATCGTCGTCGAAATCGAAGAGAAAGACCTCGAGAAGCGGCTTGCTGCCATCGAATGTCGGCCGCGCACCAACACTCGCGACACCGTCACATGAGCCGCCTCGAAGTCCGGTCACCCGCACTGCGAATATTCCCATAACCGGACTCTGGCGCCGCCGCAAATCGACATTAGCCGTAGGAAAGCCGAGCGTTCGTCCCACCCTGTCGCCCTGCACGATCTTGCCGGACATGCGATACGGACGACCCAGCAACGCAGTCGCGCGGGACATTTCGCCTTCTTCACAAGCCTGGCGAATCGCCGTACTGCTCACGCGTATGTTGTCAATGATAACGCTGGGTACCTGTTCAAGCGAGAAATCGAGTACCTCGCTGGCGCGCTGCAGCTGCGAAACGCCGCCCTCGCGCTTGCGCGCAAAGTGAAAGTCGTCACCCACGACCAGATGTCTCATATTCAGCCCTTGAACCAGTATCCGGCGAATAAAGTCCGGTGCCGATATCTCGCGCATGGACTTCGAGAATTGCGGGCAATAAAAAATGTCCACGCCCCTGGCCTCAAGCGCCTCGAATTTTTCACGAAATCGCATCAGTCGTGCCGGTGGCTTCGACGGCTGGAAAAATTCCCTGGGTGTCGGTTCGAAGCTCATGACGACCGACGGAACAGCCATCTTTTTTGCTGTCGCAACGACGCGATCAAGCAATTGTCGATGACCGAGGTGCAGACCATCGTACGCCCCGATCGTGGCGACACTACCGCTTTGAATTTCCTCGTACGGCATGTCGGCAAGATGTCTGACCAGGCGCATTCGCTACTTCAATGTCAGTTTTGACGGTCGCAAACCGCAGGCGACCAGCACGAAGAAGTAGCCGGCGGCCGCGGCAAGGATGCTCGCGAAAAGCCACGTCGTCCGCACCGGCAAACCGGCATGCAGCCACCAGGTTAGCGGTCGATGCATCCACAACAATATCGCCCACATTGCTGAGTTTGCCAGCAATACCTGAAACATCAACGTCTTCCATCCGCGGCCGTGAATCAGGACGCCATCACGACGCAAGCCTCGATACAGGAGTCCGGCATTGAGCAACGCGGAAACGGATGTCGCAAGCGCAAGGCCTACGTGGGCACCCTGGTAAGCAATCCGGGTTAGATACCAGGCCGAGGAAATACCAAGAACAAGATTTACGCTCAGAGCAACGACGGCGATGCGGACCGGAGTCCTGGTGTCCTCGCGTGCAAAAAACGCGGGCGCGAGAATCTTGACGAACGAAAAACCGACAAGCCCGATTGCGTATGCCCGCAACGCCATTGCCGTCATT
>CAYLTW010000146.1:0-6088 GCA_964386735.1 uncultured Woeseiaceae bacterium
CGATCGGCTGGCCGCAGCAATCCGCAATATGGTAACTTCTGTAAAAACCGCCACTTGTAGAGCCTTTTGAAGCTTCTCCGACATCTTATGATTTGCGCCGTGTTCCTGGCGCCAGCCGCAGCCCATGCGGCTCAGGGCGATGCCGAGTCACCTCTTACGGGCGGCATTCCGCCGGGCGGCCTGCAACTCGCGGAAACCGAAGACCCGGCACTTCGTAAAACCTACATTGTGCAACTGCGCTCGCCCCCTGCGGCCGAGCTTGTCGCGGCGATACGCCGCCCGGTGTCCAAAACTACCGCAACCGACACGCCACGGCAGCGCTTCGACAAGAATGACGCGATCGTGCAAAGCTATACCGCCCGCATACGGGATGAACAGGACAAGGTCCTTGGCCGCGCAGGTGCCAACGTCGAGAAGATCTATTCCTACCTCTACGGCTTGAACGGTTTCGCGGCACGTATGTCACCTGCGCAGGCTCACAAGCTCGAGCACCTGCCGGAGGTAAAGGCGGTTTGGGAGGACGAAATTCGGCCGCTCGCAACGAATTTCAGCCCCGAGTTTCTCGGGCTCTTTGACGCCGAGGACGGTCTGCGCAGCAAAGAGGGACTCAGCGGTGACGGCATCGTCATCGGCGTCATCGATAGCGGCGTGTATCCCGAGCATCCGGCGCTGAAGGACACGAAAACAGCCGACAGGCCTCGCGCCTGCCGCGGCAGCTGGGGGGAAAATACGTTTCTGGGCCGCTGGCTGTGCCGCCGATATCGGCGTGCGGACGACCAGGTTTTGTTCGAGGCACCCGAAAACTGGAATGGCACCTGTGAGATCGGCCAGCAATTCGAGGCTGCGAACTGCAATAACAAGCTTATAGGCGCGCGATGGTTTGTCGATGGCGCGCAGGCTAGCGGCCCCATCGATAGTGGCGAAATACTTTCGCCCCGGGATGTCGATGGCCATGGCACGCATACCGCTACGACGGCTGCCGGCAACCGTGTGGATGCCTCCATTTTTGGAACGCGCATCGGGCGCGTCGAGGGCATGGCGCCGGGTGCGCGCGTCGCCGTGTACAAGGCCTGCTGGTTGCGGCCGGGCGATCAACGCGCGAGCTGCAACACGTCGGATCTTGCGAGGGCGATCGATGCGGCCGTCGCGGACGGTGTCGACGTCATTAATTACTCGGTTGGCAGCTCGATGCTGCAAGTTTCGGCGCCCGACGACATCGCCCTGATGGCAGCAGCCAAGGCCGGCGTTGTCGGCGTCGTTGCGGCGGGAAACCAGGGGCCGAATCTCGGTACCATCGGTTCGCCCGCGGGCGGACCCTGGGTTATCACAGCGGCCGCTTCGACGCGCGAGGGCCAACTTTCGCACGAAGCGATGCAAGTGCAAGCCCCGCCATCGATCGCCGGCAAGTACGCTGTCGAAGAAGCCAGTTTCACGCCACCACTCGCCGACAGCGGTTCGCTTGAGAGCGCGCTGGTGCTGGTCGATGACAATGACACACTCGGAGGCGCCGGCACGACGTCGGATGCCTGCGAGCCGCTGGTCAATGGCAGCGAAATCTCGGGGAACATCGCTTTGATTCAGCGCGGCGGCTGCCAATTCGATATCAAGATATCGAACGCCGAAGACGCCGGCGCCATCGCGGTGCTGGTGTACAACATCGCCGGCGACGCTATCATCATGAACGGCGATGCCGCGCTCGTGAATATTCCGGCATTGATGGTCGGTCAGGCGGACGGCAATCTGTTCATCGCTGAGATCGATGCCGGCAACACCATTGACGTCGTCCTGAACAAGGGTCTGCTGCTGACCCAAAGCGAAACCGGCAACATCATGGCCTCGTTCTCCGGCCGCGGCCCCGGTCCCGTGGCCGATATCATGAAGCCCGATGTCACCGCGCCGGGCGTCAATATCCTGGCCGGCTTCACGCCGGACGCCGTCAACGCCACGCCGAACGAGACCTTCGCGTATCTCAGCGGCACGTCGATGTCGACGCCGCATGTCGCGGGCGTCGCGGCGTTGCTGATTGAAGCGCATCCGGGCTGGAGCCCGGCGGCCATCAAATCCGCGCTGATGACGACGGCGCGGCAGACGCTTGTGCAGTCGGATGGTGAAGGCCAGGCGAACCCGTTTGAGTTCGGTGCCGGCCACATCGTCCCGAACAGTGCGTCCGACCCCGGCCTGGTCTACGACCTGACAGCAGATGACTACGATGCTTTTGCCTGCGGTTTTGCGCTTGAGTCCGTTACAACAGAGCGTTGCACTGCGCTGGAAATCGCCGGTTTCTCGTTCGACCCGGCCGAAATGAATCAGCCGTCGATTGCCGTCGGGCGGCTGGCCAACCAGAGAACCGTGACTCGGACTGTGACAAACGTCAGCGACGTTAGAGCTACCTACACCGCATCGATAGCAACACCGATCGATATGCTGGTGAGCGTCGACCCGCCGAGCCTGTCGCTTGGCCCCGGGGAGTCCGCCAGTTTCGACGTGACGATAGCGTACCAGGCGGGCCCGCTCGATCTGTGGCGTTTCGGATCGCTCACCTGGAACAGCACCGACCACTCCGTGCGCAGCACGATTGCCGTCAAACCGGTGTCTTTGACCGCGCCGAAGGAGATTACGGCGTTTGGCGGCACGGGCTCGGTCGACTTCGGTGTGGAATTCGGTTACTCGGGCACCTATTCGCCACAGGTACACGGATTGAGGTTGCCAAGGATCGACAGGGACCTCACGGTCGACAACGATCCGACCAAGACCTTCTCGTTCCGCAACGGCAATGGCGTTACGCAAATCGCCATTTCGGTGCCGGCGAACCAGCTGTACCTGCGGTTCGCGCTATTTGATTCGCTGACGGACGGTGACGATGACCTGGATATGTATGTCTATTATTGTGGCCTCAGCAACACGAACTGTGTGCAAATCGGACAGAGTGGCGGACCGACGTCGCAGGAGCGTTTTGATGTGTTCCGCCCGGCCGCCGGCGTCTACGGGATTTTGATTCACGGCTTCGAAACCGACGAGGTCGCTGGCGGCCCCGGAGCAGTATTTACGATGCTGTCCTGGGCGTTCGGCGAACAGGACGACCAGGGCAACATGACGGTCAGTGGGCCGGGCGTCGTCAACGCTGGCGCCACGGAAACGGTCACCGTGAACTGGTCCAACCTGCTGCCGGACACGATTTACCTGGGCGGCATCTCGCACAACACGCCGCAGGGCCTGGCGGGCGTAACTCTGATTACGATTGGAAACTGATTTAGAAACGGATCAGTTCAACAAGCCGCGATTCTTCGCGCTGCGCGTATAAAAAATCAGCGCGATTGCAATGACGAGAACGGTTCCCTGAATATACAGGGGCACCATACCGAAAACGCTCACGACATCTTCAAGCACGAACGAGTACAGATCCTGTACCAGCAGTGCTGCCAGCGACAGCAGGAACAGTGGCAGGGCCAGCGATTTCCTGAGCAGCAACAGCACGCAGGCAAGCACGCCGGCCGTCACTGCAGTCGCATTTGCGGAGGTCGCCCAGACAGGCACTGCGTCCATGAACGCAATCTCGGCCGCATTGTATTGCTGTGCCATTTGCTCGGGCGTCGCCCTGACCGTCATCAGGTAAATCATGAAACCGAACAGGTTCCAGATCAGCCCTGCGCCGGCGACGAGCCAGTGCGTCATGGGTGTCGTGCCATTGAAATCGTCAGACATCGGCTTTCCCTCCTGGTAAGGCTTTGGTTATTTGCGCTTCTTCCTGCCGAGTGTCGCACAGGGTTTGTAGCGAAAACAACGCGTGACATGGTCGTTGACCATGCCGGTCGCCTGCATGTGTGCATACATGATCGTGCTGCCAACGAAGCGAAAGCCACGTTTCTTCAGGTCTTTGCTGAGCGCGTCAGATTCCGGCGATGTGGCCGGCACGTCACTATCCTTTTTGAGTTTGCTCTGGATGGGTTTGCCGCCGACGAAGCCCCAGATGTATTTACTGAAGCTGCCGAACTCTTTTTGAACTTCGAGAAACGCCTTCGCGTTGCTCACCGTTGATTCGACTTTGAGACGGTTGCGCACGATTGACGGGTCCGTCAGCAGTTTTTCAATGCGCTTTTTCGTAATGCGAGCGACCTTCTCCACATCGAAATCCAAAAAGGCTTTTCGGTAGCCGTCGCGTTTGTTGAGAATCGTCGACCAGCTAAGGCCGGCCTGCGCGCCCTCGAGAATCAGGAACTCGAATTGCACGCGGTCATCGAAGACGGGCACGCCCCATTCCTTGTCGTGATACTCGATGTAGTCGAGATTGACGCCCTCGGCCCATTTGCACCGCACTACTGCTTTGGCCATTTTCGGTTTCCTCGTGTAGATACGGTCAGGCTATCAGCGCCGGGCCGCCCTTGGAACGGTCGTTTATGATCGCAAATCGTATTTTTGCACCTCACCCGCGAGGTGCTGGTTCTGCGCGATTTGAGATCACTGGTCGAGCAGAATCGAGACCCTGCGATTTCGCCTGCCTTTTTTCTCAACCTTGCCGATGCGAATCTCGCCGACTTCGCCTGTCGACTTGAGATGCGTGCCACCGCAGGGCTGCAAGTCGACATTTTCAATATCCACGAGTCGCACCTTACCAGCGCCCTTCGGTGGCTGAACCGACATCGTTCGAACCAGTTCGGGTTGTGCCGCGAGTTCCTCGTCTGAGATCCATCGACAGCTCACCGGATGATCGGCCGCCACCAGCGTCTGGATGTCGGCAGTCACCTGTTCCTTGTCGACCGTGTCTTCCATGTCGAAGTCGAGGCGACTTTTCGCCGCTGAAATATTGCCGCCGGTGACGCCGTACCGGAGTACCGATCCGAGGAGATGTAGCGCGGTGTGCATCCGCATGTGCAGATAACGCCTGTCCCAGTCGAGCAATGCCGTCACGGTCGCACCGACTGCGGGAAGTTCGGCGCCTTCTTCAACGACATGGCGAATCGCACCATCGTCGCCGTAACGGGTGTCGACAACGTTCGCACGGCCACCGTCCCAGCGAATTTCGCCGGTGTCCCCGGGCTGACCGCCACCCATCGGGTAAAAAACCGTACGATCAATGACTATCGTACTATCGCCGGATTCAACAACGGTAGCCTCGCACTCCTGAAGATAAGAGTTTTCGCGAAATAGTTGCTCGGTCATTGGCATTTTTCTCTGTATAGACCCACACTAAATGTACTCTATAATTGCGCGACGTACACCCGGTAGACCAGACTTATCAGATGCCTCATTCACCGACTTTTCGCGGCCGACCGAAGGGCCGTTTCTTCCTCAAGATGCATGGCCTTTCCAATCATTTCGTGATTACGGATGCGCGTAAAGAGCCGTATCGACCAGGCAACGACGAAATCGTACGTGTCTGCGATCAGAAGACAGGTGTTGGCGGCGATCAGCTTGTCGTTATCGAACCGCCAACTGATAGCGGAGAAAGTGCGGGGGCGGGTGCGTTCGTGCGCTTTTATAACGTCGATGCGCGGGAGATCGAGGCCTGTGGCAACGCAACCCGATGTGTTGCATGGCTTGTCATGGAAGAGCAGGGGGCGGATGAATTCATTCTGGAAACGCAGGCCGGGTTGATCGAATGCAAGAGAATTGGCGAACAAGTCGTCAGTTGCGCTATGGGGAAGGTCAGTATGAACTGGCGGCAGATACCGCTCGCGGAGGAAAGAGATACCTGTCACCTCGATCTTGAATACGGGCCGCTCAACGACGCCGTCGCGCTGAATATTGGCAATCCGCATGTTGTCTTTTTCGTAGATGATCTGGACGCTATCGACATCGAAGCGATCGCACCCGCTATACAGAAAAACCCGTTGTTTCCGGATGAAGTCAACGTCGGTGTTGCCGAAGTCCGATCAAACGATCGAATGCGCCTCAAAGTATACGAACGCGGCGTCGGACTGACCACTGCGTGTGGTAGCGGCGCCTGTGTTGCCGTTTATGCGGCGCGTATACGGGGCCTCACAGACAAGAGCAAAATGACCGTCAGCTTGCCGGCGGGCGACATGGAAATAGAGATCCACGACGACGGCACTGCCGTTATGAGCGGCCCCGTCGCTTACTGCTTTTCCGG
>CAYLTW010000147.1:0-6081 GCA_964386735.1 uncultured Woeseiaceae bacterium
GTAACAGATAACTTACATTTGAGCGCCCGCTGTGCAGGTCAATGAACTGCCAGCCTGTTGCGTCTCTCTCAAAGAACGGATCCGCCCTGTTCATTTCGACCGTAAGTTTGGGTAAAAAGCTGGCTTTCTGCTTGTATGTCGACGGATACGGCCACGGCCACGCCGTCGCCATCGCGGCGTGGAAGCTGATGTTGCCAATCTGGTTTGTTTGAATCTGATGGACATGCCCGTAAAGAACGGTGACCTTGTCGAATGGTTGCAGCAAAGCCTGAACTTGATCGGCGTCGTCGGTCCAGAAATTCCAGCCTTTAAAAATCTTTTGCAACGGCGAATGAGAAAACACGACTACTGGTGTGTCCTTGCTAACCGTTTCCAGGTCGTCGGCAAGCCACGCACGTTGGGCGTCACCAACCAGGAACGGCTGACCGTGCGGGTTATCCAGGCGCGCCATTTGTTTCATTCGGTCCATGCCAGAGTCCCACTTCTGATGCATCCACGTTTCGTGGGTCAGAATACTGTTGAGTACAACAAAATGGACGCCTTTGTGATCGAAACTGTAGTGATCCGGGCCCAGCTTTTTGCGCCAGTATTCGCCCAGATCTACATAGTAGTCATGCTCGCCCATTACGTAATGAATGTCGCCACGAAGTGCGCCCAGGATATCGAGGCCGTGATCTATTTCTTCCGGCTTACCGAGTTGCGCTATGTCACCGCCGTAAAAAACGAAATCCGGGCGCGGATCGAGCAGATTTGCCTCGGCAACGGCACGAATCAATCCGCGATCCCAGTTGCGAACGAATTCGTTACCCTTGATTTGCGTAATGTGCGAGTCCGATATATAGGCGAAGCTAAAGTTCTGGTCGCTATCGGAACCGAACGCCATCTCGATCATGCTGATGGGCAGGCTGCCGGCTGCCATGATGGCAGCACCGTTTTTCAGGATAGCGCGACGATTGTATTTGCTCATGTTGGTATCCTTCATCGGTCGGTAAATCGTTCGAGATCAGGGCTGCTGAGTGCTTTCATGAAAGCGACCAAGTCCTGTTTTTCTTCATCGCTAAGATTCAGCGGGCGAATTCCACCACTTTGAAACCCGGACAGCGGATCAGATTCCTTGTCCCGGCCACCGTTGTTGTAGAAGTCGATAACATCTTCAAGCGTCGCGAGGCTGCCGTCGTGCATATAGGGTGCCGTCTGATCAACGTTGCGCAAGGTTGGGGTCTTGAAAGCGCCAACCTCGGTGATGTTGTCGGTAACTGCGAATCGTCCGAGTTCAGACACATTTTTCTGTGTTAAGACAGCGACATCGACATCCGCGCCCGCTTGCTTCGATTTCTGAAACTGTGCTGCCGTCTCCGCTTCCTTGCCACGTATTTGCTTGAACCCGACACCAATATTGTGAAATCGATTGTCGGTAAACAATGCCTGCGTTTGCTCGATTCTGTGGCAAGAAACGCAGCGACCCTTACCGAGGAAAAGTTCCAGCCCTCTGCCTTCATTTTCCGCCAGCGCATCATGTTCACCTGCGTAGTAGTACCGATCGAATGCAGAGTTCCCGGCAACGACCGTACGCTCGAAACTCGCGATCGCTTTGGAGACGTGATCCATGCTGATTTCTTTCGCGTCGATATCAAAGACGACGCCAAACGCCTGGGCATAGTCTTTGTCGTCGCGAACAATCTGAAGAATCGGCTCATGATTGGGCAGCCCACCTTCAACCGGGTTTACCGGCGGCTGTTTCGATTGCCCTTCCAGATCCGGCTCTCGCCCATCCCAGAACAAACTCGTCATATAGGCTGAGTTTAGTACGGTCGGTGCGTTGCGAGTGCCCGTCAGGCCGTTGAATCCTTCCGATACTGGCAGCTTGTCCGTAAACCCCTTGCCCTGATCATGGCAAGTCGCACAACTGACTTTGCCGTCGGCGCTGAAGCGCGTGTCGTGAAAAAGCTTGTCACCCAATGCGATCTTGGCCGGTGTTTGCGGATTGTCTGCAGGAATGGGTACCGGTGGCAGTCCCAGCTCTTGCGCGCCGATTCCTGTGGCGGACGTGAATAGCATCGTGAAAAGAGCGATCCTGATAGTCATTAATCCTGCCTCCCCGAGTGGTCGCGATAAGCGTAGTCGATGAATTAGACCGATTCCAATTAAATGTGCCAAATGGTTTAATAGGCACAGGCTATTAACGGATATTCGTAATGAATCTTTCAGAGCTTCGCTACATCGTGTCGTTGGCTAACGAACGTCACTTTGGGCGCGCGGCTGCCGCCTGCCACGTAACGCAGCCCACGTTGAGTGTTGCGGTGAAAAAACTTGAAGTTGAGCTTGGTGTTCCGCTGTTCGAGCGAGGAAGGCACCACGTAAGAGTGACGCAGGTCGGCGAACGGGTGGTCGAGCAGGCGCAAAGAGCGCTGGAGGCCATCGAATCCGTTCACCAGGTCGCCCAGTCAGAGAGTGATCAGCTGAGTAGGCGGCTCAGAATTGGCGCAATCTACACCATCGGTCCTTACATTTTTCCTGAGCTAATCAAGAATTTAAGAAAACGGGCTCCGAACTTGCCCCTTGTCGTCGAGGAAAATTTCACTGCAAGACTCAGTGAAAAACTTAAGGCGGGCGAACTGGATGTCATCATTATTTCTCTGCCCTACACTGAACCGAATATCCTGACATTGCCCCTGTACGAGGAGCCCTTTGTGGTCTTGCTGCCGGCAGGTCATCCGTTGGCAAAACGACGCTCACTTCGACCCGAGCAGTTGGAAGGCGAGAGCATTCTAATGCTTGGCGCCGGGCACTGTTTCCGCGACCAGGTTGTCGAGGCATGCCCGGCATGTGCTGCCAAATCGATCGGGCCCGGCAACGCGGTATTCACCGTGGAAGGTAGTTCGCTGGAAACGGTTCGACATATGGTCGCCTCCGGTATGGGAGTAACTGTGCTGCCA
Organism: uncultured Woeseiaceae bacterium; assembly: GCA_964386735.1. GTDB lineage: Bacteria > Pseudomonadota > Gammaproteobacteria > Steroidobacterales > Woeseiaceae > UBA1847. Next base: position 2,937 of record CAYLTW010000147.1, read on the forward strand.
AACTCAGCCTCGGGTTCCAGCCTGTACACGAAGCGTCAACTGGCCGTCCGGCCGTTCGTCAAGCCCTCACCGAGCCGCCAGGTCGCGCTCGCGTGGCGTGCAAGTTTCCCGCGGCCGAAGGTTGTCGACGCACTTCGCGATGCGGTAGCCGCGTCATCTGTCGGAGTTTCCGTGAAATCGATGGGTTAACAACCGGTGGGCCATCCCCGGCGCTTCCCTTTGTCGTGAAACAGTCAATGACAGCCATGAAATTGTCGCCTGCACTATTCCATGCATTTCCGGCTTGTTTTCTACAACAAAATAGCCTAGTGTTTGCGGGCGCTTGGAAAGTTTTTGGCTCTATTACAACAATTTAAGAGCAAAATAGATTGAGACAAAAGGCTTGAACGGAAGCCTGGGGGATGTCTTGAAGAACAAGTTAATCTTGTTGGCGTTGGCAATTCCATTATTCGCAGGCCCCAATGTGGGCCATGCCATTGCCGATTTTGGTGCGCTCGGCGACCCCGCTGACGAATCTACGCACCCAAGTCATTTCAGCCAATCAAAATCAGTGTCACGGTCTGTATCTGACTTGCAGTCTGTGTCCGACTCGAAGTCTGTGTCCGAAGATGAACAGTATGAATCTGACTGTTGTCATGCTGATTGTGTGTGTTGTATGGGACAGGGTCTCGGCACAACAACTTTCAGCAACAGCCCGGTGAATGCGAGCGAAACTGTCGGGATTAGAACTCTAAACATACCGAATCCTCATCTGGAGGGCCTCCTGCGTCCGCCTAGGTTCGGCTAACCACAGGATAGTTGTGCCTGTTTTTTGTGGCACGAACTCCTTAAGAATCACTCCGAGCAACTTGCTCAGCAAGTAGTTATTTACCGATTGAATCGGAGTTGATCATTTGCGTCAACCAGCTGGTTTTGTCAGGCATCGAAAATGCCGGGCTGTTAATCGTTGGTGGCAACAAAGCGAAGTGTCTTTTGTCAATTGCGACAGCAGCATCTGATTTATGACAAAAGCTGACTTCAAGATCAAAAAATTGGACTGGTACTAACGCACGAGTCCAAAAATGTTCGGTAGAACCGAATATAAATTAGGAAAATACAATGAAAATTTATTCTTTCAACAGAAACAAGCAAATAGTGGTAGCGCTTGCGTTCGCCGGTGCGATTTTGAGTCCGCAATTGGTAGTGGCTCAAAGTTCCGGCGATCGCGAGGAAGCCCATGTAATTGAAGAAATCATTACGACAGGCACGAGAAGCCACAGGGAACGAACGGTCTCCGATTCGCCAGTACCTATCGATATTCTTTCAGCCGAGGACCTGAATACGATGGGCGGAGTCGTCGATTTGACGGATAGTTTGCGAAATCTGATTCCGTCCTATTCAGCGACGCGCGCAGCGGGTGATACCAGTGCTTTTGTTCGTCCTACATCGTTGCGCGGTACCGCACCTGACCAGACATTGGTGTTGGTCAATGGCAAAAGAAGGCATCGATCTTCCGTGATACAGTTTTTTGCACCGGCGGCCGGTAGCGGCTCACATGGTACTGATATCGCAATGATCCCATCAATCGCGCTGCAACGCATCGAAGTACTGCGTGATGGCGCATCGGCACAGTATGGCTCCGATGCGATTGCTGGTGTAATAAATTTCATCACCAAAGATAGCGCAGAGGGCGGCCAATACCAGATTCGATACGGAAATCATTTTGAGGGCGAAGCCAATTATACTTTGTCAGCGAACCAGGGCTTTGCGCTGGGTTCCGACGGCTTTATAAACGTCAGCCTGGAGTACCAGAATAACGAAGCATTATCGCGTGGCATACAGCGGCCTGCGGGTCAAGAAAATATCGATGCGGGTGTAGTCGGCGTTGGCGCGGACTCGCCTTTCGGTGATGCACCTTTGGTGCAAACCTTTGGTCGTGTTGAATCCAGTGGGACAAAGTTTTTCCTGAGTGCCGGGAAGGATGTCAGCGACAATGCCACCTGGTACGGACGCCTGGGATTAGCCGACACGACGGCTCGCTACAGATTTTTCTACAGAGCCCTGAACGCGGTAGAGGAAGCATTGGAGCCCATCGAAGCTCTGGGATATACCGGTGAGTTATTGCTGACAGGTTATACCCCGTATCTTGACGGCGCTCAGACAGATATAAGCCTCTCCACGGGCTTCATGGGCGAATTCGCCGGCGGAACTAGCTGGGACGTTAGTTTTGGCTACGGCCAGAACACAATGGATCTGTTCCTGAACAGGGAAATCAGCCCCAGTCTCGGCCTGACACCCGCACCCGATTTTCAGATTCCGCAATTCGCTTTCAACACCGGTGGTTACGAGCAGGAAGAACTTCTCTTCAATGCCGATTTTTCTACTGCACTGTCGGATACGTTTAACCTTGCCTACGGTGTTGAATGGCGTGACGAAGCCTGGACAACCAATGCCGGTGAGAGGAATGCCTGGGTTGTCCCTGCTACTGGTGAAGAAGGCCCCGGTGTGGATGGGCGAATTTCACCAAGCCAGGCTGGCACGTGGTCTCGTAATAACTACTCAGTCTACGCGGATATTGAGCATGATATTACTGACCGGTTATTGCTGCAGTATGCTGTACGATACGAGGACTACTCTGATTTTGGCGGCGTTGTAACCGGTAAAATCGCAGGTCGATTCAGGGTAAATGATTCGTTCGCTTTCCGTGCTGCCGCATCTACCGGCTTCAAGGCGCCAACACCAGGACAGAACAATGTCAGGGCAACGGTTAGTTCAGTCGATCCTGCCACCGGAGTCTTGCTCATCCAGGGGCTGGTACCGGTGACGGATCCACGGGCCATCGCTGCAGGCGCTACGGCACTACAAGAGGAAACAACGGTGAATATCAGTGGTGGCATAACTGCCGACCTGTTCGGCAACACCAACATCAGCCTCGACTTTTACAAGATAACCGTCGACGATAGAATTTATCGTACAGACAGACAGCCAGCCGCTGACGGCACCACTATTTCATTCTATACGAATACCTTGGATGTCGAACACTCGGGTGCAGATCTGGTCGTGACGTCTGATGTGGAGTGGGGTGGCGCTGACGTCCGGTTGTCTTTGGCTTACAACTACAACAAAACCGATGTGACCAACGTGAGATCAATCAACGATTTCCAAC
>CAYLTW010000148.1:0-5957 GCA_964386735.1 uncultured Woeseiaceae bacterium
TGGTCGGGCGCAGTTTCCGCATGCGCGGCCCGCAGCAAAGCGTCTACACGATGGCCGCGACCGCCGTCCTTCGCCTGATCGACCAGTACGACGTCGATGCCAGCCGGGTGAAGTTCCTGGGTTTGGGCACCGAATCCAGCACCGATAACTCGGCCGGCGCAATCATCGTCAAGGGTATGGTTGACCGGGCGCTCGAGGAGCGCGGCAAGGCGCCGATTTCGCGCAGCTGCGAAGTACCGGAATTCAAGCACGCCTGCCTCGGCGGTGTGTACGGCATGAAAGGTGCAATTCGCCACCTGGCGCTCGACGGCGCGGGCAGTCTGGCGATCGTTGTCTGCGCGGATATCGCGGAATATGCGCGCGGCTCGAGCGGCGAGCCAACCCAGGGCGCGGGCGCTGTCGCCATGTTGCTCGAGGAGGACCCCAAACTCGCGATCGTCGACCTCGTCGGCTCCGGTTCGGCATCGGATTACCGGATCATGGATTTTCGCAAGCCAATGTCCCGTTTTTGCGCTCAGGATCGCTCCGAAAGCCACCAGGTTCAGGATTTCCCGGTATTCAACGGCAAGTACTCGACGACCTGCTACATCGACGAGACATTGCATGCCTTGAACGATATGTACGAAAAACGTGGCTTGAACGCGATCGAGTACCTGCGTTCGCTAAGAACCGTATTCCTGCATCGCCCGTATAGGCGTATGCCGGAAACAGGCTGGGCCGTTTCCTACCTGTTCGCCCTGAGCTCGGGCGATGCCGAAGATCGCGCCGAGCTGGCTTCATACTGCTACGAAACCGGCGTCGACCCGCAGGACCTCTGTGCGGAGATGCTCGGCAAACCGGCCGTCGCCAGCCTCGCGGAACCGAATAGCCTGAACTACGAGGCCTATCCGCTCACAATGGCGGTTTTGAGATCATTCCGCGCATCACGCCATTTCCGCCGCGAAATCCTCGACAAGATGCGGCTCGGCAGCGACACAATGCTGGACTTGGGCAACCTGTACACAGCCGCGTTGCCGGCCTGGTTGGCCGCGGGCTTTGAGCAGGCGCTCGATGAGGATTCGCTGGTCGCAGGCGACGAGGTTTTGACACTCGGGTATGGCAGTGGTGACGCGGCCGAAGTCATCCCGTTCTTCATGGCTGAAGGCTGGCGCGAAGCCGCATCAAAAATAAAATTCGGCGATGCGATGAGCCTCGTCGTCGACCTCGGCATGGAGCAGTATCAGGCGCTGCACGACGGCAAGCGCGTTACCGGGCTCGATTACATCCCGAGAAACGAATTCGTCGTCGATCGGATCGGCCGTAGCGACGATCGTCATTTCACGGATCTCGGTATCGAGTATTACCGGTATGTCGGTTGAGCCTGAACGTCCACGTACCGACGTAGTTTCTCTCCATGATTGTTGCGTAAAGCCTGCCATTCCATAAGGATCCACGGCGTGAACTTCTCCTGCGCGGCCACGAACTCGCTCTCGAGGTCGGCGACGCTCACGAAGCGGAGGCTCTCAATCTCGTGCTCGTTCGCATGCGCCTCGCCGGCGATACTTCCCAGGTAGACATGGCATAGCTCATGCTCCGAACCCAGGTCGCCGAAACCGGCCTGGTAACTGAACTTGTACAGGTATTCGAGTTCGGCCTCGACATTGAGCTCATCGCGCAGGCGGCGCCCGGTTGCCACGGCCATTGTTTCGCCACGACGCGGGTGACTACAGCAACTGTTTGACCAGTATTGCGGCCACAATCTTTTCGAGCTCGCTCGCTTTTGCAGCAGCAGTTCACCGTCTTTGTTAAACAGAAATATCGAAAACGCCCGGTGCAAGGTGCCAGCGCCATCGTGAGCCAGCGCCTTCGACAAGAATCCGGTCTCGTTGTCGTCCTCATCGACCAGAACCAGCTCCTCCGATTCCGAGGACACGACTCTTTGCTCGCTACCTACTACGGCCTTGTCCACGATCGTCTTCCCTTGTCTCGTCCAGCCTCATTGTGGTGAATCCTGCCGCGCCCAACGCCGCCTCGACAGTGTTCTGCGTTCCCGGGCATATCGCGACGATTGATCCGCCACCGCCGGCCCCCGTCAGTTTCGCGCCTGCCGCGCCGCTGGCCCGGGCGATCGATACCATGCTCTCGAGTTCCGGGGTCGAGACCTGGATCGCGTTCAACAGGCCGTGACAGATGTTCATGAGTGAGCCCAGCTGCTCGAAATCGCCTGACTTTAACGCGTCGGCGCCTTGCCGGCTGATGTCGCCCATTTCGGTGAAAATGTGATCATAGCGATCCGGATTGACTTCGCGCCGTGCGCGAACGCCGGCAAGCTGCTCGACGGTCAGGCCCGCAGAACTGCTGCAGGCGATGACAATCGGTGGCGCTTCCGTCAGTTCGATGGCTGAGGTTTCAATCTTGTCGACCCGTCGAAAAAGTATCGGTTCGCCATACGTCGCAATCGTATTGTCGATGCCGGACGGTGTCCCATGCGCCCGCTTTTCGCACTCGAATGCAATGGCATTGACGCGCTCATCATCAATTCCGAGATCAAATGCCTGATCAATGCCGCGGGTGATCGCTACCGCAATTGCGGCTGACGAGCCAAGCCCCATGGCCCGCGGCAGTCGCGAATTTAACGCTATAGCCACGCCGGCGGTATCGACATCGAGTTCGCGAGCGATCAGCGTAATCATAACGTCGAGTCCTGCTGGTATCGACGATTGCGAAGAGTTTCTCGTAACCCGGGCGGAAACAGCATCCTTGATTGGCAATGCGAGGGCGCGCTTGCCATACACAACCGCGTGCTCACCCAGGAGAATGACTTTGCCGGCCGCTTTGGCGGCATTCGAGTCCGCACCGGCTTCAGCAGACTCCCCTGCAGGGAGAACCTCACGTGCCGAAGATGCGGCGCTGCGCGCGTGCAAGCGCATGTGTCCTTTTTGAATTCCTGTCGTGACCAGTGCGCGCAACGCGGCGAAGTTTTGGGCCAAGCCAACCGACGCCATCAATTTGGCAAGTTCGACCGCGGTTTGCACGCCGGCGATCCGCAGCCCGATTGCAGCGGCGGGATTGGCATTCACGGTCCCGCCAACAATTCCGACTTTGAGCGGCAATCGAATCTCGCCCGCCAGATCGCCGGCCTTGTCGACCGACCAGCGCGTCAGCGGCCTGTATTGCCCGTCCTTTACGGCGTACGCGTGGGCACCCGCTTCGATCGCACGCCAGTCATTGCCCGTCGCAATTGCGAGCGAATCGATGCCGTTCATGGTGCCCTTGTTGTGCGTTGCCGCGCGATAAGGATCTGCGTGGGCGATCTCATCCGCGCGCACGATAGCGTCTCTAACTTCGACGGCCTGTGTGTTCGACTCGGCAAGTTCGGCGAGCGAGAGCCGGACTCGCGCCGTAACCAGCGAACGGTCGGACAGGTTCGACAAAATACTCATCGATACGTGGCCGTCGCACAATGCCGCGAGTTCGGGCGCGACAGCCTCGCAAATCGTGTTGACCAGGTTGGCGCCCATGGCATCGCAGGTGTCGACCAGCAGATGCACGACCAGCGTTCGCTGGCCGTCCGACAATTCCAGCTCGCGCACTTCGAGATCACGTACACCACCACCGCGAGCGACAAGTCGGGGATGGACCCTGTTCGCCGCTGCCAGCAGTTGTTCCTTTGCATCCATTATTGCGCTGCTCGCGCTGCTTTGGTCGTCAAAATCGGTCAGATGAACCTGACCGATCAGCAGCGACTCTTTGCACTCGGTCTCGAATCCGCCGCCGGACCGTGCGAGCCGTGCGGCGCCACTCAGTGCAGCAACAATTGAAGGCTCCTCGACGACCAGAGGCACGACATAGTCGCGTCCGTCTACGATGAAATTCGGCGCAATCGCGAACGGCAGGCCAAACGTCGCTATGACGTTCTCAATGATCTTGTCGGCGGCTTGCAGGGAAAGAACGTGATGACCGCCGCGAAGCGCAACTGCGTCGGATTCGGCCAGCCAGCCGAGGCGGACAAGCTCGTCAATACGCTCGCCATTGCCAAGCTGGTAGAGCCCCGGGATCCTTGAATCGCTCACTCGTGTTCTCTTGTTGTCTGCACACCATCAATATCGATGTCGAAATCCAGGTGCCTGAATCCGGTTTCTTTGGCGCGCTTTACGAATCTGCCAAGTTGCATGGAGTCCGTCGCGAGTGCAATGCCAATATCACCGCCACCGGCGCCGCACGGTTTGTACACCAGGCCGTCGGCGAACGCATCCTGTACCAGGGCATCATGCCCGGCTTCGAATATACCGAGACCGTGGTCAACGCTGAAGCTCATGAGTGTTTTAACGTATTCGTCGTAGGCGGCGATGACAGCAACGGCGCTTCCTGATTGCCAGGCTGCGGCCGTGGTAACCGCCGCATCGGACAGCGCCGGGCGACTCGCCATAGCGTCGCTCGCAGCCAGGCGATCAACGCGTTCGCGCGTATTTGCGGCTACGCCGCTCCACAACAATGCGAAACTCAGTTCCGGTGGCCAGGTCAATTTTGTCACCCGGGCATCGGGCATGCGAAATTCAAGAAGACCTCCGGCAATACTCGTTGCAATATCGACACCGCTGCCGATGCCGTGCTGAAAATCCCGGTGCGCGTTAGCAGCGATCTCACGAACTTCATCACGGCTGGCCTCGCGCGGAGCCAACGCCTGGCAAAGCGCGACCATTAGTGCCGCGCTTGAGCCAATTCCAAACTTCTCGCCACTCCCGGCGTCAACGAAAGCGCTGGTATTGAGAATCAATGCGCAGTCATTTTCACCCTGGAAACCGCTTGCTTTGACGGCGCAATCGAACAGCGCTCGCTCAGTACGTCCAGCGAGACCAATTGATCGAACTGTTGCATTGTCGCCGGAGGCCGGGGCAAGCGTAACAACGGCTCGATGATTGATGGCCATCGAAATCGCGGGAGCACCATCGAGTACTGCATACTCGCCGGACAAAACCACCTTTCCAGGTGCACTGCTTGTAACCAACGACATTACGCAGATTCCACAAGACGGGCGCCTTCGCCCAGGCCGGTACTCAGGACGTCGGTAACACCAGCGATCGCCGACAACGCGTCCCGGACGCGTGCTTCGTCGGATGCAATACACACTGCCTTGACCTGTGGGCCGGCATCGATAGTGAAAAACACACCGACGCCACTCGAACGCAACTCGCGAATTCCCTGCATACAATCAACCGTCGCTGCATTCCAGTAAACAATCGGCGGTCTCGATGCCCACATGACGGAATGCATTTTCAGGCAATTGTGCTCGGACACCTGCGCAAGTTTTTCGAAATCCTGGTCGTCAATTGCCTCGCGCGCAATTCGAAGATCATCATGTTGTTTCTCTATCCAGCGCCCGTAAAAGGGGGATGTTTTGCGACTGATCTCCATCGCTTTACCCGAACTCACCGGCTTGGGTCCGTCCGACGTAACCGCGATAATAACTTTCAATGGCCAGTCATGGCCGTCAAGAATGGTCTCCACGCTTACGTCGTTTCGGGTATTTTTAAGCTCGGCGAAACCACCATACAAGGAGCGGGCCGCGGATCCCGACGCTTGACCCGCAAGGCTCGCCAGGGTGGCAGTCGATGCGGACGCTCCTGACGCTGCCGATGCGGCGACAACCGTTGCAGCGAACGACGAGGCTGAAGATGCGAGGCCGGCCGCGACCGGGAAATTACAAAGACTGTCTACCCGGGCGTGAGCGCGCGACGTGCCAATAACATTGTCGAGGCAGGCGCTGATTCGAGGCAGCATTGACTCGTTGTCTTGTTCGTTGACGACGAGCCGGTCGCGATCGAAGCCGGCGTCGAGCGAGACGGTCATTTCCGTATACAGGTCGCCAAGCGTCACGGAAATAGATCCGACAGCCGGCAGATTTCTCGCCGGGTCCCGCTTGCCCCAGTACTTGATCAGGGCGATGTTCGGTTGTGCCCTGGCCGTTGCCCGCATGT
>CAYLTW010000149.1:0-5809 GCA_964386735.1 uncultured Woeseiaceae bacterium
CCTGCGTGCCACGTTGGATCGGGCAGACGATCAGCTCGTCAGCGCGTTTCTCGACCAGTACGACATGCTGAAACCTGCGCGCGAGCTTCGCTACCGCTATGCGCTGGATCTCGGTCGCCGCGGCTTACTGGACGCTTTTTTTGACATCTACCAGTCCTACTACCAGGGGCTGGGGGTCGAGAAGCTCGATTGTCTTGCACTGCAGGCGGAACTCGCCGCCGGGCGGGAACAGCGCGTTTTGAATCGAGCGAAGGAATTATGGCTGATCGGCGGAAGTCAGGTTGACGAATGCGACCCCGTGTTCAGGCACCTGGTGGATATTAAGGCGCTTTCCACGCGTGACTATCAGCAACGCTTCGACCTTGCCGTCGAGGCGCGTGAGTTTTCGCGGGCACGTTGGATCGGCGAGTCTATTGACGAGTCGCATGTCGAACAAGCCGGCGGCTGGCTCGACGCTCAGCGCAATCCCGAGCGTTTTCTGGAGCAATTCGGCGCCGGGGCCAGTACCGACGCATCGCGCCGACAACTGGTCTACGCAGTCGAGCAGTTAACCTTCGCTGATCCACAACGTGCTCTTGAACTCTGGGGCGCGATCAAACCACGATTCAACTTCTCCGAAGAGCAAAAACTCAAGACAATCCGTCACATCGCATTGTGGACGGCACGTGACAATTTGCCCGATGCCTACTCTTTACTTGTCGATCTGCCGAAGGCTGCTCAAAACGACGAAGTCATGCGCTGGCGAGCGCGCTCAAGCCTGCGGGTGCGGGATTGGGAGCGACTGCTTGAAGATTTGCAGAACATGTCCGCGGGCGAGCGCGACGCCGAAGTGTGGCGCTACTGGAGCGCAATAGCGCTGCAGCATGGCGGCCAGGTAATCCCGGCGAACGCGGAATTCGAGTCACTTGCCACAGAACGCAGTTTTTATGGTTTTCTGGCCGCAGACGAATTGCAATTGCCGTATGTGCTCGCGCACACGGACCTGAATGTTGACGAAGACGAGATCGCGGCCATGGCATCGCGAACGGATCTTCTTCGCGCACGCGAACTCTATCTCGTCGGCCTCGATGGGCGCGGTCGGTCTGAATGGGACGCCGTCGTGACCGACTTCACGCCCGCTCAAAAAACGCAGGCCGCAATTCTCGCCGATCGCTGGGGCTGGCATTCTCGTGCGATCGCCACAGCCGCAAGCATCGACGAATTCGACGATCTTTTGTTGCGCTACCCGTTGCCCTATGAGAACGCGTTCCAGCAACATGCGGCGGCGGCACAGGTTTCGACGACCTGGGCCTATGGCATCGCACGTAGTGAGAGCCTGTTCATGCGTGATGTCCGCTCCAGTGCCGGTGCGATTGGACTCATGCAAGTGATGCCGGCGACCGGACGAAAGGTCGCGCGAGAAATGAACCTGCCCTACTCGGGCCTGAATACACTCACGGATCCGAGAGCGAACATACGCCTGGGAACGATATACCTTGGCAAGATGGCTGAACGGTATGGCGGTAATCTGGTACTCGCGACAGCGGCGTACAATGCAGGCCCACATCGTGTTGATCGATGGATGCCCGAACAGGGCTCGATTGACGCACGCATCTGGATTGAGACGATTCCGCTTAACGAAACGCGCAAGTACGTTCGCCGCGTCATGGCGGCGGAAACTATTTTCTATTGGCGAATGACCGGCCGCACACGGCGTCTCAGTGACGAGTTGCCGCTGGTCGAGGCACGGCGGGCTCGTGCAACAGTGAATCAAGGTAGTCGTCGCGTTCCGCTTGCCCGAGCTTCGAAATACGACGCGCTTCGTCGTAAAAGCAGCTGAGATCGTCGTTGCATCTGTCAAGCATGATTCGAAACTCGGGCAGTCGGCCCTCGTACAACGCCAGCGACGCTATTCGCGCATTGTTCAGCGGCTTTTTCAGCCAGGCGACAGAGTCACGGCCCGACTCCATGAGTTCTCTGCGCAAGCCCGTTGTCAGCCGATCAATGCGCTGTTGCTTCAGCTGCCGTTTATCGCTGTCATCAATGCGTTCCGCATAGAGTATGCGCAAATCGTCCCGCGCATCGCCAACCAGTTGCATGAGTCGCCGCCTGAGCGCTTTGTTATCGTCGTAGCTATTCAGCGCTTTGTTCATGCCCTTGCCGAGCAGAAATCGCCCAATTCCAAACTCCTCGACCGCCGTGGCAAATGATTCGTTGAATCCGGTGTCACCCTTTACGTACAGCAATTGATGCGCGAGCTCATGAAACAAGACCGAGGCAAGCTGCACGTCATCCCATCGCATCATCGTACTCAACACCGGGTCATCGAATTTGCCCAATGTTGAGTACGCCGCGACCCCGCCCAAATGCACATCGAAGCCTTTTTCCTTGAGCTTCAGCGCCTCGCGCTCTGCCGCCTGTTGTTTGAAATACCCGCGATAAGACACACAACCGACAATCGGGTAGCACCATTGCCTGGGCGCGAGCGAAAACTCACCCGCGGCAAATACATTCCATACGATGAAGTCGCGCTCGACGTCAGCGTAGCTTTGATAGCTTTTGTTATCCGGCAGCCCGAGCTCTGTAATTGAAAATGCACGGGCTTCCTGAACGAAGCGCAATCGATCCGCAAGTTCGGGCGCGGTTCGCGGGTCTCCGATAACGTCCACGATCGGATCGCGCTTGCCAAGTACCTCCAGCTGACCCCGTGCCGCTTGCAGGTAGTAGCACCCCGATATCGAGATAATAGCGGCCACTACACAAATCAACGCAAGCGGCTTGAGGAATCGTGCAAGCATCTTCGAATGGTAGCCCGAGGCCATTGGCGTGTACCATCCCTGCATGCGTGTTTACCTCGTCGGCGGTGCTGTTCGCGACGAACAGCTTGGAATTCCTGTAGTTGAACGGGACTGGTGCATCGTGGGCGCAACACCGCAGGAGATGCTTGACCAGGGCTATAAGCCGGTCGGCAAGGATTTCCCGGTATTCCTGCACCCACAAACGAACGAGGAATATGCGCTCGCCCGAACCGAGCGCAAAACCGCGGCTGGTTATCACGGTTTCGCGTTCAATACCTCACCGGAAGTCACGCTCGAAGACGATCTGAGCCGACGCGACCTGACGATCAACGCCATCGCAAAAGATTCCGACGGCAAACTCATCGACCCGTTCAATGGCGTGCGCGATATCCGCGAATGTGTACTTCGACATGTGTCGGACGCGTTTATCGAAGACCCGGTTCGGATTCTCCGGGTCGCGAAATTCGCGGCACGATTTCACGAGCTGGGCTTTACTATCGCCGTCGAGACAACGAACCTGATGCGGCGCATCGTCACGGATGGGGAGGCCGACGCGCTGGTCCCCGATCGTGTTTGGAAGGAGACAGAGGCGGCGCTGTCGGTAAGACACTCGCGCGTGTTTTTCGAGCAGCTGCGCGAATGTGGCGCATTGAAAATCGTACTCCCGGAGGTCGCTGCGCTGTTCGGAGTCCCGCAGCAGAAAAGGTGGCATCCGGAGATCGACACCGGCATTCATACAATGATGGTGCTCGACCAGGCAGACAAACTAGGCAACGAGCCGGACGTCCGGTTCGCGGCGCTGGTGCACGATCTGGGCAAGGCGACGACGCGCAAAGATGAATGGCCGAGCCATCCCGGCCATGAAGCAAGAAGCGTGAAGCTGATCAAGGCAATGGCGAAGCGCCTGCCGATTCCCAAAAATTTTCGTGAACTGGCAACGCTGGTTGCCGAGTACCACACTCACTGCCATCGCGAAGCCGATCTCAGGGATTCGACGGTTCTCAAGGTACTCGAGAAAACGGACGCTTTCCGGCGACCGCAACGATTCGAGCGGTTTTTACTCGCGTGTGAGGCGGATGCCCGTGGTCGTAGCGGTTTGGAGAATCGAGACTATCCGCAGGCGGATGCACTGCGCACAGCCCATGCGGCGGCCGAAAAGGTGAATACGCGCGAAATTGCCGAAGCGAACGACGCCAAAAACATTCCCGTCGAGATTCGCAAGGCGCGCGTTGCGGCTATCCGAAGAGCTCGCGAGAAGCGCTAGTCGCCACCATAAAAATATAAAAACACGCTCAGCACGACAACGTCACCGTACAAGTCCGAGTCGTCGTAGCCGAGGCTGATCTCGATATCCGTTCGATCCGTCATCGGCGTCAGGAATGAGATAGTTGCGGATCGACTGTCACTTGCGTCGAATGCGCCGCGCCACTTCGCAACATCCAGCTGCAAGGTCTTCAGGCCAAAGTCGATGCCAATTCCCGCGGACACGCGCCAGTCAATCAGGCTGCTCAACAGGCTTAGCCGACTGATCGACAGCAAATTTGCGACTCTATCGGAGTCCCGGATGCGCAGATTGACGTTGTATTCGTAGCTCATGCCTGCGAACCGAAAACTCGAACGCTCCGTCATCTTGAGCCGTCCCGATATGCCCAGTCCGCCGGCATTGAACGGAATCTCGGTTAACGGAAATATGTCGATTGGTGGCAATTGCAGATTGAAGTCGCGGTATTCGGCATCGATCGAAATCAATCCCTTCTCGCCTCGCGCATAGATCGCGCCAATAAAATCGACGGAATCGAGTAGATCCGCGTCGCCCCAGTAGGCAACACTGAAGCGGGCTCCCGCGGGGTCCCAGTAGTGATCAATGCCGATGTCCGCATACCAGGTTTCGAGTTCCCGGCTACGCGGCAGATCTACCGTGCTACGGCCGACCGAGCCGGACAACCAGGTCTGATCACCGATACTAAAATCAGCGACCACCGTGGCGGCAAGGCCATCGGCATCGTCGGCCGAGGCACCGACGCCAACAATGAAGTCGCCACGCTCGGCGAAGGCGCTCATAGGCGGAAACAGACTGGTTAGCATCAGTGCCGCAAGAAACCTAGACCAGGACATACAAAATAACCGCTGCCAGTACGAGCCGGTACGCCGCGAACGGCAAGAGACCGATGCGGCTCACGACGCGCATGAAAAAGCCAATGCTCAGGTAAGCGACAATACCCGAAATCAGCGCCGCAAAACCCAACTCACTCCACGGAACCGCAATGTCCCCTGAAAGCATTTCGAATCCCTTGTACGCCGACGCGAGCAGAATCACGGGGACCGACAGTAGAAATGAGAATCGGGCCGCGTCCTGCCGTCGAAAGCCCAGCGCGCGCGCTGCCGAGATCGTGATGCCCGATCGCGATGTCCCGGGAATCAGCGAAAGTGCCTGGGCACAACCGATCCAGATCGCATCACTGAGCCTGACTCCGGTGATATCGCGCTCACGGCGCCCGAAACGATCTGCCAGCACCATGACAATCCCGTACCCGGAGAGCGTGACGACGATGACGGCCGGATCGCGCAGGTTCGCTTCAATCCAGCCGGCCAGCATGAGTCCTGCGACCGCTGCCGGAATCGTGCCGATACCCAGAACGAGCGCCAAATGCGATTCGGGTGTCTTGTTGCTCCAACCGAGCAACTGGACGCCTCCTCGCACGATCGCCGCGACGTCGCTTTTGAAGTAGATGCAGACCGCGATGAGTGAACCGAAATGCACGGCGACATCAAATGCGAGGCCCTGATCGCCCCAATGAAGAACAGACGGAACGAGTACGAGGTGGCCCGAACTGGAAATCGGCAGAAACTCGGTCAACCCCTGCACGATGGCAAGTACGACGATATGCAGCCAGCTCACTGCGTGCCCCGGCGCTTTGTCCCTGGCGTCATAAAGTGTGCGTCCTGTCAGCGAATGAAAATGCAGATGGTGGAGAGATCGTGCCTCGGGAAATGCCCAGGCACTTGAAATTCTCGCCCATTTCTCCGGGGAG
>CAYLTW010000150.1:0-1461 GCA_964386735.1 uncultured Woeseiaceae bacterium
CGATGATTCGTGCCACGCCAGCTCGTACGAATTCCGCATGTTCGCTGATTTCCGGCCGCTTGCCGGTCTCGCGCTCAATCGTATCCAGCGTATTTTCACACACGTAAAAACGCACACCATTTTCGACGAGACTGGCAACACGTGTTTCATGTTGGCCTCCGGCAAACATCAAGCGTATGCCTTTTCCGAATGTGACGATTTCAATGTCGATAAAGTCGGGTCCACCGTAATTCTTGATCAGGTTGTTTGCGACATCGAGTACGACCGCCTCATTCTGCTGATCGCTAAGCTGAAGCACAACGCGAACTTCCGCGAACGGCTTCAATTCCTCTGTTTCATTCGAAAATGCCGTCACCGATAACATCGCAAGAACAGTGACAAGCAACAAGCTTTCCAAATATCGTTTTTCGACCATGATGGCTACTCCGGATTCCCTGATTTCTGCTTAGAGAGAACTCGTTCACTCCAGATTTTTTCTTCGATGTCCGCCTGCCTGGTGGCCAATTCGGCCTGAACTCGCGCGCTGTCCGCCAGCTGAGTCGCGAGATCTTCATCGCCATCGGCAGCCGCGTTAACCGCCTTCTCCAGCAGGGCATCAGACGTGCTCCACGCATGGCCTTTTGCTGCCGAAATGTCGATTGCGGATACGGCCGCAGCGTGCGCCTCCGCATACGAGCCGCTGTGCGCTGGCGGATTGCCGCCCGGCGTGGAGCATGCGCCTGACAGTACCAGCGCTACTACGAGAAACCCCTGAGAATTCTTGATCACTTCCAAAATCTGCCTTGCCAGCCGACGAGATCATGATGCCTTGAGAGCGGGCGATCGTGTTCTTCCGGCCGCAATTGTACCCGGTTAATCGCGGGCATAATACAGACGGATGTCCCGAAATATCGTGTGACACAGTTCAAAGTTTCCGGCGTGATCGAGATGGACGACAACGTCGCCCAGGTGCATCAAAATGGATCAACCCCCGGCGATACAGGCAGCCGGAATGCGTTTCGCGATATAGAATTCAGGACTCGGGTATGAGGAAAATTCAGAGGGGATTCACGCTGATCGAACTCATGATCGTCGTCGCGATTATCGGCATTTTGGCTGCGGTTGCGATTCCCGCCTACCGGAATTACATGATTCGGGCACAGGTTACAGAAGGCCTGACCCTGGCATCCGGAGCAAAAACGGCGGTCAGCGAGTTCTACATACAGAACGGAACCTGGCCAGCTGACAATAGCGATGCCGGTCTGGCGGATGAGCACGACATCAGAGGCAAATACATTGAGCACGTTGAGGTCGAGAATAACGTCATTGAAATCAAGTACGGCTTCAACGCCAATCCCGCAATATTCGACGAACAGATAGTACTCACGGCCATCGACAATTCCGGCAGCATTAGCTGGACCTGTGCGAGCGCCGGTACGATTCAGTCAAAGCATCTGCCAGGCGCTTGCCGATAAATTCTGT
>CAYLTW010000150.1:1561-5809 GCA_964386735.1 uncultured Woeseiaceae bacterium
TTCTTGTGATGGGCGATCGTGCCCTCGATCGTGCCTTCGATCACCAGGTCCTCATCCGCCGAAAGCTCGCCTTTAAATACCAGCGTCGGCCCGATGACGGACACATTTCTCGAGCGAACGGGTTGTTGTTCGCCTATGCGTAACGTCGAAGTCGCTACCAAATTATCGTCGTCCTGACCTCTCCTGAACATCGTCAATCCTCCAAGTCAGTGTCACTCTGGCGGCAGCCTGACGCCTGACGGACTGCCACAGGCGGAAGAATACTCCAGATCCGCACCGTTGGCACATCCGTGTCCGGTCTGGTGCTGATTTTAGTCGGCCACGCCGAGGCGCTCGTGCATGATCGGGCTGGTCGTCGTGTACTGGAGGTGGACTTTCTTGTCCGGCTCAATTCTTTGCTTTATCGCAAAAGCCGCCAGTGCTGCTTCGTGAAATCCACACAAGATGAGTTTTTTCTTGCCGGGATAATAGTTGATGTCACCAATCGCATAGATTCCCGGCTGCGAAGTTTCAAATCGTTCAGTATCGACATTGATCGTCTTGCGATTGATGTCGAGGCCCCATTCGGCAATCGGGCCGAGCTTCGGCGCCAGACCAAAAAAAACCAAAACGTGGTCGGCCGGTACATCGATGGGTTCCCCCTCTCCGGGCTGGACCGTGATCGAGCTAATCAAGCCATTCACTCCCTGGATCGTCGTTGCCCTGGCTGACTCAATGACATCCATTTTCCCGTCGGCCACCAATTTTCGCATTTTGTCGACCGAATCCGGCACCGCACGGTACTCGTCGCGACGGTGTACCAGTGTGATATGCCCGGCAACGTTGATCAGTTCCAGGACCCAATCCAGAGCCGAATCACCCCCACCCAGAATAGCCAGCTTCTTAGCAGCGAATTGCCCCGGATCCTGCACCCGATAGTGCAAGGTCTGGCCTGCGAAATCTTCGGCGTTGGGCACCCTGATTTGGCGTGGCTGAAAAGAGCCGACGCCCCCGGCGATGACGATGGCACTGGCGTGAAATTGCGTGCCGGCATTCGTCTCCACATAAAACGAATCGTCATCGTTCTTCCTGACAACAGAGACCTCTTCGCCCAGATGCATGCCGCAATCAAATGGCTCGATCTGCTTGAGCAAGGCCTCGGTCAACTCCTCTCCCGAGCAAACCGGAATGCCGGGTATATCGTAAATCGGCTTGTCGGGATAAAGCTCGGTGCATTGACCACCCGGTTGCCGGATGGAATCGACAACCTCCGATTTCAGGCCGAGAAGTCCCAGTTCGAAGACCTGGAACAGACCGCAGGGCCCTGCACCGACAATGACGACATCTGTATTGATCACTCAGAACCCCGATCCGGCAAGAATTTGCGAACATTAACATGCTAAAGGAAAATCGCTTGGCAAGCCGCATGTATGACCACCAACGCGCTGAAGCATTCCGGGGTGTACCACAGTCCTTTAGGCTAAAATAGAGCATACAAGAAGAGCGATTTTGGGGAATTGAATGCCATCGTTCATCGAGGAACTCCGAAGACGCAACGTATTCAGGGTTATGCTGGCCTACCTGGCCCTGGCCTGGCTGCTGTTGCAGGTTGCCGACACGGTTTTCCCGGCGTTCGGCGTTCCCGAATGGGCGTTGCGGGGCTTGATCGCTTTCCTTGTTGCAGGTCTTCCGTTTGTCATCATGATCGCGTGGGTCTTCGAACTGACCCCCGAGGGCGTCAAGCGAACCGATCAACTCCCTGCAGACTCGGGCCTTACACGCCAAACCGGTCGCAAGCTCGATTTCGTCATCATCGCATTTTTATCGCTGGCGCTTATTACAGTCGTCATTGATCAGTACGTGATTGAGCGATCATTGATACCGGCCGTGTCGACACTGGCCGTCCTGCCACTCCAAAACCTGTCAGGCAACGCTGACGAAGAATACTTCGCCGATGGCATGACTGAGGCGCTGATTAGCAATCTGGCCAAGGTAAGCGCATTGCGTGTGTTATCGCGAACATCCGTTATGAGATTTCGAGGCAGTGAACGTTCTTTGCCGGCGATCGCCGCAGAACTCGGCGCAGATGCTGTCGTGACGGGCTCGGCTGTACGCGATGGCGATAAGATCCGAATTACGGCGCAGCTGATCGATGCGGCGACAGACTCTGTTCTTTGGGGAGAGAGTTTCGAGGGGGACTTCCAAAATATCTTTTCTGTTCAGAGTGAAATCGCGCGTGCGATTACAGAACGAATACAAATCGAAGTCACGCCCGAGGAATTGTCCCGACTTGCCCGTGCGGCCAAAGGCAGTGCGAACGGCTATGACAACTACTTGAAAGGCATGGAGCGTTTTTACCGCCTGACACCACAGGACCTCGAGGTCGCCATCGAGTACTTCGACAGATCGCTTGAACAAAATCCGAACTCGGCATTGGCTCACAGTGGCATTGCCGCCGCCTGGATTGGTCTTCAGCAGATGGGCTTTGTACCCGCCAGCGAGGCAACGCCGAAATCGGAAGCGGCTGCATTTCGCGCGCTCGAAATCGACCCGGAGCTGGCGGAACCGCATGTCTGGCTTGCGATCATTCGCGCCTGGAGTAACTTCAACTGGGTAACCGCGGAAGAGTTGTTCAGGAAATCGATTGATCTAAATCCTAACTACGCCGATGCACGGGGCTCCTACGGTCACTTGCTGGCGGTCCTCGGTCGATTCGACGAATCGTTCACGCAGATCGAGGTCGGGCTCAAACTGGATCCGTTTAACGGCTGGATCATCGGTGAGTACGGAGTTGTCTTCCACATGACGCATCGCTTTGACGAGGCGATCGACGAGTTCGAACGAGCACTTCGGATATCGCCCGACCTGCCCTTCGTGTGGCTGGCGCTCGCAGGAAGCCAACATTACCTGGGCCATTTCGATGAGGCCGTCCGCGCTGAGGCCTCGCTGCTGACCGCCCTCGGTATGGGCGATGAGAGCACAGAGCTGTCAGTGCGGTACGAAGCGGACGGCTACCAGGCAGCGATCACCTGGCTGGCAGATCTGACGGCAGAGCAATCATCTGCATCAGGCGCCCAGGCCTATTGGGCGGCGCTGCGCTACGCTCACGCGGGTGACGATGAAAAGGCGATTGCATGGCTTGAACGCGCTTATGAACAACACGACCCGAGTACGGCTTTTTTGCGCATGCCGGAGTTTGACACGCTGCACTCCGACCCGCGTGTGCGCGAGCTCATCCGTCGACTGGGAATCTAGTCAGACAATTCTTTCGCTGCTGCTGCCAGATCCTCTTCGGTGTCAATACCCCTTCCCGGCCTGGTCTGCGGGCGCCCCACCCTGATGCGCATGCCGAGCGATAAAGCGCGCAGTTGTTCAAGTTGTTCAGCAAGCTCAAGCGGCGACGGCCCAGCGTTGACGAGTTGCCTGAGAATACCGCAGCGATAGCCGTATATTCCGTGGTGATGCAAGGCTGACTCCATTGCTTTGGCCGATCCATGTTCGTCGCGCGGGTACGGAATCGTTGCCCGGCTGAAATAGATCGCATCGTCGTCACAATTCATGACAACTTTGACCACGTTCGGGTCGTTAAAGTCGTCTTGCGACAAAATTGGAGAGGCAAGTGTTGAGACGTCGACCGTAATGTCATCCAGTAACGCCGCACACTGATTGATCAGCGCCGACGGCATGGCCGGCTCGTCACCCTGAAGGTTTACGACTACAGTGTCATCGCTCCAGTCCATGATATCTGCAACTTCTGCGATACGCTCCGTTCCGGAACGGTGCTGGTCGCTCGTCATGCACACGGTCGCACCAAACGCCTCTGCCGCCTCGCTTATGCGCTCGTCATCCGTCGCAATAACGACGTCACTCGCGTCACACTCGAGGCCGCGCCGGTAAACATGCTCGATCATCGGCTTGCCGTTGATCTCGCGCAACGGCTTGCCCGGCAATCGTACTGAATCGTAGCGGGCGGGTATTACAACGACGAATTTGGTCATTCGCGATCCTGCTCATCTCGCATGCGCGATTCGATTTGCTCGAGCCACGGCCCGGCCACAATCGGATCCATTTCCAGGTCAACCGGCACATACCAAAACCGATCGCTGAGCTTCGTGCCAAGCTTTACGGCATCTTTTTCGGTCATCAGGATATAGAACTCATCGTCGAAATTCAGACTCCCGGGATCGATTACGGCGTGATCTGGAAAGGCGTGTTCGATGACCTGCATGCCGTGATCTCGAAGCAAGTCGAAAAAGCGACCGGGATTGC
>CAYLTW010000151.1:0-2000 GCA_964386735.1 uncultured Woeseiaceae bacterium
CGCATGAGCACAAGTACGTGTTGTCATCGCCTGTGTCCGATGCATTCGCAATATGATTAATTATACGAAGAACCGGTACAGATAAAAGCAACGCGGCCTCTTCGACGATGCGACATCATTTTCCCTTCACCAGGTGCAGTGGCTTTCTGCAGACGCCCTGGCTAATGAACAGCAGGACTCCCCTCCCCTATCGTGTAAATATCTGCCTATGCAGGATGTGCTGTCAACGATCAGGGGTGACGCCCACCACTTGCCTGCCATACGTTCTTTTATGGAAGTAATCCGGGGTTGTTGTCTTTTTATTTGGATACCGCTCTCTGATCAGAGAAGGTTTTAGTGGGGAAAGAATGAGAAAATGTTTTAAGCCGCGTTCGTACTTCGCGGGGACTTACTACAAAGGATTATATAAAGAACTAAAAACAGGACTATAAGAAGTACTACGGCGCAGACACTGTCATGAATGCATGACTGTAATCAGTCTGTTACGGACCGTCCTTCAATGCTTGGGTCCAAAGATTACCTCTGCCGGGTCCAAGTTGTACCCGTCCCCGGTCCGAAAATGCACGGTGCCGGGTCCAACCTATACGGGGATCGGTCCATTGTGTACCGGTGCCAGGTCCAGGAATTACCCTACCCTGTGGACAAAACCTCTCCCCTCCTCCACTGGCCGCGATCGATTGGGTCCGAAATTTACCGTACCGAGAACGATACTCTGTGCGCAGTTGTTTGGGTCCATAAATTACGGCACTTTCAACTGATGGACGCGGCATTCGGTCCAATAATTACCGTACTCCCCTTTTCGTGCACGGCAGCATATCACTATATAACCCGTTGTTAGTTATAGTGTAAATGTTTACCGGAGGGTGCCAATCGGCGATCAATACCGGCGTGGCAGGCGGTCCAGGCATCGAAACGATACACTGCAAAGGCCGGTATACAGCCCCCGGTTCGCCTTAAATACGTGAATACAGGCGCTACAAACGCGTAGGCCGCCAGTCGGTGTAAGGGCGTTATCTTATTGTATTTACTGAATTAGTCGTGCGCTGGTCTAAGAATACCGCGGGTTGGGTCCAAAAATTACCGCCGCGTTAGCTGCGCCAGATCTCGAGTATCTGGGGTATGCTGCGGTTATTACCCGTAATTTCCCATGTCTCGATCCAGCCTTCATCCCTCAATTGTTCCATGTCGGCTCGCAATTCCAGCATGTACTTTTTATAAGGGCGGACGTAACCAATCGCTTTCATCATGAGTTTGGTGCCGATCTTGTAGTGCTTGCGTTGCCCGGACAGGAAGCGGTGATGCGCCTTGCCGGTATCAGAGAGTTTGCGGCGGAGCTCCCAATTGATATAGGTGTACTCGGACTCGAACCAGGCAGCAACGACGGGTGTGATCTGCACATATAAAATGGCATTTTTCTCGTACTCTTGCCAGAGCACATCGAGCAATTTCACGTTGGTGCCTTGTCCGACAAACTTGCCGGCGGTTTTGGTATCGAACTCGATACTGGTCGCCGCCAGCTTCTTGATCGAGTTCAGCCGTTTCCTGTCGTTGGTGCCACCTGAACTTGTTCCGCAGATGCGATGAATATCGGTCAGCATAAACTGGGCGACATGGACGTGCACATTGTCTTTATCGGTTGGCGCCGACAGTTGTGACAAGGCCACCGGAAATTTGTGTGGCTTTCCGGAGAGGCATTTTTGCCGAAGTTTCCCAATCGCGATTAACGTATCTTCATCGTAAATCGTCATCAAGGGTCCGTGTCGTCTGCCCTGCCCCCAGCTGCAGGAAAACGGTAACGCGTTATCCTCATCAAGCAACGCTTTTTGCTTGGCTTGCTGTCCAGGGACAAAGATCGGTAAGCGTGTCAGAAAGGTGGGGAATTCAGACTGGGCGTCAATCGGGTAGGAGGTGAACCGCCCTTCCCTTTCCAGTTTAAACAGCGATATTTGCGCATCGGCAATAACCGCGCCGGACGACCGGCCGCGAACCCCGATCCGTTC
>CAYLTW010000151.1:2100-5806 GCA_964386735.1 uncultured Woeseiaceae bacterium
CCCGTGACTTTCACGCGGATCGTGCGCATTGATTCCGTTTACGCTGTTAATTTCCACACCCAAGTGTCCATGCATGATGTCCTTGGGAAAAAAACAGTAGCATGTGACTATTATCTTTGCAAACTTTGCGTATTTCCTATATATAATGCAAAGTCACAATCTATAGTAAACAGTTCGCAAAGGATGACGACATGGCTGAGAGTTTAGCAACATCCCTTCCCACTGACGAAACGATGCAAACTGTCAGTATGGCGCAAACCATCGGGCTCAGCGAAATCGCCGAAATCGCCCGAAAATCCGATGAGATCATCGCCTACCTGCAATCGGAGTTCAAATCGAAAGACCGATCACTGGCCGTGCGATTTTCTATCAGCCAGGCGGCAGACCTGGTCGGGCGATCCTCCACCGCGATCCGGACGGCGGAAAAACAAGGCAAAATATCTTCGCCAGACGTGAACGAAAAAGGGCGCCGAATCGGCTATACGCTCAGCAACCTCAACGAAATGCGCCGCTACTTTGGGACTACGCCGTTTCGAAACACGCAAACGGACGAAGCGATCATATTGGCGTTGCAGTCGTTCAAAGGCGGGGTCGGTAAATCCACGTTTACGGTTCACCTGGCGCAGTATCTGGCCATACAGGGGTACCGCGTCTGCGTGATCGACACCGACTCACAGGCGACCACGACGACCTTGTTCGGGTACAACCCCGACGCTGATGTCGCGCTGGATGAGACCATCTTTTCGTATATGGATGGCGAAAAAAATTCGCTCGACTATGCGCTGCATGACACCCATTGGGACCAGCTGAAACTGATCCCGGCGAACCTGGAGCTCTACGGTCTGGAATACTCACTGGCAGGCTATATTGCACGCGCGGATAGCAGCGATGCGCTGGACGCCTTGCTCATGCTGCGGCGTGGAATACAGAGCATCGAGGATCAATTTGACGTGATTCTGATTGATCCACCGCCAGCACTTGGGATGATCAGTCTCAGCGTACTCAACGCCGCCAACGCGATGATTGTGCCGACGCGGCCCAGCGCCACGGATTTTGCCTCGACGGCGCAGTTTTTCAAAATGCTCCGGGATACCTATGAACAGTTCATGTCTGCAGGACTCGCCGAGCCGCGCTTCAAGTTCCTCAAGGTTGTCGTGAACGCGCTGGATGAGTCGAAAACGGCCCACGCGGCCATTAGCGACATGATGTCCGACGTCTACGGGACGGCCAGGCTGAATGCGACCATGAAGAATTCTGCCGAGATTGATAATGCAACGGCACGCCTGATGACGGTGTACGAACTGGATGGACCGATTACGTCCCGCGACGTGCATCGGCGCTGCAAGGCGTACCTCAAGGCGGTGAATAGCGAAATTGAGTTCCTTATTCGTAAATCCTGGCCCAGTCACCGGGATGCATTGCGCAACGAAGGCCGGGTGTAAAGGAGAGACCACATGCGAAAGAACAGGGCATTATTTAGTGATATCGGCGCACAGCCAGAGGTGCAGCCCGAGGATGAGACGGGGACCGGGAAGGGGACCGGCAAGCAGCCGAACCATCTTGGCAAGCGGGTAGGGCAGGCGAAAGAGCTTGGCCGCGATGAGACCGTCCACAAAACCCTGCGTCGGATCGATCCGGAGCGGTGCAAGATGTGGAAACACCACAATCGGCGCTATGAGTTATTGAATGAAACGCGCTGCCATGACCTGATCGAAGGCATCAAGGCCCAGGGTGGCCAGGAATTCCCCGCCGTGGTCCGCCGCCTGAAAGACGACCCGGACTACGATTTTGAGGTGATTTGCGGCGCGCGCAGGCACTGGAGCATCGTCTACTTAAAGCGCCAGCACTACGATTATAAATTCCTCATCGATGTCCGCGACCTCTCTGACGAAGAGGCGTTTCGGTTATCGGACGTTGAGAATCGCGATCGCGAGGACATCAGCGATTACGAGCGATCGATCGATTACAAAATAGCCCTGGCAAATTACTACGACGGTGTACTGAGCCGGATGGCGGCACGGCTGGAGGTGAGCGTGTCATGGCTGTCCCGCTTCCTGGACCTGGCCGAACTGCCGGATATCATCATCAATGCCTACGCCGATGTCACCCACATCAACAGTAATCATGCAAAGGTCCTGAAACCGCTGCTGGCAAAAAAAGCCAGTGAGCGCGCAGTGTGTGAACGGGTATTGAAGCGGGCAGGGCAGCTCGCTGACAAGCAGAAGAGCGCGAGTGCCGCCGGCAAGGCAGGACCCGATGGAAAGGAGGTGATTCGCTCACTTAAAGAAGCCGCCAGGGGCAACACAAAATCAAAGAAACCGGCACTGAAAACCTATGTCGCAAAAGGGTCCGGGAAGCCTGCATTGGAGGTAAAACAGGGTGGAAAGACAGGTCTCACCCTCAGAGTCCTGCCCGGTAGCGGGGCGGATAAAGCCGAGGTCCAGCAGCTTTGCACCGAGGCGCTGAACGAGCACTGGGCATAGTTTTGTCAATTGACAAAACTACAGTTATCCTATTGATTGTTATCTAGATATTCCTGTTCTTGTGGACTTTAAGCACCCTTAATTTTCACCGTCCTTGAGCGTTAACGGACGCCTCGGAAAGCGTCCTCTCGCGTTCTTTGTACCACGTGGTACACTGTACACATGCCGATCGAGGGACTCTTCACTGTCGGGTTGGAGCAAATCCACCTATCCCCGCTGCGCCCGGAAGGGGCCAGCGTGACAATCGATCCCAATCTTTATCAGTTAGTGTCCGAGGCAGGCGTGATTTCGCCGTTGGTGGTCCGTCCTTCTCCAGGGCAACAGCGTATGTACGAGCTGGTGACAGGGGAGGGGTTCTGGCGGATCGCCCGGGAGTTAGGGTTGCTGGATGTGCCCGTCTATATTTTGAATGATCTGGATGACACGGCCACAGCGCTGGCGATCCAGGTCGAGCTCAACAGGGCAGGGCAGGTCGATCCCCTCGCGGATAGCACAGCGGTCCAGACCTTCAAGTCGAAGGGGTACACCGATAAAGCCATCGGCGCACTGTTGCAGCGACCGCGCCATCAGGTTACCCAGGCACGACGTCTCATCAATCTCGGTGTACCGGCGCGCCAGGCACTGCATCAAGGTGACATTACGGTCGGGCATGCCCGGGTACTGGCCTCTGTAAAATCACCGGATCGCCAACAAGCGTTTCTGAACCAGGTGCTCTCGGAAAGTTTGTCCGTTCGACAAACGGAAGCCAGGTTGGCGCAGTACAAACAATACAAACCAAAACGTCGACCGCCTTCAATGGCGACTCATCGCGCAGCGTCAAAAACCATCACGAAATCGCCCGATGTGCGGCGCCTTGAAATGGATCTGGCAGACGCTGTTGGCTGTCCAGTGAGCCTGGAAGAAACGAACGATAGAGGAGGGCGCTTGTGTATCACCTACAGTGATTACGAAGTGCTGGACGGACTGATCGAACGTATGACAAAGGCACCTCTCTAGAAAAATAGCCTGGCAACAAGGCAGTCTCCGTCGACGTACCATGATGGCAAACAGGCTGCCAGATTCAGAGACAGGGTAATTACTAAATAGTTTTAATATAAGAGTTATATCTATTTATAGAGTAAGCACTAACTATTGCTCTCTTCGTATAAATACCGGGCACTTGCGATGCTACATAAGCCGGCTTTTTTCAAACACAGCCGTGATGGCAGTGCCGTTCCAGAGGT
>CAYLTW010000152.1:0-5803 GCA_964386735.1 uncultured Woeseiaceae bacterium
TAGTCCAAACACTTTTCCGAAGATGTTGGCGTAAATATTGGCGATGCGCTGATATTTGCGGGCGTACTTGTCGAACGACAGCTGTCCGTCGAGCCTTCGGAAGTACGACCACTTGGCAAGAAAATTATTGAGTGGTTTGCTCTTCGTAGCCACGATGTACGCGGACGACGATATTTGTCGAGCAACTTTCGCGAACTGCTCGCTGCGGTTCTTGCCGACAAAAACAATGAGCTCGTAGTCCTTGTCGCGGGCCGACGCAATCTGCATCTTGCGCTCGGCTACGTTATTGACGATCGGGTAGATCGTATCGAAGGAGCCATCGGTCTCAAGCCACTCGCACAATATTTTGTTTCTGCCGGCCGCCCAGCTGTGCGGCTTTCTGCGGCAATCATCGAACCAGATGTCGATCGTCAGATGCGGGTATTTCGCCTTGAGTGCATTGAGCCACACACCCTGGTAAATAAAATCACCAATAGCCAGGTGCGTCATGTAAAGGACTCGCCTGGCGTCGAGAAGCTGCTTGTGGCTTATAAGCGATGACGCGGAATTCGACATCAGCTTGTTTGCTCCAGACTCTGCTTAAAGGCACGAAACTTGCGGTTTAGTTTCGGTGTCGACCACAGTCGCATAGATGCTCTTTCTATTTTATTTGCAATCTTCACGTAAGGATTCTGCGGCATCTCCTCGAGTTTGCCGCCCGGGTTGATGTCTGAAATACCGTCAACGTCAGTAGTGACGCAGTATGGGACAAGGCCGAACGGTAAAACGCCGGCTTCCCACCACGACTTCATCTGGCTATCGACGGGTTCTGTCACGAAAGGCAGACTGCGAAGCAACGATTCCGAGCCTTGCCGGCTGACGGCCTGGCCCTGAAAGCCGAGCGGATACTGGTGGTAGGTCACGAACGTATGGCCCTGGTAGTCAAATCGCCGGGCGATGTTCCTGCCGCCGCCGCGTGTTAGTGGGTAGAGCTTGATGAAGTCCCAGTCGCCGTGGGGCAGCTTCGAAAGCAACTCAAGGACCGCAGCGAAATTATCGAGCAGCCTGATGTCATCCTCAAGCACGATGGAAAAATCCAGGTCGTCGTCGACAATTTGTTGCCATGCTTTCTTGTGGCTCAGACTGCAGGCTACTTCCGCCTTGCTTAGCGCCCTGTGATAGCTCTTCCTGACAACTCGTGCCGGTGATACTGTTTCGATAAAATCGTCTGACAAGTTCCTGCCGTCAATCGCGTCAATGCGTTCGAAGGGAACTTCGATCGCATCGAATTGCGATTTGATCGCCGTGAGACGCTCCGGCGAACGCGCGAGGTTAATGACGAAAACCTTGTAGTTGAGCATGCGGACTCTCTCGTGAAGCAAAGACCTGTCAGATGGTGACGAATTTCCTGGCCAGGAAGTCGATCATCCCTCGAGGGAGCTTGTAGCGCTTCTTCGCTTTGTCGATAAAGAGCTTCCACCCGGATTCCTTGATGCGGGCAAGCTCCGACGCATCGAAAATGCCATCAAAAAGTTCGCAGAAATCATTTAGATACCTGGCTTCTCGCTTGAGCGTGCTGTTCGAATAACCCCTGCCCGCATAATGAATGAAACTAGCCTCCCGGTAGCCATCGCTACCCAGGGCATCCATGCGATTGAATTTTTCGGAAATGTGCTGATTCTTCAGGCCGTCGCGATGTATCAGATAATTGAAGTAGGTTTGCTCATAGTACTGAATGAAGTTGCAGATCTCTTGCAGGTCGTCCAGTGTCGCGATGTCGAATAACGGGCACTGATTGGAAATCAACATACAGCCCACGTTGTAGTACACCGGGCGGTTGTTGACGCTGGGCCAGTTATCCAGCGGCCCCATGATGTTGAATATCTTGTCTATGACATGCTGGCGCTTGAGGTACTGGCCTTCGTTAAAGAGGTACAGAGTCTCCAGGTCCGGATAGTTATCGAAAATGTTTTCGGCATGTGGTGTGACAATGATATCTGCGTCAAGGTACAGGACACGTTCGTATTCCTTCAGCAGTTCCCCGATGTAGAGCTTCTCCGTCCAGGCCTTGCTCGCCGTATGTCTGGGGTTGTCGAGCGTAATCGGGTAGTGGAGTTCTTCGGCGACGATCAGGTCGGCATTCACAATGTCGGCGTAGCGTTGAAAACTTTTCAGGGCAGCCTTGTACATTGGGTTGTCGCCAACCGCGAGCGTGAATAATGCCTTTTTCATTGGTCTTGCCGTCCTGAAGTTCTGACGGGTGTCTGGCGCTAGTGTATGTAATAGGTGTCCAGAAAGCCCGCGATTTCACTGGCGGCCTTCTCCACGTCGATGAGTGACATATTGCGGCCGGTTCTCCTGCCGATGGGTGGAGTAAATGACAGGCGCTTGCTCGCCTGCGTCAGCGTCTGCCAGCGAATGTCTGGTCGAGATCGGCGCCCCGCATAAAATCCGACGGTTGGAACATCATGCAGGCCGGCGAGATGCAAGGGGCCGGTCGAGCCGGCTATGAACATATCCGCGGCGACCAGGGATCGTGCAAATTTCGCCAGATCGGGCAGAGGTTTTGCCAGTTCCGACTCAACGGTATTTTCCGCGAGCCGATCCTGAAGCTCGGTCACCAGTGCGTGTTCTTCGCCGGCATGCGTCAGAACAATCTTGAAGGCGACGCGGGTTAATTGCCGGACTCGCGATAGAAGGCGAGTGATGCTGTCGACAGACAGATTGTCCGATGAGCCACCGGTTCCTGCATGTACAAAAATAAGTTTCTCCTCACCCTGCCGGTCGTAAAACTGCTGCCAGTATTCACGTTCAACCGAGTTGTCCCAGAGTCGCGCCGGCATGGCCGGTATCTCCCTGTCATGGCGCCGGATGAAATGCTCGATGATCAGGCAGTTGCCGCGCCAACACGGCTCGCCTTTCTCGTAGCGCGCGCTCGCACGGTCCTTGTACAGGTATTGATACCATTTGTGCTTGGGGCCGAGCGTATACGGGACTTTCGCGTCCCTGAATATTTTGCAGATACGCCATGGTGAATGCAGCGCGATCGCCACATCGTATTGGCCTGCAATCGAGTTCGTGATGGCCTCGTCATCACCGCTGTCAGCAATCACGTTATCTACGTAGGGGCAAAGCTCCGCAAATGGCACCAGGTCGGGCGCGACGAACACATCGATCGTAGCCTCGGGGAACGCGGTCCTCAAAAGGTAAAACGCCGGCCACGTCAGTACGAAGTCCCCAATCTTATCGTGTCGTACCAGCAATATTCTTATCATGACGCCGCCATCGCCCTCAACAGGCCAAATTCTAAATGAATGGGGTCAGAGTAAAAACCCAGTGATGCAGATCTGGCCGCCTTCGCAAACTGGCTTTTGAAGGCGCCGATCGTCACGGTGTGTCCGTTCATGCCTGGGTTTTTATGACAAATCATGTCCACCTGCTGCTGACGCCGAAGAGCAGCGACTCGATTTCAAAATGTATGCAATACGTCGGCCGGCTCTACGTTCGGTACTTCAATTTTAGGTACAAGCGCACCGGCACGTTGTTCGAAGGACGATTCAAGTCCTGCCTGGTCCAGTTATCGGGCCCACGCCCTCGGGCAATCGCTAAAAATGTGGCAACCTCATTCGGAGTACATCGCGCTCGGCGAGACCTCGGCATCCAGATCACGCGCCTACCGGGCGCTGTTCAAAAGCGAACTCGACTCAGAAGTCATCAACGACATAAGGCAAGCCGTGAATACCGGGTTATAATCGAGTTTCCGCCGTACCAGACTCACGGTTATCCTCAATGGCTGATACCTGTACCACACGGCGCCGATTCGTGCTTGCTTCACTGGCCTTCTCGGGCCTGGTTGTGACCGGCACGTCGATGCTGCGCAGTAGCGCCGCATGGGCGACGGCTGGCGACAACTTCGCTCTGGCCCGTTTCGGACGACTATTGTTTCCTCACGATGCCGTGCCCGACCAGGTCTATGCGGAGACGATGGCCAGTGTGCTCGCGGGTTTCGAGGCCAATCCGCAAACCGCAGGATTGCTCGATAGCGCCGAGGCGGCACTCAATGCTCAACAGCTTGAGAGTTTTCATGATCTGGACGAGGCAGGACAGAGCAGGGCGATCAAGAACATCCAGGACGAAGTATTCTTCGCCGCCATTCTCGGTGCTGTCCGTGGCGCATTTTATTATCACCCTGCGCTGTGGGAGCACATCAACTACCCCGGGTCTTCGAAGGAGTTTGGCGGCTACCTGCACCGCGGCTTCGACGACATAAGCTGGTTGCCGGTGAGCGACTGATGACCAGACAGTACGATCCTAAAGATAACTCGGTCGTCGTGGTTATTGGCTCGGGTGCCGGCGGTGGAACTGTTGCAAACGAACTGGCGCAGAAAGGGATCGACGTTGTTTGCCTCGAGGCCGGCTCGCGATTGACGCTGGCCGACGTGGTCAACCATCCTGCGACGATGGATGCCAGGATGGGATGGCACGACAAACGCATTGGTAATTTTCTGTGGGTATGCAAGACCGTCGGTGGCACAACCATGCGCTGGTCGGGTATCAGCCCAAGGTTTCAGGAGCATGAGTTCGCAGCACGTAGCACCTACGGACAACTGGACAATTCGACGACGCTGATCGACTGGCCGCTGACGCTCGAAGAAATAGAGCCGTACTACGAAAAGGCAGAAGACAAGATGGGCGTGTCCGGAACGCATGGCATACCTGTATCTGCCGAGACGAACAACTACAAGGTTTTTGAAACAGCCGCGAAACGCATTGGCTACAAAGAGGTTAACAGCGCCCGCCTTGCCATCAATCCTGTAGCACGTGACGGCCGCCCCGGATGTCAGCAAATCAGTTTTTGTCACTCGGGATGTGCGATCGGCGCCAAGTGGTCAACGCTGTACACGGAGGTGCCGGCCGCGGAGCGAACGGGGCACTTCGAACTGCGCGCCGATTCGATGGCCGTGCGAATAAACTATGCCAGAACCGGCAAGGTCACCGGTGTCGTTTACACCGACAAAGACGGCAATACGCACGAACAAAGGGCGCGCGCTATTTGTGTTGCCGGCAACGTTGTGGAGACGGTGCGTATCCTGCTGAACTCCGGGTCGTCAATATATCCGCACGGTCTTGGCAACACGACCGGACAGGTAGGACGCAACTATATGCGCCACACGTTCGGCGTGGTGTTGGCAATAATGCCGAAACCTGTCAATTTTCATCGCGGCGCCCGGCAAACGGGGGTCGTCTACGACGAGCAGGGACATCGGCCGGAGCGGGGGTTCGCGGGGGGCTACCAGTTGCAGGCGATCGCAGTAGAGCCCTGGAACGTGTCCGCAACGATCGGTGGCTGGGGACCGGAAAATTCGGTCTTCGTCGAGAACTACACAAGTCTGGCCGGATTGTTCATTACCGGCGAAGATCCGCCCGAGGCAAGAAACCGCATCTACTTGCACGCGAGCGAGCGCGATGCTAACGGCCTGGCCGTGCCAGTGATCGAATACCAGAACCATGACAATACGAACGCAATGCGAGATCACGCAATCGGGAAGAGCCGCCAAATGTACGAGTCGCTCGGCGCGACGGAGATTTGGAGCGGCGACGCGCCTGTAGGTTGTCACAATATGGGCGTTGCGAGGATGAGTGCGAATCCCAGGGACGGGGTGACAAACCGCTGGGGGCAGGCACATGATGTTCCGAACCTGTTCATAAGCGACGGCAGTCTGTTTAGCAGCAGCGGCGCGGGAAATCCGACGTTGACAATTGTGGCGCTTGCGATCAGGCAGGCGGAACATATTGCCGGGCGCATGGCGAGAAAAGAACTGTA
>CAYLTW010000153.1:0-5793 GCA_964386735.1 uncultured Woeseiaceae bacterium
TGATGCACCGGCAACAAACTCTCTCGGTGAGACAATCGACGATCAGGTCGTCTCCACCGCCGAATATCAACGTCGATTGACGAAATTCGCTCGTTACATTGTCGATGGCATGAAAACGCCGGACATACTTGGCGTTCAGGAAGCCGAGAAGTTGGGCGTTCTCCGGGATCTTGCCGATGCAATCAACGCGCTGAACAGGAAAGCCAGGTACCGCGCATACCTGGTAGAGGGTAACGATATTGGCAGCATCGACGTCGGTTTCCTCGTGCGCAAGAAGGTCAAAGTTGAGGCTGTGACGCAACTCGGTGCGGACGAAACGTTTGTGGTAACGGGATCGGGACAACTCGATTTGCTACACGATCGGCCGCCTTTGCTCTTGACCGCCCGAACTCACGACGACTTTCACCTCAACGTGATGGTCGTTCATAACCGGTCACTGGGTGGCATCACGACCGCAAGAGTGCAGCAAAAACGTTCCTTGCAAGCGCAGTCGATTGCAATGAAAGTTCAGGACATGCAAATCACAGACTCAGATCTCGCCCTTGTGATCATTGGCGACTTCAACGCGTTTGAATTTACGGATGCCTATGTTGACGCCGTCGGTGAAATTCGTGGCAGCTTTGATCCCGCTGATAACCTGTTGTCCGGGCCAGACCTCGTCGACCCCGATCTGATGAACCAGGTATTGTCATTACCCCAAAACGAGCGGTACTCGTTTATATTCCGCGGCAATGCTCAGACCCTGGATCATGCCCTGACCAATAATCCGCTGGACCTCAGGGTTCGGGGGCTGCAATACGCGCGCGGCAACGCCGATGCCGCTGTCGACCTCATTAACGACGAAACATCGCCGCTGCGTGCATCGGATCATGATGGTCTCGTTCTGTACCTGGATACCGATGAGATCGATGAGGACGATGACAGCGACGGCGATAGCGATAGCGATAGCGATAGCGATGATGGCAGCGACAGCGAAAAGGAAAACTAGCTGGCATTTCTGGGTTATCGCAACAGCAATCGCCGCTGGTTTGCTCGCTGTTTTTTGGCCCGACTCTTTGACAAATTCGCCGCAGGAGATTTCGGGCGACGAGTACAGCGACGAAAAGGCAATTGATGAGGCATCGAGCGCCGGTGACGCCACTCGAACAGAGAGCGACATCGACAGCAAAGGCGAAGATCCAGCCGACGCTGACACGGCAGGAAGAGGCGCGTTGCTGAATGAGCAGGCAATAAACGCCTGGTATGGCGGCCAGATTCGGGAGGCCATGTCCTTGTTTGAGCAGGCAATCGACGCGGCACCCAATGACCCCGCGCCGCATTCGAATTATGGTCGACTCCTGACGTTAATGACCTCGTATGAGCGAGCACTGCCGCTCTTGGAACGTGCGCGGGACCTGACCCCCGACGATGCACAGGTGTGGCTCGACCTCGCTACCCTCTATGAGCGAGTGCAGATCCTTGAAAAGTCGTGGGAAGCCCGTGCCAAGGCCGGGAATCTGGTGGGCGCCGATGCCATCACGCGAGACGAACAGGGCCGTTTCGTCCTCCAGGGTACTACTTTGTGAGCTATGCTTAAAAAACAATAAGGGGAAGAATCATGAATCATCGCACCAGTAAGATTTGCGGCCTTTTGGTCGCACTCATCTTTTGGTCGGCTGCGCCGGCCAATGCCCAGATTACCGGTCAAACGCCAAGCGGCGCTTTCTACTCTATTGCCGTGCCGCCGGCATGGAACGGTGACCTTGTGATCTGGAATCACGGTTACAGTTTCAGCCCGATCGGGCCGAATCCGGATCTTGGCCCGCTGGCACCCGTGCAGCTTGCGCAAGGGTACGCGGTCGCCGCGTCGAGCTATCAGCAGAATCAGTGGGCTGTCTTTACGACCCGGGATGATCTGGAAGAACTCATCGATGCATTCAAGGACAATATTGGCGAACCTCACAGCGTCATCCTTACCGGCGCTTCGCTCGGCGGTATTGTCACGGCCGACGCACTCGAGCGGGCTCATATCGACAATGTCGTTGGCGCATATCCGATTTGCGGGGCATTGGCCGGCAGCCGCGTCTGGGACGGCGCGTTCGACATCCGCCTGACCTACGATGCGATCTGCGGCGATGTGGCGCCGATACCGGGCGGCGCGACCGGCTTGCCGGAGGGCTCCTCCTTCTCCCCGACGGATTTAGCCCTGGCAACCAATGCCTGCATGGGTACGTTGACGCCGCCGGCGTATCGGACACCCGCTCAGCAAGCGCGCCTGGGCCAGTTTCTCGCCTCGACCAAAATTCCGGAGAACTTCATCCTCACCGACATGGGTTTCGCCGCTTTTGGCATTAACAACCTGATTTTCGACCCGCGCAAGCTCGACGGGAAGCAGGGCCTGGGTAACCAGGGCGTCGAGTACGATGATCCGGCCATCAATTCGTCGATTGAGAGAGTTCGGGCGAATCGCGGTGCGGCGAAGAAACTAAAACGAAATTTCACACCGGAAGGCGACCTCGAAGCACACCATGTAAAGATCGTATCGATCCATACGGACAAGGACGGATTGGTCATCGTCGAAAACGAAAAGGAGTACCAGGACGTAGTCGACCACGACAACCTGACCACGGCGATCGTCGTCGAGGCAGTACCGACACACTGCGGATTCACGAGCGCGGAACTGTTGGCCGGCTGGGAGTCCTTGCGAGGCTGGATTGCCGGGGCACCACAGCCGAGCGCGGCAGTGCTTCAGGGCACCTGTTCGGTAATCGAAGCGACCAGCGGCGGCGTGTTTCCGGGTCCCTGCCGGTTTGATCCCTCGTACGTGATTGCCGATATGGACACGCGGATTCCCCCACGCGGCGATAAGCATGATGACGATGACGACAGCGATAGCGATAGCGACAGCGACTGACCGTTAGTCACCCCACGATTACGGAACCCCGCTTCGGCGGGGTGTCCCGGCTACGGCTGCAATATTGATTTGACATAATCTTTTGCCGGTTTCAACAGGACCTGCCGCACAGAATTCGTGCCCGTTTTGGTGAAAAATAGACGGTCATCATGGCGGTCAAACGACTGACTGCCACTACGATCGGCACAGGGACACCGGGCATGCGAAGGATCGATAAACCAGCGGCGGGATTGCTACGCTCCCTGCTTGTCATCGCAGCCCTGGCCTCGTCAGGCTGTTCAATACTGTCACCACAACCTGTCCGGCCCGCGCCGGAGCCCGAACCGGAAATCGTAATCGAACCGGCGCCGCCGGTCACCGAACGCAAGGCACCTGTCGCAATTCCAAAGCCCCTCCCGCCCGTGGCGATTGTGTTGACGAGTGGACAGCCGGCCTACGCCGACGTCGCCAGGGAACTCACTCACCATTTTGAAAATTACGAGATTTATGACCTCAGTGACAAGAGTCGTCCGCCCGTCACGGTCTTGCGGCTGATCAACGATTCCGAATCCGACGCCGTGGTTGCGATCGGTCTGCGTGCCGCAAGATCATCTGTCGCCATGTCCAAAAAACCGGTCGTCTTTAGCCAGGTGTTCAACTACCAGGATTTCGATCTCCTCACAGAAAACAGTCGTGGTGTTGCCGCGGTTGCTCCGCTCGATGCGCAAATCGCCGCGTGGAAGCAAGTCGATCCGACGATTTCACGTATCGGCGCTATCATTGGCGAAGATCATGACTCCCTTATCACCGAGGCCGAACTTGCTGCGGCACGACACGGCGTGAAGTTGCGTGTGCAGGTCACCCACTCCGACCAGGAAACGCTGTATTTTTTCAAACGCATGGTTCGCGATATCGATGGATTCTGGTTATTTCCGGACAACCGTATTCTTAGCAGGCGCGCGCTGCAGCAAATCATGGAAGAGGCGCAACGCCACCATGTTCCGGTACTCGTTCCGAGCGAATCGATGCTGCAGATTGGAGCGAGCATTAGCGTCAGTAGCGTCGCTTCGGATATCGCAGAAACCATCACGAGGGTCATTCGGCG
Source organism: uncultured Woeseiaceae bacterium (assembly GCA_964386735.1). Lineage (GTDB taxonomy): Bacteria > Pseudomonadota > Gammaproteobacteria > Steroidobacterales > Woeseiaceae > UBA1847. The sequence continues at coordinate 3,978 of CAYLTW010000153.1, forward strand.
CATTCAGGCTGGCGATATTGAACACGTTCCACAGATCAGTCCGTTATCCGAGGTACGTGTAAAGACGAACGACACGATTCAGATTGTTGATCGATGAAGACGGCCGTCGCAGCGATGAAAACCCGGTTAGGCGGACTCTTCGCGCGCGATCGCAAGAAGAGCGGCAAACGCGTACTCGTACACGAGATTTTGTCGATGCAGGTTCTCAGTGCCGGGTTAGTCGGAGCACTGGCCATTGCCACGCTCTATTGGGGTGGTCAGTGGGTACTGCAGGGCAACTACAGTCGCTGGGCCTTGCAGTGGACCGAGGAACTCAATGAACTTGGATCTCCTTTGTACCTCGCCGATGATGGGGAGGCGATAATTCGACTCGAAAGTTTCGTCGACCGATATCCCGAGATCGACCGGGTCGCCTATTTCGCCTGGGACGGCACCGCTATTCTGTCCTTCGGCAACGACGAAAACTCCGGGCCCGTTGCCGATCTGTCTGCGAAAGCGTTGGCCGAAGCCGAAGCTGTTGTTGGGCTCGAAGAACCCTATCTTATGAGTACCGGCTTCCTGGACCCGCAACGGTTTGAGATACTTGCACCAGTTTGGAAGGAGTCGATACCAGACGATGGTTTGTTTGCTTTTGATCCGCAGGCAGAGGAACTGATTGCACAGACGGAACTCCTCGGCTTTGTCAGCATCAATCTCGACTTTGTAATGTTTCACGACCGGCTGCTATCCAATATCAAAGGAGCAGTTCTCGTCTTGTTGGTGTTGTTGATCGCATTTGCGCTTTACGGCAGGCACGTACTTCGCAACGCCTTGACAGCAATATCCGATTTGCAGCGACCCATCAAGGAACTTGCCAAGGGAAATCTCGACGTAAAATTTGAGCCGGCCGAACACCGTGAAATCGCGGAGATCGTTGAGGCACTGGAGACCACGGCGTCAGCCCTCAGCGAGCGAGACGCGGAGCTACTTCAACTGGCAAATCACGACAGCCTGACCGGACTGTTCAACAGACGACGCCTGCTCGAAGAGCTTCGGCTCGAAATCATGAACGTAATGAAATTGCGCTACGACAGCGCACTGCTATTCGTCGATCTCGACCAGTTCAAGTACATCAATGACGCCTGTGGTCACCCGGCAGGTGACCGCTTGATCCGCAAAGTTGCCGATGAGTTGTTACGCAGTGTCGGGAGCAAAGACACCGTCGCACGTTTTGGCGGTGACGAGTTTGCAATCCTGGTTCGTCAGACCGACCTTGATGGTGCGCGATCGACGGCGGAGACGATTCTGGCGAATATGCGGCGCATGGCGCACATCGAGGACGAGCGCGTATTCCATGTTCACTGCAGTATCGGCGTAACGATGTTGTCGGGCGACGATCTTCAGCAGGAAGAGCTAATCAACCAGGCCGATATTGCTTGTCGGGAAGCGAAATCCGGGGGTCGAAATCGCCTGCATGTGTATGAGCAGTCTGCCGACGCCGCGCATCAAGCGGCAGCCGATATCGGTTGGATGAATCGCTTGAGAAATGCGCTGGACAATGACGATTTCGAATTGTTTTATCAACCAATAAATTCGGTCGACACGGGTGAGACGGTGCATCACGAGGTTCTGATACGGCTTCGTAGTGATGACGGCAAGCTTATTTCACCGGACGCGTTCCTGCCTTCTGCCGTGCGCTTTGGGCTCATGTCTGAAATCGATTTCTGGATGATTCGCAATGTTGCCAAGGCGTATGAAGAAGAATCCACGGATAATTGCAAGCTGAGACTGGCAATCAACCTGTCCGCGAACGCCTTTGAGAACGAGGACCTGGTCG
>CAYLTW010000154.1:0-5638 GCA_964386735.1 uncultured Woeseiaceae bacterium
GGGTCCGGAGTGAGCGCGCGAAGATGGTATCACCCAATCGTCATCCTCAACCGATTAGGCAGCGAATCTACCCTTGCGGAAACGCATCGCCGCTGCACAACCCGAAAGCGGCCCTCTCGAGGAATCGACTACGCGCTGAAGTGTACGCAGAATTGATGTACGGGCCGCGTGTGCGCTGCCGGAAAATTGCCGGGAACAGTCCTGACCCGTTATGGCTTGTTAGGCACTTGCATCCACGGGTGTCTCCAGCATACCTTTTAATAACAACAACTTATAAACGCCTAAATGCCTTCGGGAGGCAGGGCCCGGGACAGTAGGACCGGATCCTGACGGCCGAAAGATTCGGCTAAATAAAAGTGTGACGCAGTTCAGGAACCTTTTTGTGACTTCCGTCGTGTAAACGTACAAGCCTTGCTACTACTGTGTTTCACGTGCTTGCTGCTTACTACCCGGAGCTCGTACCTGCGGTACTTTCACTCGGGTGACATCAGGCGAGGTCGTAATGTGACTGGCAACTGACAGATAACAACAGGAATAAACTATTCATGGATGAACTAATTGCCAACGGAAGTGTTTTCAGTAACTCGCTGACCAGGAGCGCACCGGCCCCTCAGGCAGTGATTCTCGCAGCGGGTCGTGGACAACGCCTCGGTGCTCGTGTTGAAGAATTTCCGAAGTGCTTACTACAAGTCGGTGGTCGAACGTTGCTTGACCATCAGTTGTCGATGCTGGCTGCGGCCGGTATTCACGATGTCAGCGTAGTCGTTGGCTATCATCACACGGCAGTAGCACGTGTTTGTCGCGGTCGGACACACATCATCAATAATCCAGATTGGGCGACGACGAACAGTCTTTACTCTCTTTGGCTTGCCCGCCATTGGGTGACAGGGCCACTTGTGGTTATGAACTGCGATGTCCTGGCCGACCAGCGCGCATTGGCGCGCCTGTTCGAGAGTACATCGAGTAGTTTCGCTTTCGATTCCAGTTCCGGCAACGATGCCGAGCACATGAAGGTCGAGTTGTCCGGCAACGTTTTGCAGTCGATGAGCAAGTCTCTGGACGCACCGCTTGTGCATGGCGAAAACGTCGGGATTTTGAAATTTTCTGCATCTGACGCAATGGATTTGTTCGCTCAGGCTGACTCCATCCTGAGCCGCGGTGGCAAGAATATGTGGATGGCGTCTGCTGTGCAGGCGCTCGCTCGTGATCACACCTTGGTCGGCGTGGACATTAACGATCTGGCATGGATCGAGATCGACTACCAGGAAGACCTTGAAGATGCACGCCGCCGCGTCTGGCCGTCGATAGAACCGGCCCATCGCCCCGGGCAAACGCCGCTTGAATCATCGGCGGACAGTCTTTAAAGCCCGCGAATTCAAAATTCATGCAGACAATTAAACCCGAAATCAGCCCTGTTGAAGTCCAGTCAGAAGACGATATCGGACTCGCCCGGAAAATCGGAGTAACGACCCGCGGCATCGTGAGCTTCGCCCGGCGCCACCGGGCATTATTCCTGAAGGGAACAGTGGCATCGATCGGTGTCGTGGCGGCGCGCCTGGCCCTACCCTGGCCGCTGCGCTCCGTGGCAGCGGTTGTTACGGACTCGGACTTTTCAGCCGGAATAACTGATGCATTCAGCACTCAGATCCTGCAGCTGTCTTTGCTATTTCTTTTCTGCGTCACCGCGCTCGGACTGCTCGATTACCTGGCCCGCCTGTTTTTCAGTCGCTTCGCTATCGCAACAACCCGGGATCTGCGTCAAACGGTATTCAGCTCGACGCTCGGCATCAATCCGGAAAACCGCAAGGTAGCGTCCGGCGATCTTGTATCGCGCCTGATAGGCGACGCGGCCCGGGTCAAGGCCGGCATGCAGGGGTTTCTACTGCACGTTGCGACCAACGGTCTCTTGTTTGTCGGGGTAACGGTGATCCTGTGGATTATTGACCCGAATATGGGGCTGTTTTTTACCGTGGCCGCCACAATGATCGGACTGCTTACGACCTGGGGAGCACTCAACGTCTTTCGCGTCTCTTTGCAGCACCGTTACAAAGAGGGAAAGTTAGCGAACAAGATTTATTCCAGTCTACGGAAATCTCAATCGCCCTCGAAACTGAAACGAATCAACAAATCAAGTGGCCGCTACGAAGCGGAACTTACCCGCTTGCAAGGACGTGTCACCTGGGCTGCTCACTTTATCTTTGGGTTCGCCGTGGTGGGGTCGATGTGGAGTGGCGTACAGGCCGTTGCCGCGGGCACTGTAACCGTCGGCGATCTGGTTTTATTCATGTTCTATGCGCTCATGATGCGTGGCCCCATTACACGTCTGGCCAGACAGGGAACCCGTACCGGGAAAATTCTCGGTCCCGCATATCGCCTGATACAAATGTTGCGGCCGCAAGCAAATGTTGACCAGACGACACCGGCTCTTCGACTGAGAAGCCTGAAAAAGACGTTGCTCCTGAAAGGCATCGAAATCAATATGTCTGCCGGGCCAGAGAACTCCGGACCGGCCAGGAGCAAACTGGATTTGACCGTGAAACGTGGCGAGCGTATCGCTATCGTCGATAGCTCCGGAGCGGTTTCCAGCTTCCTGCTTGAAGTAATCGCGGGCGAAAGAGAGGTTGGTAGTGGCTCACTGACCTGGGATTTCGCCGTACTCAATGGCGCCAACAGACTTGCCCTGCACAACCAGGTTGTACTAATCAGAGCCGAAGCCCTGACTGCAGACGCTATGCCGCCGCTGGCGCAGCGCTTCCGGCAAATCGCGATTGCTGCCCGGCAGCGTGCCTCCGTCCAGTGTTATCTGGAACCAGATGATGGTCTTTCGCCGCAGGATGCAGAGCAGATTCTGGCAACTCTGTCGTCCAGCAACGTCACCAGTGTTCCCACAACCATCGTCGCTACTCGTCACCAACACGGGCTGGAAAACTTTGATCGGATTGTTCAGGTGGAAAACGGACACGTCATATTTGATGGCTCACATGAGGATTGGCGAGGAATGCGCACATCTACAACAAGCACAACACTAAAGATACGGCAACCGGCGAAAGAACAGGGCAGCACGGTGAAAATCCTGTTCGCAGGATATGCGCCCGTCCACTTTCGCTGTTTTCAGCCATTGTACGAGCGTTTGCAGGATCGGCCCGGAGTAGAAGTTTATGTATCCGGCGGTCTGCGCACCAAGACCGATAGTGGCTACGAATACGATGCGGAGTCGATGTATGCCGGTTTTGGTCTGCCGCCAGAAACCATACTGCCGGTTGAGTCGATTCGGGATATGGATTTTGATGTTCAATTTTCAGCGCATACGAAATTGATTCTGCCGAGACGTGTAGAAAAACGAATTCAAATATTTCATGGCGTGTCTTTCCGCAACAAGGCAGTGCGACCCGAGAATATGGGTTGCGATTACTACTTTGTCATTGGTCCATATATGCTTAATCGGTTCACCGAAGCCGGGCTTTTGGGCGAAAAAGATTCGCGAGTCGCTCAAATCGGCTTCATGAAAACCGATGCGCTGGTCAACGGATCCTTGCAAAAAGAGCCAATTCTCAAGAACGTCGGTTTCGACGGAACGCGACCGGTCGTTTTATATGCCCCCACGGGTGCAAAACGCAACTCGCTGGAAACAATGGGCGAGGACGTGATCCGCGAGTTACTCGCGGTCGGGAAGTACGACCTCCTGATAAAGCCGCATGATCATCCAAAAAACAAGGATGTTGATTGGCCGACGTATCTGCGCCGTTATGAGAGCGCGCATTGCCGCATCGTCGAGCCACGTGATGATGTCATCCCGATGCTGTTCATCGCCGATCTTTTGATCAGCGATGCCTCATCCGTTGTCAACGAATTTACGCTGCTTGACCGCCCTATTCTATTTCTGGATACGCCGGACCTTCTCGATCAGGCGCGTGATGCCCGGCACTCAATGCTCGATTTGGATACCTGGGGACGGGGCGGCGGGCTGATCGCCAAAACTGCCAATGATGTACCAACGTTGGTAGTCGAAAGCCTGGCCAACCCAAAGCAGATGTCGCTGGTACGCCGGCGAATCGCCGAGAACCTGTTTTTCAATCATGGACGGGCCACAGAGACCGCCATGGAGTGGATGCAAGAAAATATCCTGCCTGCGTGCAGGTCAACCGAGGATTCGAACCATGAAATCACAGCAAGATAAGCCGCGCTTGTCGCGGGCCGCCCACGCTGCCAACGCATCGGCAGACGCGAAAGCTTTGACCGGCGCATTTTTTCTCGTGCTGCTGCTAAGCGTATTTTTAATCGCAGATGCAACAGCGCGTGACTCCGAAGACTCATCACATAACTGGCGTTTTCATGGTCGCTTTCAATTCGATGGCGCGCAGTTTGATAGCACCAACCCTCTTTTCGTCAATGACGTGAAAGTACGCCGCGGTCGAATCTCTTTTGCAGGCAATCTGTTCGGTGGCTCAAGCATGAAAATAGAATATGAGTTGAGTGGCAGCACACCCGGACCGAAGAGTATGTATTTTCGACAAAAACTCAGTAAGAAAACTGTCGTAACAGTGGGCCACTTCAAGGTGCCCGTCAGCCTGCAAACTGCAACCAGTTCACGGTACAACACGTTCATGGAACGCTCCTTGCCGAATGTGGGTACCACCGGATACCGGCTCGGCATGATGGCGGCGACATATGGCAAGTTCTGGTCTGCAGCCAGCGGCGTCACCGGCGGTAGACTTACGGATCAGTACAAAGTGGACAATGAAGGTGTAGGATTTTTCGCGCGCGGAGTACTCAATCCTGTCAGGAGTAAGAATTACCTGTTGCACATTGCTCTGGGCACCGAAATTCGGCGCTACGGGACAGGAGATTCTGTGCGCCTTCGCTCAAGACCGGAGTCCGACTTGACCGACATTCGCATGGTCGACACGCTCAACATCGTCGATCTGGACCAGAGCTTGCGCTATACGGCCGAGTTCGCCTGGAAATACAGGTCTCTCCAGTTCCAGTCGGAATACATCACCGTCAATATGACGCGCCGTAGCGGCGCAGAGCTCGATTTCGATGGCTGGTACGCGCAGGCGGGTTGGTTTATTACCGGCGAATCACGCCGATACAATCGCCGAAAAGGCAGCTTCCGCAGGACCAATCCAGAGCATGCCTATGGCGCATGGGAAGTAGCTATACGACACAGTGAGCTCGATCTGAATAGTCTCGATATCCTCGGCGGCGCACAATCCAATGACAGCATAGCGTTGAACTATTACGCCACGGAGTCTGTTCGCTTTTCGTTGAACTATATTGAGGCCTCGGCGCAACCGAATAGTATTGGCGCGGACGAAGACCTGTCAATTATTGAAGGACGCTTTCAATTCATTTTTTGAGCAAACGTAGCGATAACAAAGATTATTGCCCTCAACAACAATAACTTATAGAAGGACAATTATCCGCGGGAGGCAGGGGCCCGAAAAGCTGCGACGCAGAATCGCGGAATGCATTGAGCAAGATGGTGACAGTAAAGTCGCTGACCTGCATTTGTGCGCTATCGGTCCCATTGTTTTGGCGCTGTGAGAGGATCGTGTGGCACGTTTTCGAATTCGCACTCGACCTATGTGCGACCGATAAACGCGGTAGTTTCGCGGCCGGCCTCGCTATCGTCGAT
>CAYLTW010000155.1:0-5620 GCA_964386735.1 uncultured Woeseiaceae bacterium
CGGCTTCGCCTTCACGTCGGCGGCTGTTGTTGTCCCCACCGATTCCTTCGCCGACGCCACTTCGCGGCCCGATCCCCCTCGCATCGCCTTGGTGAAATCGCGTGCGTTTCCAAGCGTAGGAGTCTCAAATACGGTCTGCCCCTGAGTGAACGGCTTCAGCTTCTCGGACAGAGACTTCGCGCCCTTTCGGGCGAGAACCGTTCCAGCAGTCCGTGCTATGCCTGCCAGTAGGGCGGGGATCATTGCGTGAATCCTCCACCTGGATGCGACATCGGCGCGGCGTTAGCTCGCAGCATTGCGGCATGTCGAGAATGGTAAGCCTGCGCTTCTTCTTCCGTTTCGGAAGTAGCGCTGAACCAGTACAGTTCAAGCGGCTTGGGAGACAGGCCAGACGTTATGGCTTGCAAGACACGGAAGGATCGACGGGTCTCGGCTCGCTGCTGGCAGGCGTAGAGTCCGACGATGAACTCGTAGGTTCGCTCTGGGGCACCTGGGAATTCGAGAATTCCGAAACCGTAGGAGACGATAAGGTCTGCCCACGGCTGTGCTTTTTTTTTAACTCGTCGAAGTAGTTGGAGATATCCAGCAGCACATCCAAAACCTGCCCGTCGGTCAGGCCGATCCCGGTGTACGTGTCCAGCCGAACCAGACCGAACACCTCGGTGATCGCCTCGACGGCAATCGTCGTCTCCGGTTCCTGGCCAATGTCGACAGCCTCCAGCATGGTGTCCATGTTCAGCTTCGAGTGATTCACCATGCCTCGCCATAGCTGGAACGGGTCGCCCATGCGTACTTGCTTCCCGTCGTAATACGGGTAAACGAGCCGGTCGGCCTGCGATCGTCGGCGTAGTAGCCATGATTTGAGCCATCGTAGCATTTTCGTCACGCTTGCTATGGTGTGTCGACCATTGGTGGAATGAATCCAGCATGTCCGGCTGTTATGCGAGAGTAGATCTTGTTCGTTGTCGGCGAAGATTGATCACCGTGCACTTCGAATTCACAAACCAGCGTTGAAAACTTCGTCGCGTAGTTTAGTTGAATCGGCGCTCGCGGGAACGCAACATGGAAACGAATCGTCTCGCTGAAACCAACGATATCGACGATTCGAGACTTGCCACCGCTGAACACAAGAGTCCCCGGCTGCTCCTGAACTCCGGCGGCCCCGCCTACCAGGCGGCCGTAAATGCGATCGACGGTCGCAGAATCCCACTTCGTCAACTCGAATCGAATGCGGCCAGTCTCGCCAAGATACTGCACGTCGATCGGCGGCCCGTCGTCGCCTCCGTACTGATCTCCAGGGACGTCCAGCCAGGACGCGTCAAACGTACTCTCAGCACCATTCCGCGTCAAACCGATCGTGTCGGCTTCCACGGGATCAGTCTTTTCGTCTGGAGACACTCGCAAAATAGCAGCACCAAAAACAGCAATCCCAACGCCTGCCATCGTATCACCTTCCTAGCGGTAACCGCTGCTTGCGGTTCGGGTAGTAGTTTCTGGTCCGATCCGGGATCATGTTCAACCGGCGGTAATCTTCCGTTCGCGGTCCATTGACGGTCGGTTTCCCCGCTGCCACATTCTCCGGCACCGGGAATACCGCAGCCCCTTTCCGGATGTCTTCCAACGCCTCAAGCGCGGTTTTTGTAATGTTCTCGTACTGATCGCCATATTTTTCGGGCCTGCGTTTTATGAGCCGCCCCATGGCCAGGTCGCATGTCAGGTCCTTCAGGTAGGCCGCGTCATCGCCTTCGAGCGCCAGCAGGTCATCCGGGGAATACATGTCCCCGACCCGCACTGCGGCGTTTATCGCGCCGCTGGCCCCCTCCAGGGCCTGCGTTACCTTCGAGTTGCTCTCAGGATCGGATATCGGGTCACCCGTGTCCGACGCAAGATCGTAGATCGTCCGCTCATCATAGCGGTCAATCAGGTCTCTGGCGTCAGCGTACGGCATCCCAATGCACCCCTTGCGTCAAAATCAGCAACCAGACCGCCCACGCGGCAGCGCTACCGCGGCAGGCGGCGGTGACGAACCAACCCTAGGCAGCGTTCAGGAATAGCACACCGGAAGCGGGGGCAACGACCTTGTAGACCAGATTCTCGACCACTCGGCCGGTTGTCCGGCGGTTGTTCGCCTCACGTTGCGTTTCGACGGTCATTTCTTCTTCGGCGAAACAGACGCACGTCGAGAAATTCGGGGCGTCAGCGACTCCGACCAGTCCGCCAGGTCTCGCGACCATGAACGGCGTCGGCGAAGCCAGAACGGGAGCACGAACGGCAGTGGCACCCTTGCGGCTGGTGACTTTCCGCGTTTTCTCAACGACGATCGGGAACCCGTACAGTTTGTTCGGCAACCCGTACATGCTGTTCTCGCCAGGTAGCTCGCCCTTGATCTGCGCCAACGCTTCGGGGGATCCCTTGATGTAATCGACGATCTCTTGAGACTCGCTGATCCGAGCGGCCAGTTCGCTGCTGATGACCACAATCAGGTCATCCAGCTCGATTGCCGCCAGCGTGTCGTCGAGGATCTTCTCGGAAGCGGTATTCAGCGATCGCTTGATGTCCTGCCGAGCGGTCGTCGAATCTGGCCAGTTCCCCATGTTCCCGGAAATCGTCGGAACGTCCAAGACATGGTCGGCGGGGTAGTTGGTCGCGTCGGTGATCGTCGTGATCGCCAACTGCGTTCGGCCAGTCATCGCCTGCCGCGACTTGATCGACGAATGTTGGGCCAGGATATTCCAGGTCGCCTGACTGATCGTCAGATCGCCAAGCAGGAACGGGTAGTTGTACCGCGTCGTCTCGAACGGCTTGTACTCGAACGACTCGGTTCCCTCATTCCCTTCGGGGGCAGCCTGACCGTCGTACCAGACGAAGTTTCGCAGGTCGCTGTACAGCAAGCGGCCGGCTTCCTCGACGGTCATTTCGAGATAATAGCCAGCGACCTTTTCGACCGGCACCACCTGCGTGTACTTGTTCACCGCGAACTTGTTGATATTTCTGGCAAAATCCACGGTCATCTTATTGGATGCGTCGTGGTCACGAATGAACGTGTTATAAGCTGATGGGAAAGCGGGAGGCATGTTTGGCCCCTTTCGTTTTACGGGCCCACTTGGGGGCGTTTACAATTCTCCGACAGAACAGGAAATCGTGTGTAGAAACTACGCTGGTGCGCGGTCGATGTTCACCTGGACGCGGACCAGTTCGTCGGCAGCGGCAGCCGACTCTAGCGCAATCGCGCCAGACGCATTCGCGGCCGTCGCAGTCACGCCACGGGCATCCGCGTCGGACGTAAGGCGAGAACCGGCAGTGATGGCAGCTCCAGCAGTAATCAAGCACTCATCGCCATCGCCGTACAATTTGAAGTATTGGCCTGTGGTGGCCGCTAGCGGCTCACTCAGGTCGTCCGACTTCGGGGCCTTGTTCGTCCCCTCCATCGAGATGCCGATCACATCATCCGCGGCACCAGTTGCCTGGATCCCCGTATCGTCCGTTGAAATCATGACAAACCGACTCGGCTTGATATCGCCGCCCGCAACCAATCTTGGGCTGGTATTTGGCATCTCTCATTCTCCTGGTACGGTGTTTCGGCTTTCGCCAGATTCAGACAGCCAGCGTTAGCCGCCGGACTTCAGCTTCTCCAACTCCAGCTCGTAGTTGACGGCCTCGCCACGAAGTGCCTTGTCCTCGCAGATCTTCATCGCCTGGTCAGACAGCTTCTTGCTGTAGTGCTCTTTGTCTGCCTTCGCACCCGGCGACCACCGCTCATCCTGGAACGTCGCATGACTGGACGTCGGCAAGTCGTGGAACGGAACCCGCTGGACCGACTTGGCGATGAACTCGACTTCGGTGCTAAACTGATCGTCCGACATTTTGCCGTACTTGCACCTGTCGATCTGCTCCGCTGGATCGATGCAGTAGCCTTGATGTTGCAGGTCGGCCAACACAGAGAACCGTTCGGAATCCACTCGCTTCGCCCGCTCGTACTGGAGCATCTCGCCCTGCTTGGCAACCTGGTCCCGCAAGCTGTTGACCTCGGAGATAGCCCGCGAATACTTTTGCGTGGCGTAGGATCCCGCAGCTTCGCCGCTCACGTCGCTGGCCGATCCCTGCCCCATGGGGCCCGGTTCATCTGGCTCGACGGTCCCGGCGGCCGGCTTGTGGGCCGAATCGCTCTCAACCGAGCCGCTGGCCTCGTAATCGGCCACAGGCGTCCCGATCTCATCTTTGACGTTCTTGGCGCCGGCAACGGCCTGGTCGGCGGTCTGATACTCGCCGGTTTCGTTTGCAGCGTACTTCGCCTTTCGGCCTTTGCTGTACTCGTCGAACTCGTCTTCGTCCATTTCGTCGGCGGCGGCGTATCGCCGCATTTTCTCAGGATCCATCGGAGATTCTCCGGGAGCGACACCCTCGCCACCTGGCGGAGAAATTGCCGGTTCGGGTGTTGGGGGCGCGGCGGGCGCGGCCGGCGGGGCCGTTGCGGCACCCTGCGGCTCACTCGGCGGAGGCGAAACGTCAGGCTGTGCAATCTCTGGGACTTCGCCTTCGGTCCCGGCCATCGCCTCGCCCGGGACGGCAGATTCAGCAAGCAGCGACTTCACTCCCTGGACCCAATCCAATTGTTCCAACGCATCCACGATCTGGCCGACGTCTTCTGGCGACAGCATAATATGTCCCTTTCGTTCGGGTTCTGATTCGTACTTCTTCTCGTCACCGTGCGACGGGATGAACGTGTTGCCTGCCGATGCCATCGACGCCGCGTATTTCTCGACCGTCACGCCAGAATCGTTCTGTCTGGCGTACAGCAGCCCCAGGTCTAGCCGCGGAGCCTCGGCGCCAAGCAAGGCGATCGGATCGAGGAACATATCCTCGTATTTCTCCTCCAGCCACAGTTCGGGCGACCGCCGCGGGTGCTTCCGCACTTTGTCGGCATCCTTCCGGAAAACGTGGAAGTCGGCGAGAATCGCATACCGTTGCCTCTGGCCAGGCCGGCCGATCTTGCCGATTTTGAACGGGCCAGCGAAACCAACTACCTCGGGCATCGGGGCACCAGTCGACCGCTGCTCAGGCCCAGGCGTATGGCCAAGCGTCAAGGCGGGATAGTCGCCAGTCTCGTTGATCCTCTGATTGTTTCGGTTCATCACAGCCTCAAGCTGCGGCTGTGCAAACTTGATCTGGCGACCGTTTCCTGCCACCGTCTCGTGCTCGGCGAAAACCGGCACGTCAGGGATGTTCAGGAATTCTGCATCGTCGAATTCGCCATCCCGGACGTTCCCCGACGGGAAGTCCATCATCGCCAGGTCGACAGATGTCAGTTCTTGTTCCATACGAAAAAAGGCCCATTCCTCCCGTGCTGGGAAGAATGGGCCCTTGTGTGAAGGTCACCCTGTTAGAGTCAATCGCCTGATTCTAGGCGACGTGCTCGATTGTTGTCAACTTCAGACCGCCTAGATGGCCGTCCTTCGCGTTCGCCTCCAATATCAGCTTTCCATGCAGGCTGTCGCGCTCGGCTTCGTCCAGTCGCTCCTGCAGAAGCCGCACGGCCTTGATGCGGAAATCACGGTTTGCATCGATGGCTGCCTGGCTGCTTTTGCCATTTTGCCCATTCTGGCGGTCTTGTGTCAACATG
>CAYLTW010000156.1:0-5564 GCA_964386735.1 uncultured Woeseiaceae bacterium
GGACATGATCGAAAAACTCCAGCTCAGGCTCGTCGCCGATGACATTGTGACCGCCCCCGGCGCCGCCGGTCCTTCGCGGAGAACGGTCCGGCCGGTCATACCAGTAGAGGAATTGCCAGGGACTGTAGAAGCACACGCTCTTAGCCAATTGATACGCGTGGCTTGCGTTTTCATCCACCCGACGGTCGTAGTAGCAGATCGTGTTGTCCGCCGCACCGGCCAACATGCGGGTAAACAAAATGGTCAGAGTCAGGCTATTCGTTGGTCTGGTCTCATCGCCTGCGATGCCCTCCTGCGTCATCAGGTTCGGATACGTTCGGCTGTACCCGGTCGGGCGATACTCGTCGTGGATATCGACCATGAGATGATGCTCGGCCGCCTTGCGAACCGCTTCGTGGAGCCATCCCGTCCATTGCTGTGAACCGACGCGGACGAAACCGTACTTGACGCCTTTGATTCCCCACTTCTCGTAGAGCGGCAGAATCTCATCGAGCTGACGTTCCAGCGCCCTGCGATTGACGTACAGTATGATCCCGATATCGCGCTGCTTTGCGTATTCGATGACCGCGTGCAGATCGAGCGGACCCCTGGATCGCTTCGGATCGACAGAGATAGTCCGGGCATCGGATTCTTCGCCGGATTCAGGCCCGTACCAGCCGGCATCGAATTCGACATACTGCAAGTTATGCTCAGCCGCGAAATCGACACATGCCATGCCGCCCGCGGTTGTCAGAGTCACTTCACGGATAACCTTGCCCGGCTTGATCCATAACGTATCCTCGATTGCGCAGGGCTCGTTCAGATTCATGATCAGATAATTGCGCTCCAGCAGCTCTCCGGGCGTTCTGCCGAGCATGATAACGCGCCAAGGCGTCGTTAGCGGCGTGGCGGCATTGACCTCACTTGCCAACGAACTCACAACCGTATGGGCCTGCCCCTTGTCCGGCGAAAGGCGCATCCGCGCATAATCGACCATGCCGGCTTCGGCGACTGCCGCGAAGAGACCCTCATCAATCTCAATCGTCAGCGGTCTCTCACAGTTTTTCTTGAGCTTGCTCAGCGGAACTCTGCTGTACTGACCCTGGGCCGAGTACGTGGCATAGGCGGCATGGTCGTCGGCAAAACGAAACTGTGTTTTCTCGGCTGAAATGACGAAGCTTCTCAAAATGTCTTGCTCCGGCACGGTATAGCAAAACGCCGCGCCTTCATTGTACGCACGGAACGTCAGTCGAAGTTTGCGATAAGGTGAGTGACTTTCTCTCAGGTCCACGACGAACTGATTGTAATTGTCGCGAATCGTTTTGCGTTCTCCATAGACGGGCGAATACGTACTGTCATGACTGCTCCTGGCGACGTCGATGATTTCAAAGCCGGTCTCGAGCGAAGTAGCATCTTTGAGAACAAGCCCCAGGCGTGAGTCAACAACGACGGGCCGACCTTCAAAAGCAACAGAGTACACCAACCTGCCCTCTTGGCCACCAGCGTCGAACGTGACGACAACGTTTCCATCGGGTGATCGTACTGTATGCCCGGCTCGAACAGCTTCGGCGCATTCGGATAGTGCCAGAGAAATGACGAGGACGCAGAGAAACGGCACTAACGTCTTCGCATGGTGGCATTCTGCTTTGCTGTGCATGTGGATCTCCATTCTTGTGATAGTCATTGACTCAAAGTTGCAATAACGGCTGTCGCGTTAAAAATCGAATGTATGAAGATAGGTCTCCATAATGATCCGCTCTTTTCGTATGCATAGCCCATGCATAAACCCAGGACAAATAGCGCAGGCCAATGGCCCCGGTCCTGGTGCATTAACACAAACAAGCCCGAACTGAATGTAATCGCCAGCCAGACTCGATTTCCCGTCTCGAACAGAAAGGAGCGCATCATTGTCTGAATAAGCCCTCGAAACAACAACTCCTCGAACAGCGGGCCTATTGCCACAGCGCCGATAACGACCAGTGTGCGGAGCACTAGCTGCGGGTGCTCTGTGACGACCTCGAGCTGCTTATGCTGCTGCATCTGGTATTCCTGGCCGGAAGCGAGTTGGGCGAAGTAGATCGTCAACTGTATTGCCACCATGATAAGCGGCCAAACGGCGAGCAGATACAGCGGGGCCGCGACCATATCTCTTGGAAATGCTCTGACGTTCAGGCCGAATCCCTTTGATCGCCGGGCAAAATGGGCCCTGGCCAGAATGATAATCACAATCGCCGTCAATGTCGCACCGACACAAAAAACGACGTTATCCACGACAGCGCTTTGCCAATCCGGCAGGTCTTTCGTCAATTCCTTCGCAATTACCGCCGCCAGCGAGACGGCTCCGAACCAGAAGAAGAACGGAACAAGGGGCAGATAGATCGGCATGTTATTTCGGCGCGGCGTCGAATCGGCCAGGGCCTTTCTGCCCAGCGATGTCTTGAGCAGCCAGTACGCCAGCAGAGCCACCCCGGTCAGGCAGATTATGGTCTCAGCGTATTTCATTGACTATTTACCGTCGAATATTTACTATTGTGCAATTGTCAATTGCCAACCTCCGATTGTCAAAGGAAAACGGATCATGGACATATTTCGGATTGAAGGGCCCGTCCGGCTCTCGGGCAGCGTCAATATAAGCGGCTCAAAAAATGCCTCTCTGCCGATAATGGCGGCGACGATTCTGGCCCCAGGCAAGTCCTCTCTGGCAGCAATCCCCAATCTCTCCGACATCTCCGTGTGCGGCGAGCTGCTCGGCGAGTTGGGCTGTAAAGTCACCCGTGATCCCGACGGCCGGTTGTGCATCGACGCGACAACAGTCGACAATCCGGTCGGCGATTATGAAATTGTCCGCCGGATGCGAGCCAGCATTTGCATACTCGGGCCGCTGCTTGCACGCTGCGGCAGGGCCGAAGTCTCGATGCCCGGCGGCTGTGCGATCGGCGACAGGCCCGTCAACCTTCACGTCAAGGGCCTGCAAGCGCTCGGCGCCAAGATCCATCTCAAGAACGGTTACATCATCGCCGAAGCTCCGAACGGCCTGACGGGCAGAGATATTTTCATGGGCGGCCCGTTCGGATCCACCGTGCTCGGCACCGCGAATGTCCTGATGGCGGCGACTCTCGCCAAGGGGCGAACCGTTATCGAATCGGCCGCCTGCGAGCCTGAAATTGCCGACCTGGCCAACTGTCTCAACGCCATGGGCGCCAGGATCGCCGGCATCGGCTCCCCCCGACTCATCGTCGAAGGGGTCGAGCAGTTACTGCCCGTCCGGTACACGGTTATTCCCGACCGGATCGAGGCCGGGACGTTCATGGTCGCCGCTGCTATCACTGCCGGCGAGCTGCGCATCGAAAACTGCCGGCTCGACGACATGATGGCCGCGGTCGACACGCTGCGAAACATCGGCGTGACGGTCGACGCCGACGGCAACGGCTGTGTCGTCAGCCGGACAGGTCCGATCAAGACTGCCGATATTGCTACTCAGCCGTACCCCGGCTTTCCCACAGACTTACAGGCCCAGTTCATGGCTCTTCTGTCGCTCGCCGACGGCAACAGCGTCGTGATCGAGAAGATCTTTCCCGACCGGTCCATGCACGTTGCCGAGTTGAACCGAATGGCGGCAAACCTACGTAAAGAAGGTCCCACCGTTATCGTGGCCGGCGTCAAGAAGCTGATCGCCGCTCCCGTGATGGCGTCGGACCTGCGGGCCTCGGCGGCGCTGGTCCTGGCAGCTCTGGCGGCCGAGGGCGAAACCACGATCAACCGGGTCTACCACATCGACCGCGGCTACGAGAGAATCGAAGAGAAGCTCAATCCCCTCGGCGCCAAAATCACCCGAGAAAACATTTGAGCCCACCGCCTGCTCTTGCACGCGCGAGCTTGACGACTCCTAATCCATCATCGTCGCGCGTATCCGCTCGCCGACTTTCTTGAAATGCGAAAGCGCGCTCTCTCGATCGGCAAAGTCCTTTTCCGTGAACAGCAGATCCGTCTGGCCTATGTGGATCTGATCGTCGTCGGCAAGCTGAGCCTCCTCATGGATTTTTCCGCCGTTGATGAACACACCGTGCTTGCTCTTCATATCGAGCGCGTAAAACTGTCCCTTGTCCTTATCGAAACGAATCTGCATGTGCTTGCGGGAGATATGCTCGTCCAGGATCTGGATTGGAGCACCCTCATCCCGCCCGACCACGTTCGTCCGCCGGCCGAGCGGATAATAGTTGCCCTTCTGAGCCCCTGACATCACAATGATAGAAGCCATCGCAACTCCTTGTGAGAAGAACCTGCCGACGCATGCACGCCCGCGAAACCTACAACACCATTGAAACTGCACCGAGTGACTGATATAGTATGAGCCGTTCGCAGCATGGTCAAGCTCTTTTCCACCGGAAGCTGCGACTACACCGGGCAATTTCAATGAGGACCGCCGATGAGTGACTCGAAAAGCTTCAGGATGAAAACGTGCCTGCATTCGGTAAGCTACGCCGGTTTCTGGCGCGGCCAGGCGAGATTGGGCGTCGAAGAGTTTCTGGACAAGGCCAGGCAGCTCGGCTTTGACGGCGTGATGCTGACGGCGAAAAGGCCCCACGTTTCCGTTTCGGATTATGATGCGGCCGCCCGAAAGGAACTGCGACACAAAATCGAGAACCTCGGCCTCAAGCTGGTCTGCATGGCCGGCTACACCGATTTCACCGCAGGGGTCGATAAAGCCGGAATCCCCAACGCCGAAATCCAGGCCTGCTATGTCGGCCAGTTGGCCAAACTGGCGAGCGATCTCGGAACCGACATGGTGCGGGTCTTCACCGGCTACGAACGCCCCGGCGTGCCCTTCGACACGCAATACGCCCTGGTAGTCGAAGGATTGAAACTCGCCGGACAGAAGGCCGCCGAGTACGGGGTCACGCTGGCCGTGCAGAACCATCACGATATCGCATCCCACCACGACACGATGTACTGGCTGCTCGACGAGGTCAACCTGCCCAACGTCAAAGCCGCCTTCGACGCCTGGACCCCGACGTTGCAGGGCGCCAGCGCCGAGCAGATGAGAGCCGCCATTTTGAAGATGAAGCCCCACATCGTTCACACCACCGCGGCCCAGTACGTGCGCCTGCCGAGGTATCATTATGCCGAAACGCTCGTAAACTATTCACAGGACGAGACTTTGATTCGGGCCGTGCCAATGGGCCAGGGCATTGTCGATTACGAGACCTTTTTCAACAGCCTCAAGGAGATCGGCTACCAAGGGTATGTCGGATACGAAATGTGCGCCGAATTGGCGGGCGGCGGAAGCATCGAGAACCTCGACAGAACCGCCCGGAAGTTCCTCGATTACGTCAGGAACTTCTGAAATGCCCCGAAATTGGCTTTGATTGGCTTTGTTTTCCCGGCGTCCCAAATCGGATATATTGTGATAATATATTGTCAACGCTGAGTTTACGTCAAATCGACTATTTCGAAATTGGCTTTGTTTTTTCAAATGCGCTCGTTTAGGATTCAGAGCTTAGTGCTTAGAGTTTCCGGCCGAAGGCCGGCGAATTGGCTTTGTTTTTTCAAATCGCATTAACCGCCGAGACCGCGGATACCGCTGA
>CAYLTW010000157.1:0-5543 GCA_964386735.1 uncultured Woeseiaceae bacterium
GTCAGCTTGCGATTGCAGCGGCGGCAGCGGCCCTCGAACAGCACCTCCAGCCGGCTCGACTCTACGTATGCTTCCAACCTGGTCAGGATATCAGCGTAGCGATCGAATGCGCCGCCGCGACGCTTGCGGAACACGGCGATCGTCCCGTCGTCGCGAACGAACCCGAACGGCATGTAGTCCCACTCATTGTCCGGGCCATTAAGCAGCGAGACTATCCGCTGTCCGGGTGCGAACTTGGCGTCCTCGGCCTGCGTGCGAATCAAGAACGTGCGGTGCCCGCCTGTCTCCGGGTTCTGGATGGTGATGGTTCCGTTGTGGCTGGCGATGGTCAGCAAGGTTTCGTTTTCGATCGTTGCGGTTGTCATTGTCTCGTTCCTTCGGCAGGCGGTTGGTTGGTTGCCTTCTACCGCAATTGTACCAACCCCGGAATGATTAGCAAGTAGGCGGGAGAAGATTCCCGAAAATACTTCCGTCAGTTCCCGACGCTCCTTCGAACTCCGTTCGCCATGGCCTGCTGTATCCGGACATTATTCTCCGCCCTGCGGCCGCGAATCCTGGCCGACGCCCGATACCGCTTTTGGACCGACAGGCGGGCCGCCATCTGCAGCCGCTGTTTCTTCTCCGCCTCGCGCACCACTCGCCGTGCGGCGGCTGCATCTCTCTTGGCCTGCATCTCATCGACCACTACAGGCTTCCCTGCCACCTGGCGGCGTTCGCCTCGCGCAGGCGGAAACACGTCATCCATCCGCCTTGTTAGCGACGTATCGCCGATCATCGTCCGCAGCTCGGCCATCATCTTTTCATTCCGGCCGTGAGTGAATATCTCGTCGATTAGAGCGATGACCCGATCCTGCTCGTCTGGCTGCATGGTGTCCATGACCCGCATCAGCGACTCGCCCTTGTCAGGAAGGCCATTGAGCATGTCGAAAACGATAGCGTGCTCCTGATTCCGTCCGGGGATATCGGCGGGCGGGTTCGGCTTCCGCCTGGCGGGCGGCTTCAGCGGGACGGCTTCGCCGACGATCGGCCGCTTGCGTGGCTCGGGGTCCGCCTGACGCGGCTCGGGGTCCGCTTTGCGTGGCTCAGGGTCCGCCTGGCGGGGTGGCTCGGCCGCAGGCGGCTCGGAAGCCTCTTCCGGCTTCGCCGCTTGCTCGGGTGCCATTTCAGGCGTCTTGTCCTGGGATGCAATCGCCATGCCAACGGCCATTACCGAACCGCCAACGACGAACATCACCAGCCACGCACCCATCTGCCCCCACGCAGGCAGGATATCGCCTCCGCTGTCCAGCGGCTCCGCGTACGCGACTTCGCTGGCATCGATGTCGTCTACTGCATCTGCAACCCCTGATTCAAATCGCTCGCCGGCGGCGGCCTCCAGAGAGTCCAGATCCTTGCCGCACCGCAGGCACCATAGGTGGCCGTCCAGCGCGACGTTCAGGTTTTCCTTACAGATCGGGCATTTTGAGAAGTCCATGATTTTGCCTTTCGGTTGGTTGTCGTTGGTTTCCGCAATTGTACCGTCTACGGAACAGTTTCGCAACATCATTGCACGAAAAAACCCCGTGCGGCCTAGCTGCTGACCACACGGGGCGCTACGCGATGGCGTAATTACTCGGCGCCGACCATCTCCAGATACTCGCGAGACAGTTTTGCGGTCAGGTCCTCGCCGCGGGTCGGCTGGTACAAGTCGCAGGTGTCGGCAGGGAGGATATCATCTCCGGCCACGATCCCGCACGTCTTGGACCCCGAATTGTAATGCGAGCACGCCCCACACCTGGCGGCGCCGAACGCAGGCCGCAACCCGGCGTTTACCTTCTCGACTTTCTTGCTGTTTTCTGCCACGGGTTCGGTCCTCTCGTATCGTTGCACGTAACAGGCGCGGAACATCCGTGCCATTTTCTCGACTACGTCACCCCCATGTCCTGTGCCGCCTTCAGGCTCCGCAGGAGGCGGTCCTTGGCCTCCGAACTCAGCTTCGAGTATTGGTTTGAGCTGGCCGAGGAGTCCTTCGACGATTCCCTTGAGCTTGCTCGGCTGCTGTCCGCGGTAGCTTTTGCTGGCTTCGTTGATTGCATCGCTGATTGGTCCTTTGTATTTCGACAGCTTGCCAAAAGCGAATAGTGACGCCTCCGCTTCCTGTGCGAGCCGCCTGGTTTCGTCTCGGTCGATGTTGGTTTCTCCGGCTTTGCCGAGGCGGCCGGCGCGCTTCTTTGACGTTACAGCCTTGTACGTGTTTCGCAACTCGGCAAGCTTGCGTTTCACGCCATCCTTCAGTTCCGCACGCTCGGCGAACAGATTCACCTCCTCTTCGTGCGTCCCGAACAGGTCCGTTTCTTTTTCCGTCACGTTCGACGCCATTGCAGCTTCAGTCGCCATCTCCTCAACGACTGAATCTCGATATTTGTCCTTTCTGGTCCTTTCCTTTTGGTCGATTCGCTTCATCAGATCGTCTTGGACCTTGTGGTCCTCGACGTGGGTTGTGATCGCCATCGCCCTGCCGGTCGTCATCTCCTGGTCGATCACCTTCCGGAATATCGCGTCGCTCGCCTTCGCCAGGCGGGCACCCTCGTCGGCAATTTTCCCCTTCATGCTCACGCCGTGCCTCGCGAAGTCGTCCACCGTCACATCGGCGTCACGCATGAATTTTGCCGCATCCACGGCCGTCCCGCGTCCTTCGGCGATGTTGACAAGTGCGCCAGCCGAACGGGCTTCCTTGGCGTCCTTGGCGTCTGTGTAGTAGACCGGCAGCGGCTGGTCGTAGCCCGTGTTCTTGGCCAGTTCAGCGCGATGGTGGCCGTTTACCACGTAGGTCTTGCCGTCGGCCGGGTCCCGCCATACCGTCACGCTACCCCAGAAGTCCGGGTTGAACGTCTTGACGTCCTTCAGTTCTTCGGTTGTCCCCGACTCGCCGATCCCCTCGACCTTGTACTGAAACCGACTCGGATCCATGACCATATCACCCGGCCGCATGAACGTAGCGCCGATCATGCGTCCGTCATCCAGTTCTTTCGCCAGGCCGCGGTAGGACGATTCGTCTGATTTTTCCTCTGCCTTCGACTCCTCTGGCTCAGGGACGTCATCCCCCTTCTTCGGAAATAGGTCCTTTTGCTCCTGCTTTGCCTTCGGCTGTGGCGTTTTCACTGGAACGTCGCCGAACAGCCCCTTTTGCTTCGGCTGGTCGTCTGTCGCCTTCGTGGGCGAGGCGTCCGCCAGCGAATCAAGTGCAGCTTCCTGTGCGTCCCGCCACGACTGGCCGTATTCCCCGCCTACGATGTCGGCTGCCGTCCCGTCAGGAGACGTTATCACCGCCTTGTACCCCAGCCCGTCATCGCGGGATTCGATGGCCGCCTTTGTGCCTTCGTGCTCGGCCACTCCGTTTCGGTTCATCGATTCCTTGGCGGTCGCTCGATTGAATCCGCCACCCGCTTTTGCCGTTCCGCCGCTAATCTGCCCGATCGTCTTCCCCTCGATCGAACCTGGACCCTTTTTGATCTCTCCGCCGCTGCCGATCTGAACAGGCGTTCCGCCGGAATGCTTGGATCCGCCAGCTCCCGGTCCGCCGCCGATCGTCACCCAGCCTCCATCTTTGTAGTGCTCGCGCCACCCTGGCCGGCCGTAGAACTCGACGTGAAACATGTCAGATAGTGCGGCCATGGATCGGGCTCCCGGTGCTACTCGTAGACGTACTCGTACTCGTACTCAGTCGGAACGCCACCGCCTGGCGGTCGCCCAACGGGCCGAACCTGGACCCGCGGCAGGTACAGATTCTCCTTTTTGATCATCCACACCGGTCCCATTCGCACAGCCGGCAGGCGGCCGCTAAAGATCAGGAATCGGATCTGCCTGGGGGAGACGCCGAGAATCATGGCGGCCTGTGCCGTCGTCATTAGTTCTTCGCCGTCTCTCATGCCGCCAGCCTCTCGTCACCACATGGTTGCATTGCATCCGCAATGGAAATTGTACCGTCAGGCTCTGGCTCTGTCCATTTCAATCTGGTTTCTTCTCAGTCCGAACCAGGCCGATCTGCTGCATTATCCCGCCAGCGGCGGCGATCGAGATCTCAACGGCACGTCCCATATTCACGTTGAATTCGACTTGATCGTCATTGCCTCCGACGGCCGAAGCCTCGTCGCGTGCCTTTTGTGCTGCCATCGCCATTTCCGTTGCGATGATCGGCCCCGCGATGGACGCGGCACAGCTCGCCATGGCAAGCCTGATCCCCATTTCCGCCTGCTGATGCTGGGCCTGCTGATTCCGGATCTGCGATAAGTCGATCCCGCCGCCATGCGTTGCCATGCCGTCACCTTTTGATTCGAGTTGAAATTCCTGGTACGATACCGCCTACCGTTGTTGCAGAACGTGGCCAGCGAATCAAGGCGGACCCCATGCCAGGCCAAGCAAGAAATCTAGACGACTTTATCTCTGACACTGGCGTATTTGCCGATAATACCGTCCGGGCAATCACGGCGAAGAATTCACGCGATCTGGCGGCTTCCGTCTGGCCACGGCTCGAAGTAGTCAGCGCGACGACAGACGCCATGGCCGTTGCAGGACAGGCTATCCTTGCTGACGTCACTGGCGGCCCGCTTACCATCACCATGCCGCCGAGTCCGAGACAGGGAGACGTCGTCTTAGTCAAGATTGTCGGCACGGTCAACACCGTCACCGTCTTAGACAACGGAATCGACGTAGGAACGCCATACGCACTCGCAGTGACCAAGCCATCGGTTTCGTTCATAGGCGACGAATCAACGTGTACGTGGATGTTCACCGGCACAGTGTGGGGCGTTGCGTCAACTGCAAAGCTATCACGGTACATTGAGATATGGGAAGGCACGCCAGTCACCAATGCAGGCGGCGGCGTCGACATCGGATGGACGCTCTACCCTCTGTTCACTGGCCAGGTGCCTACCCTAGTTACTCACGCAGGCGGCATCCTCACCAAGCAATTCGAGAAAGCACTAAAAGTGGAATTCGAGTCGCGCATGGAAATGGTAATCTCGGCCAACAACGGCGACGTCCACGGCGAAGTGAACATGCGAGACATTTCCACCACGTCGCTATTCCCTGGCGTTGCGGCGGCGATGCAGTCGCCACGGTCGGGGACGTACCCGCTGTCTGGTTCCAGCTCGGGGTACATTCAGGGTGCCGCTGGCTCGACGTTCGCGATGAACGTCTCTCAGACGGACGGCAACGGATCGATCAATTTATCAGAGTCGGAATTGATCTTGTCGGTCTGATAGTCATCGCAGGTCTCGCAGCAATGGAGCCGCGGCACGGCAGGCTTGAACGGCACGCATTCGCCGTGTAGTTCGCAGGCGACTACCGATCGGTGTCGCGGCATGCTGCAGCTTCGCTTTCGCGTGACGGCAACACGGATGATGGATGACGTGTAGTGACGGCAGAGAATCAACGGAACGCACCCGCGCGGCCGGGGTCGACGGCACAACTAAGTAATGCATCGCCATGGTTATAAAACCACAGATTATCAACGCCGTCGCTCGAAATCTTGGCTACTGAATTCCCGGTTAACGTATAGACTT
>CAYLTW010000158.1:0-3044 GCA_964386735.1 uncultured Woeseiaceae bacterium
GAGCGAAACAATCGCGTCAGGTCGTCAAGTATCAGGTAATTGATCGGGACCATCAGCAGCGTGATAAGGGTCGCGAACAAAACACCGAATCCGAGCGATACCGCCATCGGGATCAAAAACTGAGCCTGGGTGGATTTCTCGAAGATAATGGGTGTCAGCCCGGCGAAGGTGGTCAACGAGGTCAGCATGACCGCCCGGAAGCGCGCCACTCCGGCAATGCGAACGGCATCCATCGTCGCTCGGCCCTCGTTGCGTCTGCGGTTGACATAATCCACCAGCACCAGGCTATCGTTGACCACCACCCCGATCAGCGCCAGCATGCCCATGAGACTCAAGATGCTCAAATTTATGCCCAGCAGCATGTGACCGAGGATGGCGCCAATCACTCCGAACGGGATCACGGACATGACGATGAATGGTTGAGTGTAGGATTTGAAGGGAATGGCGAGCAGCGCGTAGATGATGAAAAACACGAACGCCAGGCCCAGGCCAAGGCTCGAGAACGACTCGCGCTGCTCGCGGGCTTCTCCTTCCAGAGAGAAATTCACATCCGGATAGCGTTGCTGCAGGCTGCCTAGAAAAGCTAAGAGATCAGACTTGATGGATTCGATGTTGGCGGTTTTTTTGTTTACATCAGCGCTGACGCTGACCACGCGCCGGCGATCCACGCGCTTGATCACCGAGTAACTCCTGCCCATGACCGCGTCCGCAACTTCCTCGAAGGGAACCTCGATTCCGGACCCGGTACGGATTCGCATGGACTCCAGATTTTCGATCGATCGCCGTTCGTTCGCGGGGTAGCGCACCATCACTCGTACATCATTGCGCCCGCGTTGAATGCGCTGTGCCTGCTCACCAAAAAACGCCTGCCGGACCTGCCGGGCGAGATCCATGGCACTCAATCCCAGCAGTTCAGCATCGGGCTTGATGGCAAGCTGAATCTCCTGTTTGCCGGCCTCTATGCTGCCACCGATGTCGAATACCCCGGGATACTCCCGCAGCCGGGACTTGATTTCTTCGGACATGGCGGCGAGTTGCTCAATATTATTACCGGACAACTGCACCTCCAGGGGTGAGCCGCCACGGCCGATCTCAGCGCGAAAGGTCAGCGACTCGGCGCCGGGGATGATGCCGATGGCGCGCCGCCATTCGCCCACCAGCTGAGCGCTGGTCACCGCCAGGGTTCGTTCCTCCGGGGAGACCATCTCATAGATGACGCGCCCGACATTTGAGACCCCGCTGCCGGTGCCGCCGGTGGTCCCGGCAAACGACAGGATGTCCTTGATGACACTCTTGCCGGTCTCTGTATCGACATAGGTGTCGCGGATTTGCCCGGCGGCCCTGGCAATACGATTGATGTGGCGTTGCGTCACCTCGAAGGGCGTGCCGGCGGGCATGATCAGGGTCGCGCGGGCGGTTTCACTTGGCACTCTGGGGAAGAACACGAAGTTGACGGCGCCACTCGCAATGAGCCCGCCGACGATGATCGCGATGCCGATAAACAGCGACAATGTGAAGTAGCGTTGACGCAGGGCCGCCGCCAGTAGCGGCTGATAAAGCTTGATGACCGCCCGCTCGAGCCCGTTTGCCACTTTCTGCTGGAGCCGAACAGGTAGCGATTCAGGCCGGTTGACATCGATGTGACGCAAATGAGCGGGCAGGATCAACTTGGACTCGACGAGGGAAAACAGCAGCACCGGAATGACAATCAACGGGATCTGGGCAAACAGCTGACCCCGCGCGCCCTCGATGAGAAACAAGGGTACGAAGGCCGCAATGGTCGTGAGAATACCAAAGGTGACCGGCACGGCCACTTCCCGGGTGCCGATGATCACGGCTTCGCCCGGATTCTCGTTACGCTTCAAATGGGTGTAGATGTTCTCGCCCGTCACAATCGCATCATCGACGACCACACCGAGCACCAGAATGAATGCAAACAGGCTGATAATGTTGATGGTGCCCCCAAGCCAGGGAAGCACCGCGAGGGCGCCCATAAACGCCACCGGAATTCCAGCGCAAACCCAGAATGCAACGGAGAATCGTAAAAACAGCGCCAATAGTATGAAGATCAGGATGCCACCCTGAGTCGCGCTCCGGATCAGTGTACTGAGGCGCGATTTGACGATCCGGGATCGGTCGCGCCAATAACTCAAACTCAGGCTGGCCGGAAACCGCACCGCCGTCCCATCCACATAGGCCTTGACGGCGTTGGCGACATCAATGGCGTTCTGGTTGCCGATACGGTACACCTCTATGAACACCGCGGGTTTGCCGTTGAAGCGCGAATCCACGGGATTCTCCTGGAAGCCGTCCCGTATATCGGCGATGTCACCCAGGGTCAGGCGGGTGCCGTCGGGGCGGCTGAGTACCACGATTGAGGAGAAATCGGCCTCTACATAGGCCTGCTGCTTGGTTCGCAGCAAAATCTCTCCGCCGCCGGTCTTGATGCTGCCCGCCGACAAGTCCAGGGACGCACGGCGAATCGATTCCGCGACTTCATCAAAGCTGAGCCCGTACTGCTGGAGGGTATTTTCGGCTATCTCAATTGCAATCTCGTAGGGCCGTACGCCATGCAGTTCAACCTGAGTGATGCCGGGCAGGGCGGCGATGTCGTCGCGTACACGCTCGCCAAATCGCCGCAGATCGCGCTCACTGAGGTTTCCTGATACGACGACGCTGATCACCTCGCGCCGGTGCCTGGCGAGACTGTAGATCGGCCGTTCGACATCGGCCGGAAAGGTGCTGATCGTATCGATGCGGTTCTTGATGTCGTCGAGGAGATCGCGGGGTGCGAAACCTTTCTGCAGTTCCACCGAGATGCGCGCCGATCCTTCCCTGGCGTTACTGCGGATCGCCTTGATGCCTTCGATATCGAAGATGGCTTCCTCGGCTCGAATGACCACCCCTTCTTCCACGTCGGCCGGTGTCGCACCGCGAAAGGGAATGTTGATATTGATGATGTCGAGTTCGAAATCAGGAAAAACTTCGAGTGGGATCCGGGTCAATACCGCGTTGAAACCGAGAAACAGGATAACCACCATGAG
>CAYLTW010000158.1:3144-5450 GCA_964386735.1 uncultured Woeseiaceae bacterium
GCGCCCCTGCAGTGTGTTGCGGTCATCGACGACCAGCACCTCACTCCCGGCCCGCAGGGCGGAGCGTGGTATGACTACGACATCCACAAGCTGCCGGCCTTCAATTTGTGCCTCAACAAACTGTCCGACTTTGAGTGGCGGGCGTCCGGGCAGACCCTTGCCATAGGGATCGTCTACCTGGGCAATGACAAAAACCTGGCGGCTCTGGGTGTCGATCGAGCCCTCGGCACGGACTACGCGACCTTCCCAGGCATGGGTCTTTGTGCCGATTCGTGCCGTGATCCGAACCCGTGGGCCCGGCGCCCGGGCGGCACTCGCGTCATCACGATAGACTTCGGGTACGGACACGAACTCCAGTTGGCGGTTGCTCAGCGGGAGCCGGATTTCGACGTAGTCCACCGCGTAGACGCGGGCCATAATGCTGCCGGGGGAGACGAATTGGCCGATATCCACGTTGCGTTCAAGCACTCGGCCCGCATAGGGCGCCACGATTGTGGTCCGTTCGAGATTCAGCCTGGCCTTGACCAGCCGGGCCCGCGCCGAGTTGACGGCGGCGCGCGCACCGGCGAGTTGTGGCTTTCTCAACACCAGATCGTCCGGCTCACCCTGCTCGCCCAGCCGCGACCAATTGCGCCTGGCCTGATCCGCGCGGGCCTGTTCCTCGGTCAAGGTGGTGCCGGCCTGCGCCAGGTTGGAAGCCGCAATCGTAACGTCCGCCTGGCTGTCCCGGGGATCGATTCGCAGCAGCACATCACCCTTCTCGAAAAACCCGCCCACTCGAATGTTTGGCGACAGTTGCACAATGCGTCCGGAGACTTCCGGGATCAGGGTGCTCTCGGTTCTGGGGCGCACCGTGCCACGGGTTTTCACCTTGATGAGGTAATCCGTGCGCGCAACGGTCATGACCTCGACCTCGGTCACAGCCACCCGGGGCGGGCGCCGTTGCGGCGGCTCACGATTGGACACCGTGACGACTGCCACGGCGCCGGCGCCGGCGATCACCAGCAGCGGCAGTAATATTTTCAGGAACATTCTCACGCCCGCTCCTCGACGTCCTGACCGCTGGTGGCTACCAGGCTCACAACTCCTGCGCCGGGTAATACGCCTCGACCGGCCGTTGGCGCCGGTGCGGATTCGAAACCGCCGCCGAGCGCGAGGTACAGCGCAATCCGATTCTGCAGCCGCGAGTTACTGATGATGAGCAGGGAACTCTGGGTATTGAAGGCCCGGCGCCGGGCCTCAAGCCAGGTGATGATGCCGACCAGGCCGGCTCGGTAGCGCTCCAGTGCCAGCACCTCCGCGGCAACACTTTCCCGTGCCGCAATGATAAGCGCTGCCTCCTGGCTGGCCAGGAGACGTTCGGCGGTCAGCGCGGTTTCGACTTCACGAAATGCGCCGAGTACGACTTGCGCGTACTCCGCCAGCGCCTCGTCGGTCACGGTGCGGGCAAGATCCCGCTCTGCCTGGAGTCGACCGCCCTGCAGCAGGGGCGCCGCCAGATTGCCGGCGAGGCTCCACACCAGGGCATCGAAGCCGAGCAGGTCGCGTAGCTCACCGCTCGTCACGCCGCCACTCGCGGTCAGGATGATGTTCGGCAGGCGATTTTTGCGGGCCTCGTTATACCGTTCGTCGCTCGCCTCGAGTCGCAGCGCAGCGGCTCGTACATCGGGCCGGCGCAAAAGAATCTCGGCGGGCAGGCCCGCCGGCACCGGGGTCTCGATAGCGGGTAGCGTCTTCGCCAGCGCCAGCTCACCGCTTGGATAGCGGCCCAGCAACACCTCCAACTTACGCACCGCATCGTCGCGAACAATCAGGCTCGCCTCGAGCGCCGCCTCGGCTGCCGCCAGATTTGCACGTTCGAGACGCACATCGAGGGCACTGTTAAGCCCGGCCCGGAATCCATCTTGAACGATCCCCAGATTATCCCGAAAATTGCTCACTGTATTCATCGCCAGGTCGACCTGCAGCCCGGTCTCGACCGCATCAAACCACGCCTGCGCCACTCCGGCCGCCAGCGACAGACGTGCCGCGGCGTAGTCCGCCGAGACCGAATCGGCGTCACGCGCCGCGGCGCGCTTGGCGTTTGCCAGCCGTCCCCACAGATCGATTTCCCAGGCGGCGTTGGCGCGTACCTCGAAGCGATCAGCAATCACGTTGGCGCCACCGCTGCCGGATAGATCGGCGCGCGAAGCACCCGCGCCCACATCCACCTGGGGCCTCAGTGCCGCGCCAACGATACGGGCGCGGGCGCGAGATTGCTCGACCCGCGCCGCGGCCGCCTGCAAGTCGTAGTTCGTCGCCACCGC
>CAYLTW010000159.1:0-5393 GCA_964386735.1 uncultured Woeseiaceae bacterium
GCCCGGTGGTGTGGGAGGACGGCGGGAGCAATCCCGCCTCCTACCCGATCAGTTTTTGCGCAGACGACACATTTTTCTCATTTCAGAGATTTTTCTTGACGATAAGGTGGTTGATCTGGTATAAGTGAGATGGTGGACACATAGATTATGGGTCTTTCTGTGGGCGAAAGCTCCTGTAATGTAGTCTGCGTAATCATTGTTTGGCGAACCGCCTGTATCGGGCATTCGAAGGGAAGGAGGCAGAAGCAAGTCGTAGAGAATTTCCCCAAGCAGATATAGCAATCTAGCAGAATGTACGAATTGTTGTAGGTTTGTTCCATTTTACTCCCTTTGAAAAGGAGGACTATCGACGATGTCCAGGAAATTATTCTTACTGAATTAGTTTGGTTTTGATGTTGGGCTTGGTTTCGGCGAACGTTGCCGTTGCAGCCAAAGTCAATCTTATTGGCTGGTGGACGCTTGACGAAGGCACGGGCACCATCGCCTCTGATTCATCCGGCCGAGGAAATGATGGTACACTTGGGGGTAATCCCCAGTGGGTCACCGGGATATTTGGCGGCGCGCTGGAGTTGGATGGAGACGATGATTACGTCGCAATTGACTCCATAGCCGACGACCTCACAGACAACGATTTTACTGTCTGTGCGTGGATCAAAACCACGCAGACCGGTGACGGCAACGTGATTGGATCTAACAGTGGTGGAGGTCACGATTTCGTCTTTGGCGTTGATGGTGGCAATTTGCTGGTGGAAGCTGACAACCTTAATACGTACCCCCCCGCAATCAACGACAACCAGTGGCATTTCATAGCGTACGTCAGGGACGGGACCACCGCATACGCATACACCGATGGAGTACTGGTAGGCACGGAGACACCCACGGCCAATCCGTCCACGCAGACACGGTGGTCAATAGGACAGGAGTGGGATAGCAGCGATTCGAGCGACCCAAGCGACGAATTCGATGGCACGGTGGATGAAGTCCGCTTCTACGACGGCCCTTTGTCGGCAGAGCATATATTGGACCTGTTCAACGGTATCGAGCCGACATTCCTGAAAGCTATGGATCCGGATCCGGCTGATGGCGCTACGCTTGAGGCTACATGGACGGGCCTTGGCTGGGGATCGGGAGATACTGCGGTCTCACATGATGTGTATTTCAGCGACAATTTTGCCGATGTGAACGACGGTACGGGCGATGCGTTCCGAGGCAACACGGCCGACACGTTCCTTTTTGCCGGTTTCGAAGGGTATCCTTATCCGGACGGCCTTGTTCCGGGCACGAGTTACTACTGGCGGATCGATGAGGTGGAGGCCGACGGCACCACCAAATACAGAGGCTCCGTCTGGAGCTTCACAGTTCCCCCTTATATTGCCTACAACCCTGACCCGCCTGAGGGCGCCAAGTTTATAGATCCCGATGTGACCCTCAACTGGTCGCCGGGTTTTGGTGCGAAGCTGCACTACATCCAGTTCGGCGACAACTTTGACGATGTGAACAATGCTGCCGTTGGCGCGCCCTCACCAACTACGACCTTTACACCCGGCACACTCGAATTGGGCAAGACCTACTACTGGCGGGTCGATGAGTCTAATCCACCTGCACCAGCGGTCAAAGGCGATGTTTGGAGCTTTATTACGTTGCCTGTAATTGCGATCGCCGACGAGAGCCTGGTGGGCTGGTGGACGCTTGACGAGGGGATGGGGATGACAGCGGTCGATTGGTCCGGCTATGGCGGTCACGGTACTTTCGTCGGAAGCCCGCAGTGGGTGGACGGATATGACGGCGGGGCGCTGGAGTTCAGCAGGACGGGCCAATATATCAATTGTGGCCCAGCCGCGGCCCAGGAGGTCACAGGCGACTTCACCATCGCCGCGTGGGTCAAGTTGGCGCCGAACAATGCCGGCCGCTATGCGGGTATCGCCGGGAAACTGGTGCGAGTAGGCGGAGCCGACTATATGGGTTTTTCGATCGTCAGACATGACTCGAATGTCTTTCGCCTGTGGGTCGCCGACGGCGACTCGGCACAGATCAATGGACGGGCCAGCAGCGATGTGATCTATACGGACACGAGCTGGCATCATGTAACGGGTGTTCGAGAGGGCCGGACCAACGCCCTCTACGTGGATGGGGTCAGGCAACGCGAAACGACAACGACGGATTTCGTTCCCAGCAAACAGTTCGCCCATATCGGCAGGCAGTACAGCCACTTGGATGACAGATACTTCAACGGCCTGATCGATGACGTTCGCATCTACAACAGGACACTAACACAGGCAGAGATCATGCTGGTGATGAGAGGCAACCTATTACTTGCCTGGGACGCGAGCCCTGCGAACGGCTCACTGGCGGCCATCAATGTGGCGGCGACGCTGAAATGGTCCGCTGGAGAAGGTGCTTCCCAGCACGATGTTTACTATGGCGCCGACAGGGACGCCGTGGCGGGTGCCGATGTTTCCGACACTACGGGTGTCTATCGAGGCCGTCAGAACGCGACCTCTTATACGCCCCCCGAAGGCGTCGAGATGAATAGCGGGCCTCACTATTGGCGCATCGACGAGATTGCCAATGACGGCACGATTGTCGAAGGCAGCGTCTGGAGCTTCTCGGTGGCCGATTACATTCTCGTTGAGGATTTCGAATCCTACAACGACATCGAAAGCGGCCAGCCGGGCAGCAACCTGGTCTATGAGACGTGGTTGGATGGATATGGGACCACGACAAACGGCTCGGCCATGGGCTATACCGTAGCGTTCCAGCCCACGATGGAGACCGGCACCGTGCACGGTGGGCAGCAGTCGGCGCCGCTGGAGTACAACAACACCACGGCAGCTTTCTCGGAAGCCGCACGAACGTTGGCTTCGCAGAACTGGACCGACAACGGTATTCAAACGCTGCTTCTGTGGTTCCATGGCGATCCGACCAATACGCCCGGACAACTGTATGTCAAGATCAACGGCGTCCAGGTTAACTACACCGGCGCTTCCGCCAACCTGGCCCGGCCGCTATGGCAACCGTGGCCTATTGACCTGGCATCGGTCGGCACGAATCTCCAAAGTGTCACCAGCCTGGCCATCGGCGTTGAAGGTTTCGGCGCCACGGGCACCCTGTTGCTTGACGATATCAGGCTGTATCCGTGAATTGGTGACGCCGATGCAGCTTGTGCCCTAACGGCATGAGAATTTGTACGAGTTCGGAGCCTATACTGATCTATTCGGTATAGGCCCCGGTTGCATCAGGACGACTCTCAACGCTGAGACTGTTCACGACAAGCGCTCCTTCACTTTAGATTCCCCAAAGAAGATCACGTGCGCCCTTGCAGAGCAAACATCTTCTTGCGGTAGTACTCGATGATCGCTTCGCGATGACTGAGATCGCGGGATGGGACATTCGGCTGATCTATCTGCGGGGCGTTGCGATCCTGATATCCGCGCGGTTTCGGGTCTTTGCAGCGACATGCAGACAGAGCCGCTTCCATTGTCTTCACCCGGTCACGGTACTTGAGGGATTTGTAGAGATTGTTCAACTCTGACGTATCCTCACGCAGGTCGAAAAAGAGATTCTCATTGCGCGGAGCGGCGAGGATAAGTTTGTAATCGCGTGAACGAGCCATTACCTGTCGTCCTCCGCTTGACTCGGCGAATATGAGATCGTGACCGTCACCTTCGTTTTGCAGAACGCGACCGTGCATGTCGGGGCCCGCCACACAACCTGCCGCTCTGCACAAGGTTGGCACAAGGTCGATGTTGTTGACCATCTGTCGTGAAACGGTGCCTGCACGTTTGCTCCGGGGCCATTTGATAATCAGCGGCACCTTGACCACCGGATCGTACATGTAGTTGGCTTTGAGCAGCATGTGATGGAAGCCCATGAAATCGCCGTGGTCGGCGGTGAACACAATCAACGTGTCGTCGTAAATTCGTTTTCGCTTCAGCAGTCGGATCATTCGCCCCACATGGTGGTCGATTTGCGATATGGTCGCGTAATAATACGCCATCACTTGGCGCAACACCGGTTCGGTCAGCTTGTCGTTGGGGAAATAGCCGCGATTGTATTTGAAGTCATGATCCAGGCATTTCTCGGTCCAGCCGGGCAGGATCGAGAGTTTCTCCGGGTCGTACATCTTATCCCACGGCGCGGGCGGATCGAAGGGGTGATGCGGTTTAACGAAACCTGCCATCAAGAGTTGTCCGCCTTCATCGCCCCACGTCCGAAGCGTCTCCATGGCCTCCTCTGCAATCCAGGTCGTGGAATGGTGCTCTTCGGACAGATTGGAAACAAGAGCGCCGCATGTGTCCCAGTATTCCTTCGGTGCGTACTTTCGGTACTCGCGCGTCAACTGGTCTTCGATATCGTTGCGATCCACGAGTCCGCGACGCATGAGATAGCGGTGATAGTCGTCGTCCCAACGGCCCGGCCCGTCCTGCTCGGCCAGCATCAGCTCGTCGAAACCAACGTCGAGGTACGTGGGCGTAAAATGCATCTTGCCAACCGCCTTTGTGCGGTAGCCGGCCGCTCTCAAGATTCTTGGAAAAGTCGCGATGCCGGGCGCCAGCGTGTCGCGATTTGTCCATCCGCGATGCTCGTGGACGTATTGGCCGCAAAGAAGCGAGTAACGTGAGGGCGTGCACACCGGGAATGGACAGAAGCTGTTGTCGTAGCGGACCCCGTCGGCGGCGAGTCGGTCGATGTGAGGAGTCTTGATGTCCGCATTGCCGTAAGCGCCGAGACAGTCTATTCGATGCTCGTCAACGTGAATAATCAGAATGTTCGGTTGCTTTGTTCCTGTTCCACCTGCGAACGCCATCGCCGGCATCATCTGTGACGTAGCGGCAAGGCCGGCGGTTTTCAACAAATCACGACGGTTGAAGATGCTTTTCATTACTGCGACCTCTCTTTCCAAACAACTATTCTTCGAACAATCTTGGCGCTTAGTATACCACAAACACCGAGTCGAGACCACCGGTCTTGCCCATCTGCTGCGCGCAATGAAGAAAATGAATCAATCGGCGGGTACAGGCTTGAATCCGGATCGATGCCGAGGTAATATGTGACGTGCTCTTTCGATCTTTTAACGCTGTTTTTCAGAGGAGTTCAAAATGACGTTTCGACGTTTTGTTTTGCTTGGCCTGTCACTATTGGTTTTTCATGCCGGGGATTTGGATGGTCTGCACGCCCAAACTGCGGCGCGGGACGGAAGCATCAGGTTGATAGTCCGTGGAGATGATATCGGATCGAGCCATGCCGCCAACGTGGCGTGCATCCGATCCTACACCGAAGGTATCATGACCAGCGTGGAAATCATGGCGCCCTGCGGATGGTTTCCCGAAGCGGTCAGGATGCTCAACGAAAATCCGGGGCTGGATGTCGGCGTTCACGTGGTCCTGACCAGT
>CAYLTW010000160.1:0-5378 GCA_964386735.1 uncultured Woeseiaceae bacterium
GCTTACTGCCCGTCCCAGGATGATCGCGTCGCGGCGTCTTTAAGCAATCGTCTATTGGCATTGGTCGGGCTGGGCTCGGAATCGCCAAAGATAGCCCGCAACCAATGACCGTCGGTGGGGTTCGGCAACAGGATGAACTGATCACCGTAGTCATCTCGGTCGCGTTCCATCAGTGCATAGCGTTCGTCAATGTCGGTCACGTAATAATCACGTTTGTAGTCGTTCAAATTGTCGCCGAGCATGAGCACCAGCTCGTGTGACAACGAGACCTTTTCTTTTATCGCCATCTTATTGGATGTTGCACGATTGACCGTCAGGTGCTTTGCGTCCGCGTTCGGAAAGTTCAGGTACTTGAGCTGAGCGAGCGCGTATTCGTCGGTGCGATCGCCCTGGTCGCGATTGCTTACATAAAAAACCTCAACGTTATTCACCAGGCAGTGGTCAAAGAACGCTTGCGAGCCGGGCACAGCTTTGACAAGATTTTTCGACAGCCATTCGTCCCAGATCGCATCATCGAAAAAATCATGGCCTGCGTTGATCAGATGGCCCCAGTAATCGTTCGTCTGGATAATCGTATTATCCATGTCAGTGATGACTGCCAACGGCTTGTCGCCGTTACTGTGAATACTTAGTGCCATGTCAACGCGCAGTTTTGCGATGTTATATGCCTGGTGACAAATCGCCGCAAACTCCGCGGCTGTTTGCGTCCAGGCAACGGCCCAAAGCAGCGAATTGTGCAGGTCCTCGTCATGCGCTTCGTCCCCATTTTCTGCTCCCTGTGTACAAGCGGCGAGCGGTACTGCAGCGCCGCCTGCAAGCATGTACGCCAGAAATCGCCGACGCTTTTCGTCGGCTCTCGAAATTTCGTTCTTATCGCTCATGTACCCTGCCTCTCGATGGATCCGCTGTAGTGGAGATCGCCAGGTCATCAGCATACCCTGTCCGGCGATGCGCGCTTTTCCTGGGGATGCTGCCAATTTGTCCGATACATCAATAGCCATTGTCGGAGCCGGAATCGTCGGTGCCTCTGCAGCACTCGCGCTGCAACAAGATGGCCACCGCGTTACGCTCCTCGATCGGGAAGAGCCCGGCGCTGGCGCGTCCTTCGGCAATGCGGGCCTGATCGTCAATGGCTCGTGTGTGCCGACAGCGATGCCTGGAATCGCATTCGAAGCGTTGCGAATGCTCGGTCAGCCACTGGCACCGCTGTCAGTCAGGCCCGCTTATCTCCTCAGGGTTCTGCCCTGGCTGATCCGCTTTGTTGCCGAGAGTCGTCGTGCCAGGGTGGAGCAAAATGCACGCCATCTGTTTGCGCTGACAAACCGGGCGCTGAATGGCTGGAGGCGGCTGACCGACAACACGGAACTCAGCCACCTCATTGACGGCGGAGGCTGGATAAAAGTCTACGAATCCGAGCGGTCGTTCGCGGCAACAAAAAACGCACGGTCGTTGATGGACGAAAACGGGATGCCCTACGATATTCTGGCCGCGGCGGACATCCGGGATCTCGAGCCGCAGCTCGCGCCGATTTTTTCGCGGGGTATCTACCACAGCGACAGCATGAAGGTCGCCAATCCAGGCCGAATGGTTCGCGGCATGGTCGATCTTCTGTGTAGCCGCGGCGGTTCTTACCAGCAATTCGACGTGCGTTCCATCCGTCTCGACGGCGATACGATCGAATTGCAGGGTTCGGGAAACACGATGTCCACCCACAAGGTCGTGATTGCCGCCGGCGCATGGTCACGGCCACTTTCCGAACAGCTTGGCGACAACATCGCGTTGGACACGGAGCGTGGATATCATCTCATGCTATCCAGCGATAGCAGAACCCTGCTTAACCGCCCGGTGATGAACGGTGATTTTTCCTTCGTACTTTCACCGATGGATTTCGGCCTGCGACTGACTGCGCAGATCGAATTCGCCGGTCTCGATGGCGGTCCGGATTTCCGCCGCGTGCGTAGCCTGCTACCGGCAGTCGGGCGCATGCTGCCGGGCATCGACAAGGCGGAAATGTCGGTATGGATGGGTTGTCGGCCAACGCTACCAGATTCACTGCCAGTACTCGGATTCGCCTCGAACACGAACAATGTATTGTACGCATTCGGCCACCAGCATCTCGGCATCACGCTGGGCCCAATGTCCGGTTTGATCATCGCGGACCTGGTGGCTGGAAGAGATCCGGGAATCGACCTGGTTCCGTATCGGCCCGATCGATTTTGATGCTCCGGTTTGGCGCTCCGATACATGCTCTGTAATGACCGGCTCCCGAGCTGCGTGTTATGCTCTTTTCGGTCGCTTCAACAATAAGAACAAGAGTGCACGATTACGGCTTTCTATCAATCGTTCCACCGCTGCTAACAATCGCGCTCGCGATTTACAGCAAAAACGTCATTCTTGCGCTAACCATCGGTGTTTTGAGCGGCTCGTTAATAATTACCGACTTTCACCCTTTCAATGCCTTGTTGAATTCCGTTGAGGATCAGCTCATGGCGGAAATAAGCAACGGTACCCAGGCGCAGGTGATTGTTACGACGATGATCATCGGCGGATTTGTCAAACTGCTCGAAGTATCCGGTGGTGCGAGAGCGTTCGCATCCAGGATGACGGCCATCGTTTCGACGCCGGCCAAAGGGCAGGTTCTGGCCTGGCTTTCCGGGCTTGCCATATTCTTTACGGACTCCGGAAACAGCCTGATCATTGGGCCCTTGTATCGCTCCGTATTCGACAAATTCAAACTTTGTCGGGAAAAACTTGCGTATATCCTCGATACGACATCAGCACCTATCAGCATCCTCATTCCATTCATTGGCTGGGGTGCCTACATCATGTCACTCATCGAGAAATCCTATGCTGAGGTCGGCCTGACGGAAAACGAGTTCACGGTATTGCTGAAAGTCATCCCGTACCAGTTTTACGCGTTCCTCGCGCTAAGCACGGTACCGATAATTATTTTTACAGGGAAAGACTATGGCCCGATGAAACGAATGCAGCAACGGTTCCTTGTCGAGCGCGAGACGATGGACGCTGATATTGAACCGACGGTCTCCGCGGGTGAAAACCCGGCTGCAGAAGACCGCCTGGGCATTTTTCTCTATCCGTTGGGTGTCATGCTGTTGCTGGTCGCAGGACTCATCAGCTGGCATGCGACTCACGACGGCATAACGGGTACGCATATTCGGTCATCACTTTCCATAGCCTATCTGTGTGCTTCTTTGACTTGCATGGAGATGATGCGCCGGCACAAGTCGATTTCATATACCGAATCACTTGGCATATTCATCGAGGGTGCCGAGAAGCTCGTCTATATCTCGATCGTATTACTTTTAGCCTGGTCGCTGAGCTCGGTCACAACCGATCTTCATACCGCGAATTATCTCGCCTCTATCATCAGCGGTGCGATAACACCTATGTACTTTCCGATGATTGTTTTTATCCTTGGCGCGATAATTTCGCTGTCGACCGGATCGTCCTACGGTACCTTCGCCATTCTAATGGCGATTGCCGTACCCGTTGGATTCGAGCTGGGCGCATCTATGTACCTGACGATTGCCGCCGTGCTGAGCGGTGGTTTGATGGGTGATCATGTATCGCCGATATCCGACACAACCGTACTCGCCTCCATCGGTGCCGATTGCAACCATCTCGATCACGTGACGTCGCAAGCTGCGTACGCGGGGATAACCGGCCTCGTTACGATACTCGCCTACTGGATGGCTGGCATTTATCAATCGCCGTTGGTGTTGATCATTGCCGTGCTTGTCTTGTTTCTCAGCATGACACTGGCGATGAAATATTTCGGCTCAGAAGTCATTCCACCGGCGAGCCGCGATTAGCGGTTTACAAACCCAGCTGATCGATCAACCGGTGCCAGCGAATGATGGCGGGCATGAACCATGGCGTTCCGGTGTACAGCGGCCGGCTTGCAAACGGCAGGTCGTCGAAGGTCGTGGCGCCGTGGCCATCATCGAGTATCTTGTGGCCCAGCTTGTCGCCGAAGAACGTTGAACGAGCGACGCCGGAACCGCAATAACCCATGGCGTAAAACAGGCCGTCCTGCTCGCCCAGGTGTGGTGCATGGTCGAAGGTGTACGCGACCAGCCCGGACCAGACATGGCTGATACAGGTTGCCGCAAGTTCCGGAAATATATCCACCATGAATCGGTGCAGATCGCGAGCGTTCGCATCCGGCCTGTCTCCCGGGCCGGCGGCACGACCACCAAAGAGAATACGACTGCCATCGGGCGAAGGTCGGTAATAAGCCATGACACGGCGACTGTCGCCATACATGCGCCGCGTGGGCATCAACTGCCGCATGAGTTCCGGGGCCAGCGGCTCTGTCGCAATCATCGCGCTGCGAATAGGCAGTAGTCGGCGTCTGAACCAGGGTGTGACGGTACCGGTGTAGCCGTTGCTGCAAATCGCAACCTGTGCCGCCGCAACTGTTCCGAACGAGGTCGACACGAGAAAACCATTAGGACTGCGTTGCAGGTTCGTGACCCGGGTCGCCGGCGCTACCTGCGCGCCGGCTGCACGAACTGCCCTGAGCAGGCCGTCGTGGTACTTTGCCGGGTCCAGCCCGCCATCATTTTGGTAATGCGCTCCGCCGTAAAAATGATCCGAGCCGATTTCCTCACGCACCCGGGCTGCGGGGATCATTTCTGCCTCGAGTCCGGCTTCTTCCTGAAGTTCTTGCAGGTCGCGCGCCATAATTTCGTAGTGCCCGGGGCGTGAAGCGCAGACGAAACGACCGCTACGGTGAAAATCGCAATCGATGTTTTCTTCTTCAATGAGCGCAGCAACACTGTCTATGAAACCAATGCTTTCGCGCAGGATGGCGTGTGTGCGTTCGGCCCCGTAACAGGCCTTGAGCCCGGCCACACCGAGCTTGTGAAAGCTCGGCCCGAGCATGCCACCGTTGCGGGTACTGGCCCCATAGCCAATGTATTCCGCCTCACAGACAAGAACTGATTTTCCGGCCTTTGCGAGAACTCGTGCTGTGCACAGTCCGCTAAAGCCTGCGCCGACGATCAGCACATCTACCTGCCGCGGCAACTCCGGGATATTTTCTTCACGGCGCGGCGCCGCGTCCCACCAGTAAGGCTCTTTCTTCATTTCAAGTCAGTTGGCAGCTCAGGTTCCTGGCCACAGAACTTCGCCGAACAAACCGTCGCCGAGCTGGCCATCCTCGCGTGCCACATTACCGTTCACAATAACTACGTCGAAGCCAATTGCGAGCTGCAACGGATTCGGGTAGGTCGCGGTCGCGTGAACATGGGCAGGATCGAAAACAAGCAGGTCGGCGACCATGCCTGCTCGCACGATACCCCGGTCCGTGATACCCAGTACGCCGGCGGCGAAGGAAGTCATCTTGCGTACTG
>CAYLTW010000161.1:0-1302 GCA_964386735.1 uncultured Woeseiaceae bacterium
GCAATCAGAAATTTGCGCTGAGTGTTGCGCTGCATGCGTATAAATCCCCGAATATTCTGGTCGTCCGTATTTTGACTCTTTTTGAGAAGGAAAAAAGCCTTTTGTTCAGTATTTCTGCGGCTTTCAGCCCTATTCGACGGTCCATTTTTGTGACATAAACCCACGAAATTTGAGCATCTGTACTCCAAACTGCCCGTTGTAATTGCCGTAATGAGCTTGCGGTACCACATCTGCAGATCGGGCCGGTATGTACGAGAAACAGTTTGGGCTCAGCCGACGACCTTTCCGGGCGAATGCGACCGGGGCCGACGTGTTTGTGGGTCCGCAGACCGCCAGAACCATGGCCGGAATGAAA
Source organism: uncultured Woeseiaceae bacterium (assembly GCA_964386735.1). Classification (GTDB taxonomy): domain Bacteria; phylum Pseudomonadota; class Gammaproteobacteria; order Steroidobacterales; family Woeseiaceae; genus UBA1847. The sequence goes on from CAYLTW010000161.1 coordinate 356, forward strand.
AAGGCGCTCGCTGCGACCGAGGCTGTCGTCGCGATTACCGGCGAACCAGGCGTAGGCAAATCAACGCTGGTCAATCGCGCCATCGACGCCGTCGGCGGCGACCGCCTGGTAGTGCTTATTTCCCGCATGCAATTGGGACACGATGAGGTTCTCGACTTCCTCCTCGAAAAATTCGACGCAAGCAATATTCCGGCCAGCACAATCAAGAAAATCAACTTGTTTCGCGACTTGCTCGGCGTACGTACAGGCGCCGGCACGCGCGTATTTATCGTTATCGAAGACGCAGTACGCATCGGTGAAGACGCGTTGGCCGAGTTCGAAGCACTCACGGCGCCAGATACGAATCACCCGGAAGGTGCGAATATCATCCTCATGGGAGACAACGTTCTTCTGGAGCATCTGGAAGTACCGGCGCTGGTTCGGCTGAAGCAGCGAACTCGATTGCGACACCAGATTTTGCCACTAACCACCAGTGAATTGCTCGCGTACCTGAAACATTGTTTTCGACTTGCGGGAGGCGAATTCGACCTCTCATTCGAGGACGGCTCTGGTCAACTGCTGTTTGAACTGAGCCAGGGCAATCCGCGGGTCGCCAACAACCTTGTCGAATCGATACTGACTGCCGCAGCCGAGCAGAAAACCTCGAAAGTCGATGCCACGTTAATCAAAAAAGTGGCGGACGAACAGTACGGACTGTCAGTCAGTACCCCTTCCGTTGTGCAGGAGTCCGCAACTGAGCAGGCAAGGCCAGTACCTCTGCAGCCAGCCGAACAGGATGAAACTCCCGATTTGATTCACGACACGCTGCCGGACCTCGAGGTGCTTGCGCCGGGACTGGCAGCACAGGGCCTGGTTATTTCGCAGGAGTCCGAACCACCGCAGTCAGAGAATGAAGAGATTCCGACACTGTTCACGTCAATGCGGCTTGAGAAACCTGTCGCAGCCGA
>CAYLTW010000161.1:1402-5373 GCA_964386735.1 uncultured Woeseiaceae bacterium
AAGAGATTCCGACACTGTTCACGTCAATGCGGCTTGAGAAACCTGTCGCAGCCGAAGACAGGCCGGTGGCTGTACCCGAACTTGTGGCAAAAACACCTAAACCTGCGCCCAAACCCGAACCTGTTGCAAAAGCGCCGAAACCCGTTCCCATACCGGAACCTGTGGCACAAGCGCCGAAACCCGTGCCCAAACCCAAGCCCGTGGCGGCAACACCGAAGCCCGCGCCCAAAGCCGAGCCCGTGGCGGAAGCGCCTAAACCTGCTCCCAAAGCCGAGCCAGCGCCGCAAGCGGCGAACTCCGACGAAGATGACCCGCCGGCCTGGGATCGCGACCCGACGTTCGCGGAATTGCGGCCGGACATTGAAGCGCTCGAACAAGCCATGGCCGATTTCCAGCAAGAGGACGATGAACCCAAGCCCGTAAAAGAATCTGAGCCGATGCCCGAGGTGGAACTCAAGGACCCGACGCTGCCGGGTGTACCGGAGCTTACGCTTGATATGGCCATCGAGAACAAGATTCACGAGGCGCAAGAAGCTCTCGCGAAAACCGATGCGGCCATCGACGCAAATGCGGCACCGGACAAGGCGGACACAAGCAGCGCCCCGGAACCCAAAGTGGGTGTTCCACCCCTCGTCTCGCCGCCGCCTGAAGTCAAAGATCAAAAAGCGGATGCGGAACTGGAAAAGATCGCAGCCGGGTTAGCGCGTGCCAAGTCCATTGAAGATGTCGATGATCAAATGGCGGAAACGCTTTTTGGCGAAGAATTCAGTTTGGTCGCGGCCCAGGTTGTTGCCAATTCACCGATGCCGGATTCAGCGAATCAGGCTCCGGAAGCTGCGGCCAGGCCGATGCCCAATGCAGTTGAAGAACAACCCGCTCAGACATCCATGGAGCGTGAATTCAAGGAGGTCCATGGCGATAACGCTCTCGAAGTCTCTATTGAGACTGCCTCAGGCGGCGGGTTGGATCTTTCGGCCTCGCGACGCCTGGCAACCGTGCGTGCATTGAACGCCGATAAAACGCCGGCAGTAGGTGTTCCGCCAGTTGCGCCGGCAATCAATCCGTCTGCCAACGGGGCGGCCGCAAAGCCAGCACCGGCCGCACGGCCTGCGCCAATCGAGGATCAGATCATGACGTCGATGACGCAAACTCTTGAGGCGCTCAGTTCACGCCCGAAACCCTCGATCGAGGACGACGACGAAGACCCCAAAGGCGGGTTCTTCAGCCGATTCAAGCGATAAAAAAAGCCGGGCGAACCCCGGCTTTTCGTTCGCGGCCAAAGAGCCCCCTTCGGGGACCCCACCGCTCGTACCTGTAGGGTAAGTATTCCCGTCTAGGGTGTTTCGTGAACGACATTCCAGATGTAATCGGCATGGTGCCCACAAATATCAGCGAGTTCTGCCCCCATTTCGTTGTCGTCCCCGTAGATTTGCGACAATGCAGCTGCGCGTCCCGCGAGCAGGGTTTTGAGGTCCGGTGCTGTCGTCGTTTGCAAGCGACGATATTTGCCGCCGATCACGTGTGACGACCAACCCCAGGAACTCAACGCACCATCCTCGACGAGCTTGTTCATGATCGGCGCAACATGCTCGTCAACGATTTCGTCGGCACGCGTTTCACGCGTGACGTCGCATGCAAGGTAGACCGAGAAACCGATCTCGCCGCGACCGTCCTCGTTACCACCGCCGCTTTCGCTCTTCCAGATGTAGTCATCGTGTCGCGGGCAGGCACCGCCGTCGCCCGCGTCATCCTCACTGTTGGCCGCCGTGAGCGCCTCGTTAATAGCGCCAAGGCCATCGAATGCGCCCTCAAGCGACGTAGCGTTGTGATAGCGAATTCGGCGCCATTGGCCGCCAGTGTGGTGCGCCATCCAGCCCCAGCCTGCTATCGCACCATCTTCGACAAGCTTGTCCATGACAGCAGCGTTTTTCGCAGCATCGGCGTCCGCTGCATCTTCCTTACCGGTATTGCAGTACAGATATGTCGCGTACGTGTAGATGCTTGACTCTTCATCTTCCTGGGCGATAGTCATCCCCGTCCAAAGAAAACTTAATGTCGCCATTCCCAGTATGCTGATCTTTTTCATTTTTGCTCTTCCCGTATTCTTGTTATAAGCCGCCCAAGTGTACAACAATTTTCACTCCTCTAACCTATCTGCGACACTTCTCGACGCAAACGAGAACGTCGCGGAGTAGTTATTCCCCGGCTTCGAGCGTTGTATCGATCCATCGCTCGACGACAGCTTCGAGCATCGCGATCGGCAGCGCGCCATTCTTCAAAAGCACGTCATGAAAGTCACGAAGATCGAAGCGATTACCCAGCACGGACTCCGCGTTCTTGCGCATGGCCCAGATTCTTAGCTCGCCCAGTTTGTACGCCAGCGCCTGACCGGGCCAGGAAATATACCGATCAACTTCGGAGCGAATGTTTTGCTCGGACAAGGCCGTATTCTCCGAGAAATAGTCGATCGCTTGCTGACGCGTCCAGCCTTTTGCGTGAATTCCGGTGTCGATCACCAGGCGACAGGCGCGCCACATTTCGTAACTCAAACGCCCAAAGTGCTCGTACGGCGTCCGATAAATGCCCATCTCGACACCGAGCTTTTCCGAATAGAGCCCCCATCCTTCCCCGAAAGCGCTGAAATACAGGTTTTTTCTGAAATCCGGCACACCCTCCATTTCAGCCGACAGAGCGCCCTGATGATGATGTCCTGGCACGGCCTCATGCAGGGTCAGCGACGGAATCTCAAACAACGGACGCTGATCCAGAGCGTACGTATTGATCCAGAACGCGCCGCCATGATCACCGCCGAGTGGTGTGCCGTAGTAGGCGCCCGTGGTGTAGTTCGGGGCGATTTCGTCGGGAACCGGAATGACGCCGTAGCTTTGTCTCGGCAACAAACCGAAAAAACCGGGCATGACATAGTCAATACGCTTGGCCGTATAGGCCGCTTCTTTCAGCAGTTCTTCGGCTGACGTCGCGTAAAACCGCGGATCGGTGCGAAGAAACTCGGCGAAGTCGTCGAAATCACCGTCAAACTCGAGTTCGCCAATGATCTGAAGCATCTCGGCCCTGATGCGCTTTACTTCCGCCAGTCCGATGTCATGAATTTCGCTCGATGTCGTACCGGTAATCGTCGTATAACGCTTTATCTGAAATGCGTAGTATTCCTTGCCGCCATTCATTTGCTCAGCGCCGAGACTGTCAGACGCTTTGTAGTCGTTCTCGAGAAAATCGGCCAGATCTGCGAAAGCCGGCATCACGGTATCGGCGACAATCCGCCGGCCCTCGTTTTGCAAGCGTCGCTGCTCCGTCGCAGAAATCTTGTCGCTCATCTGCCGAAAGGGGTCGAAGAAGCTGCTGTCCTTTGCGTCGTCTTTCACTTGAGCCTTGATGGCCGGAAGAACGCTATCGATTACTATTTTCGGCAGGACAAATCCTGTACGAACGCCCTCTTCCATGTTGGCAAGGTTTTCGTCGAAGTACCGCGGCACCTCGGACATCCTGGCGAGATAATCTTCGTAGTCCTCTACATTCTGCATTCGAATGCCGTTGCTCATATTCAACACCGCCATGAAGAAACCGGAAAAGGTATTGAACGGTATGCGCGACAAGTTGTTTTCATAAGCGCCGATCGAATCCTCAAGCACCCAGTCGAACAGTTCGACGTTAACGACCCCGGCCGCGCTTAGCGATGCACCATCGATATCACGTATTCTCGCGAGAAAACGCCTCTCCTGGTCCAGTTGCCGGGCCTGGTCTTCAGGCGTTACGGCAGCAAGTCGATCGTTGAAGTCCGAAACCCCGGCCTGGGTTGCAGCTAGCGGGAATTCCCGCAATACGTAGTCCCAGTACTCCGCCATTACGGTGTTGAGCTGTTGCTCAGCCGGCGATGTGTCCGCAGGCAAGGTCGCAACCGGCGCAAAAAAAATGGCGGCGCAAATCAGCGCCGCCACGGTCATCGGGCGTTT
>CAYLTW010000162.1:0-5310 GCA_964386735.1 uncultured Woeseiaceae bacterium
GTCGCCTGGCTGCTTGTCCAAATAGTGGTGACAGTAGAAGCGCCCCTGAATCTCCCGGGCTGGCTGGACACCGTTGTCATTGTTCTGGTTCTGATCGGATTTCCGTTAGCGCTTATTCTGAGCTGGGCTTATGACCTGACTCCTGCCGGGATTGAACGCACAAAGCATCTTCAGAGCTCTGACGAGATCTCCCGGGAATCAGCCGCAGCCGTGTCCGCGGAGCAGGAGTCCCCACTAATCGTATCGCCCGATTCTATAGCTGTCCTGCCCTTCACGAACATGAGCGATGACGCGGAGCAGGAATACTTCAGCGATGGTCTGACGGAAGACATCATCACAGACTTGTCCCTCATTCCAGGGCTGTTCGTAATCGCCCGCAATTCTACTTTCACTTACAAGGGTAAGTCCGTAGACGTGTCCCGGGTGGGAGAGGAAATGGGTGTGCGCTACGTGTTGGAAGGGAGCGTGCGCAAATCTGCCGACGAGGTACGGGTGACCGCGCAGCTGATCGAAGCGGCCAGTGGTCACCCCCTGTGGGCTAAAAAGTATGATCGGGGTCTGGAGGATGTATTCGCCGTTCAAGACGAGTTGACCAGGGAAATTGTCACTGCACTGGACGTGGAACTCGTCTCGGGAGAAAGAGGCAGGCATCAACGCAGCCGCATCAAAAATCCCGAGGCCAGAGAAGCCCTCTATCGCGGAATGGCCAAATTCTACAAATTTGATGAGACCAGCCATGCCCAAGCCAAGATGTTTTTTGAGCAGTTCATACGATTGGAGCCGGATTCGATCCTTGGGTATGTATGGCAAGCACAGATGTGCCAGATCGAAATATTTATGGGTTGGAGCGATGACAAGGATTTATCGCTTGAGAAAATGGAGGTGTTGCTGGAGAAGGCGCTGAAAATTGACGACAGGGACCCGCTGGCCCTCGGACATGCCGGGATGCACCAGCTTTTTTTGGGGAACCACGATCAGTCCATCGCCTTTGCAAAGCAGGCTCTCGCCGAAGCGCCGGGCATGGATTCTCCTTATTACTCGCTGGGCTGGTTTCAAATGTTTAACGAGACTCCGCTGGAGGGAATCGAAAATCTCAAGCGAGCAATGAGGCTAAGCCCGATAGTGACTGCGCCTCGATCCACAATACTGGGGACGGCTTATCGCAACGCAGGACAACTGGACCTCGCAGTCGCTACCCTGGAAAATACAGTGAAGCGTTTTCCCGCGTTTCTTTCCGGCCGGGTAGCCCTGACGTCATGTTATGTCCTGATGGGTAAGGAGCAGGAAGCAAAACAAGAGGCGCGTGAAATACTGCGGAGAGATCCTGCCTATACCATTGCTCGGTACACGACGCCGAATTTGTACCGAAACAAAGAAACAATGGAAAAATGGGCCGAGTCCCTCCGCAAGGCGGGAATACCCGATTGAGCGATTGCATTCAGGCTGAGTTTAAGGATGGCCATGTGCCGGTTTTTTTTGCACTCGCCTGTATCAATTGTCGACCCAAGCATTCCGATTCCTTTTTTCATTGCCGCCGATCACGGCATTTGCTTTCGTAGTCGCAATGATACCGCTCGCACTCCGGTTAGTTACGAACAGAGAGGGTGCTTGACAGGCACTTCTGCGCAAGTCCCAATAATTCTTTAAGAATCGCCCGGCTCTATAGACCGACGTCGTTGTGTGACCTGAGTCCGATGCTGCCACTGGACAATAGGTAGACTGAGTTTTTTTCGGGTTGACATAATGCGTTCAACGCTAGCCTTGGTCTTTTTTCTGTCGGGCGCTTCCGCCCTGATCTTCGAATCATTATGGTTTCGGCTTGTCGGGCTATCCCTTGGCAACAGCGTGTGGAGCGCAAGCCTGGTGTTGGCGGCGTTCATGGGCGGCCTGGCGTTGGGTAACGGACTGGTGGCTCGACTGCACAGGCGAGTTTTGCGGCCCGTGCGCCTTTACGTCGCTCTGGAATTTGCGATTGGCATCGGTGGACTTGCAGTGGTGCTGGTGCTGCCCCGATTACCAGACGTCCTCAGCCCGGCCCTCGGCAGCCTCGTAGACATGCCGTTGTTGCTCAATGCAGTGCGCTGGGCGATCGCCTTCGGGATTCTGATGATGCCGGCTGTTGCAATGGGTGCGACCCTGCCTGTACTTGCCCAGGCACTCTCTCGGCAGGATCCCAACTTTGGCGCCAATATCGGATGGCTTTACGGCTGGAACACCCTGGGCGCAATGGTTGCTGCTATTGGCACCGCATTATTTCTGGTGCCAGCGTTTGGCATCTTGAATAGCGGCCTGTTTGCACTGGTGTTGAATTTGATGGCGGCGCTCATTGCATTGCGCTTTTCGGAGACACACGAGACTGCGCCGATGCCTGGGCCTTCCAGGCCAGACGTGCCGCAGGTGATCGGAGTACGCAGCCGCCGCTACATTGCGGTCGCGTTCCTTTCCGGCGCACTGATGCTAGCCCTGGAAGTCGTGTGGTTTCGTTTCTTATTGCTGACCCTGGATGGCACAAGCCTCATATTCGCTGTCATGCTGGCCGTCGTACTCGCCGGCATAGCGGTTGGCGGCCTTGCGGCCGCGCATCTGTTTCGTCGTGACGACCGAGCCTATCGCTGGCTGCGGCACGTCATCGCGGCGTCCGCGGCGTTGGTCGTGCTCACGTACTGGGGTTACGATCTCTTCTCCGTTTACCGTGACCTGCAAGATACGAAGACCCTCGCGTTCATCTGCTTCGCAACATTCCTCATGTTCCCGGTTGCGACATTGTCCGGCGTCGCGTTCACGATGATAAATCGTGCCATCAAGGACGACTTCGGTTCATCCGCACGAACTGCGGGCATAGCAACTTTTAGCAATACCATTGGTGCAATGTTGGGCTCGCTAGGCGCCGGTTTCATCTTGCTGCCAATGTTCGGCATGGAGTTATCTTTCTTTCTAATCGCCATGACGTATTTCCTTGTGGCATTTGTCGTACCGCTCGAAGACCAGGCGTCGCGGCTCACAATACTGTGGGGTCGTGGCGCAGTTGCAGTTGCCGTCATGTGTCTGATTCTATTCCCATTCGGATTGATGCAAAAAACGTACTTCGGCGCCAAACTTGCGTGGTTGCCAAGTCATACCTTGGTCACTACGCGCGAAGGACTGGTTGAAACAGTTCGCTACTATCGCCGGGATGTTTTCGATCAGCCGAAATACTATCGCCTGATTACCAACGGCCATTCCATGTCAGCCACCAGCACGGCATCACAGCGATACATGAAGCTCTATGTCTATTTGCCGCTTGCAATCAAGGCAGACATCCGGGATGCGCTCCTCATCAGTTTCGGGGTGGGATCAACAGCCAAGGCACTTACGGACTCACGCGGACTGGAAAACATCGACATTGTGGATATCTCCGAAGACATTCTCGAGATGAGTACGATCGTCTACCCCGGTGATGAAAATCCGCTACGGGACGAACGCGTTCGCGTACATGTGGAGGACGGCCGGTTTTTTCTCAACACCACCTCCAACCGCTACGACATGATTACCTCAGAGCCGCCACCACCCGTGATTGCAGGCGTTGTAAACCTCTATTCTCAGGAATACTTCGAGCTGATCCGCAAGCGACTTAATCCTGGCGGCTACACGAGTTATTGGCTGCCTGCCGTCCAGCTCGAGCCAATCAGCACGCTGGCGATCATCAAAGCTTTCTGCAATGCCTTTGACGACTGCTCACTTTGGTCGGGTGCCGGCCTGGAATGGATGTTGTTGGGATCCAATGACGCAAATCGCCACAGCGACGCGGCGCAGTTTTCGGCTCAATGGCGTGACCCACAGGTGGGTCGGGAACTGGTTGCGTTGGGTCTGGAGTCGCCAGCCCAACTGGGCTCGCTGTTTATGGCGGATTCCGATCTGCTCATGGAAATGACTGCCGATGTTGCTCCAGTGACGGACAATTATCCGTCCCGCATTTCGTCGCCATCGGCGACAAATCAGGGGTACATTGAACTGTACGATACGCTGATGGATGAAGGGGAGCGACTGGAAAGATTCAGGATTAGCGAACAGATCAGTCAACTATGGCCGGCAGAACTGAAGAAAAATAGTGAATCCTTTTTCCAGTATGAACGGTTGATCAATAACCATTTCACTGCTGGCATTTACCATCACCAAACCGATCCGTATATTTGGGAAGCAATTGATGACCTGCTGACAAATACATCACTTACGACTCTTCCGCTATGGCTTTTGGGTAGCGATCGGAATACACAGGGTATTGTTACCAGTTTATTGGAGCTGGAAGGATATCGGGATGAATTCGCGCTGGAGTTAGCACGGAAATATGCATCTGAGCGTGACTATGAGACCGCGTTGATGTACGTGAATGATCACATCACAACGGTAAGCGACGTATCCGAGTGGGCATCAAATTTTTATCTCTATTTGTTGGCCAAGAATGGCATGACCGCCCAGGCGAGGCCCATTATCGAGAAACTTGAGGCCCTTGAGCGGCCGGGCGTCGATAGATTCATTGACTGGTTTGCGACCAAGTTCGAGTTGAACAGTGCAGAAAGTCTTGAGCCGCCGATCTTGGGCGCTCGGCAGGTAACTGAAGACGTCGACCGATACTGACGTGGATTTATCCGCGCCTCAAAACGATGCGGACCCCGCTACCAATGAATAGAAACCCGGCCATGTGCCGGGATTTTTGCACCGACAATCACCTGCGATTACAATCCGCTCTGACTCAAATTTTACACTGACCCTAAATTTGGTTTGTCGAGTAGCATTTGCCAAGGAGAAAAAAGTGGATACGTCTGAGCAAGTTGAATCCCCTGATGCAGGGTTAGTTGATGGCATCAAGAAGAACGCCGGGCTAACCGTCGCCTGTGGCATCATTCTTATTGTCGCAGGTACGCTGGCATTATTGTCGCCATTCGTTGCCGGCGTATCGATTACGATCCTGGTCGGCGCGATGCTCGCGGTCAGCGGCATCGGTCAGTCCGTACTCGCCTTCAAAACCGGTGCGTTCGGCAGAGGGCTGATGGTCTTTGTTGTCGGCGTACTCATGGCGATCGCCGGTTTTTACATGATGAACCAGCCGCTTGCCGGGCTTGCGACGCTGACGATCATCCTGATGTCGTACCTGCTTGCGACGGGCGCGCTCGAGATCATTGTCGCGTTTCAGCTCAAGCCGGCGAATGGCTGGGGACTGCAGCTTTTCAACGGCATTGTGACCTTGCTACTCGGTATCTTGCTGTGGCGTCAGTTTCCTTTGTCCGGCGCCTGGGCGATCGGCATCCTGCTCGGCATCAAGATGATCTTCAG
>CAYLTW010000163.1:0-5302 GCA_964386735.1 uncultured Woeseiaceae bacterium
TTTTCGATAAGTTACGGAGTTACCACCGGCACTCTTTTTCTTTTTACCGCAGGCGCCTTCCGAACGCGTCCCATATTTCGACTTCGCCGTAGTTCAGTGAACGCACTTTCTCTTCGATCTGCTCGAGGTCGCCAACGACGACCCAGGTCAGTTTGTCCGGCGCAATCACGGCCTTCGAACGCGCAATGACGCCAGCGGTCGTAATGGCGGCGAGCCTTTCGCCTCGCCTTTCCGCGTAGTCGAACGGCAGGCCAAAGGAGTCGGAAGAAACGATGCTCGCCAGGAATCCGCCATTGGTCGCGAACAGGCCCGGCAACGAGCGTGTCATGTTGAGTTTCATACGCTCGACTTCGGTCTCCGTCGCGGGGCGCGTCGAAATGAATTCAGAATACTCACGCATGATTTCCTGCATGCTTTCCATCGTCTTGTCGGTCTGCACGCTGCCTGCGACCGCGATGTACTGGTCGCCACTGCGATTCTGCCGAATCCCTGAACGCATTCCGTAGGACCAGGACTTGTCCTCGCGCAAGTTCATGTTGATGCGCGACTCGAAACTGCCGCCGAACACGGCGTTCATGATGGACAACTCGGTATTTACGTTCGCGTCAAAAGGTGCGATGGCATGGCCCGCAAGAATTGTGCTTTGTACGGCCTCCGGATGGTCCACGAGAATGACCCTGGCGCCTGGCTCGGGTGCACTGCCAATACCAGTCAGTGCCGATCGGCTCTTCGCTTTCCATTTGCCGTACGCAGCCTTGACGGCGTTTTTCGCAGTCTCGAGGTCGACGTCGCCGATCATGTACACGGTCATCTGGTCCGGCGTGATCTCCTGGTCGTGAAAGTCCCGCAACTTGCTGCGATCGACTTGTTCAGCGAGCTCCGGAGTCCATATACCTCCCATTGGATTGTCTTCGCCGTAGATGGCACGTTCGAACAAGCTCCGTGATGCGCCGGATGGATTCACTGCGATGTTTGAAAGGTACGCGGAAAGCTGCGTTTTGAACTTCTCCAGCTCATCTTCCGGGAAAACCGCGTTGCGCATCATGTCCGCGGAGATCTCCAGCGACTCCGCGAGGTACGAGCTCAGGATTCGGTAACCCAGCGAGCTTCGTTCCAGGCCGTTTCGAAAACTGCTGGCCATCGCGATCTTGTCTTTCGCCGCCGCCAGCTCATGGGCATCGTATCGCTTCGTGCCTTTGTCCATCAACGCAAACAGAAAAGCGCCGAGCCCGGGGGCGTCGGCCGGTGCGGCGGCGCTCCCTGTCTCGATGTTTATCGATACATCGATTAGCGGGACGCTACCGCGCCTGGCAACGACGAGTTTCATGCCGTTATCGAGCGTTGCCGTTTCGATGTCGGGAAAGTTAATCCCGGAATTCGTCGTAACTGTGGGAATAGAGGAGCGATCAGCTTGCGCCGCGCTGCTTTGCAGCTCCGGGAACGGCAGGACCGTCAGTTGATAGTGACCGCGGTTCAACCAGCGGTTCGCGGTCGCGGTCAGCTCCTCAACGGTCGCTGCGTTTAGCCATTCGAGTTCCTTATTAATGTAAAGCGGATTGTCCGAGTAAAGCTGCCCCTCCGCCAGCAGTCGGCCGATCGACGCATTGCTCTCCAACGCACCGAGCATGTACATATTCATCGCCAGCTTGGCATTCTCGAGAATCTGCTCGTCCGGTCCCGATGCCAGGTATTCGTTAATGATCCTGTCTACGATCGGCATCACCTGTTGAGGCGTCACGCCTGGCCGCAGATCGATCACCAATGTGTATTCGCCGCTCAGGACGCGACCGTAAGCACTGCCGCTCACCCGCGTCGCAAGCTTCAAATCGTCAACCAGCGTTTTTCGCAAGGGCGAATTCTTATTGGCCACCAGTGAATCATTGACGAGGTACATTAGTGTTGTGTCTTTGTCGTTGAGCCCGGGCAGCGCCCAGACCCGCGCGATGCGTGTCTGGCCAACGCGGTCATACATGATTTCTTCGCGATTTTCCGTTAGCTCGGGAACCCACTTTTTTGCGTGCACGAGCGGCTCGCCGGCCGGTGCCTCGCCAAAATAGAAATTGACCTTTTCTCTTGCCGTTGCGATGTCGATATCGCCTGCGAGTACGAGAACAACATTGGACGCGCCGTAGTACTTGCCGAACCATTCGTTGACGTCGTCAAGAGAGGCGGCATCGAGATCGTCCATCGAGCCGATGACTGAATGACGATAGGGATGGTCGACGGGGTAGACGCCTGTCTTGATCCGGTCACTCATGCCGGCGTACGGCCTGTTGTCGCTCTGCCGCTTTTCGTTTTGCACAACGCCACGCTGTTCGTCGAGCGCGACCTGGGTCACGGCGCCCAGGAGATAAGTCATGCGATCGCTTTCCATCCACAACGCCATGTCGAGCGCGCCGGTCGGGACGGTTGCATAGTAATTCGTGCGATCTTCGGCTGTCGTGCCGTTCATCCCCGTCGCACCCGCGTCGGTGAACGGCGAGAAGTACTCGCCCTCTCGATTCCCGGTGCCCTGAAACATCAGGTGCTCGAACAGGTGCGCGAACCCGGTTTTGCCCTCAGGCTCATCCCTGGATCCAACCCCGTACCACATTCCCACGAAGACGGTCGGCGTCGAATGATCCGTGTGTACCAGGACCGTCAGTCCGTTGTCGAGCCTGAAACTTTCGTGCGGTATGTTTACCTGCGTGTCCAGACCATCGGCCGCAAATGCCGAAACGCCGGCGCCGCAGAAAATCAGCACTGCGACGACGCGCAGGCTACCGTAATTCCTTGAATTCACTCGGGAGTCCTCGTTTTGTCTTTGTTCCGAAACTTAGCAGCTTTCACCAGCCGGGGAGGCCGTATTTGCTGCTACCTGTGACCATTTTTCGCCCGGTAAATTCACCTCGAAAGTGAGTGCTGGCACGACCCGAAGCTGAATCTGCCTGAACGGCCCGGAAATACGTTGTATTCGCCCGAAGTCATCGCGTTATGGTCTCCCATGCCCATATTTGATCAAGGATGACTCTTATGAAAGCACAACATCAAATCGCGATGGCCCTGACCATCGTACTTTCACTGGCAGCGGGCGCCCTGCTCGTCTGGCAGTTTACAACCCACCCGGCAGGCGACAATTACGCAATTTCGAACACCGCCGAAGAACCGGCGGCACTATTCGAAGAAACTGTGGAAAGCCCCGAGCCTGTCGTCACGGAAGCTGACGAACACCGGGCCGACGCGGCCACAATCTTTCCTCGAAAAATCAATAGAGCTTGCAAGAATGGCTTCACGGTTGAGCGAAATCTTGCGGGCGATTTTCAAGGATATTCCTGCAACCGATCCGCATATGAGAACTACAGCAACGCAGCGCTCGAGTCGCTGGCCTATGGCGACGCCGAGGCGGCCAGTGTCCTCGCTTACCGGCTAAGACACAGCGACTATCCGCGCGCATTGAGACTGGCCATTCGCGCGGCGGCCCTGAGCGGCGGTGATGTTAGCGCGCTGATATCGGCGACCAGCTGGCGACCGTTGCAAGACGAAAATGGCGAACCGTCGTTGTCCGGGTTTGCGCAGGCCTATGTATTGCACTCTCTGATCGAGAGAATCCGTAGCTCGAGCTACAAAAAGCCAGGTATGTACGAAACGAACATCCGACGTATTTCGGACAAACCGGACGAGATGCTGGATGACCTTGATGACATCGTTGACCAGCTGTTGGATGACGCGCGCCAGATCGAATTGGACGTCATCGGCAACTCGACAATCGGAGGTGACGACGATGTTTAGAATAGCCTTCGTTCTTGTTGCCGCCCTTGTCGGCTGGTCCGGCGCAGTAAACGCGCAATACAGTAATGACAGCCGAAGCGGCCCGATTCTCGGTGGGCCTGGTGACTATGTGTACCCAATGGTCTGTGCCGAGTGCACGGTCTGGCAAGACTACAGAAACTTCGCCTGGAACCAACTGAGTATCAATGGGGGAGACGCACGGACGCCGAATAACCCTAACCACGTAACGACCTTTCGAGTCTATACAAACTCCACTAATGACCTTAGCCCAACCACGGTCGAAGTTACGCTTGAGATCGAGGTCGTTGAGGTAATGGGTATAAGGGTTGGTCAACGGCCGGTCGATGGCAGACATTACATCGTCGAAACGCACCCCGACAACGGCGACAACGTTCCCGCGAGCCTCTACCCGAAGGAAATGGGACCGCTTGGTTTTCCGTACCAGGCGCTACCCGACGACGGTGATAACAGCGGCGGCTCCGGCGGTGGGTCTTCCTCCCGCGGCGGTGGTGGTGACTCACCCAGCGGCGGTGGTGGTGGCGGCTGGGGAGGTGGCGGCGGTGGCGCGGGTGCCGGCGGCGGATTCGGGGGTGGATATGGCGGCCGCCGAGGTGGTTACTGCGGAGCCGGAACCGACTACGTCTGTATACAGTTCTGAACGCGCCGCGCCAGGTTCTGTGAAATCAAAGCCCGGGCATGCCCGGGCTTTTCTACGTCTCCTGAAGTTTGCGGCGAAACTTCCGCATGCCACTGATCCAGCGATCGTAATCGCCCGCTTTACGTTGAATATAGGTCGTCACCTGCGGGTGCGACAAGATGAGAAACCGGCCTTCGGCGACGCCATCGACGATACAATCCGCGACCTCTTCGGAGGAAAGTATGCCGTCGACGTCATTGCCTCTGAATCCGCCCTCGGTCGAATTCGAGTCATCCTCAATTCCGATCAATCGGGTTGCGACGGCCTGAGGACATACGACCGAAACGCGAATTCCCTCGTCACCGTGCGTGATCGCCAACGATTCTGCAAACGCTACCGCGGCGTGTTTCGTCGCCGAGTACGCGGCGTCTCCGATCTGGCTCAACAGTCCAGCGGCCGACGCGACACTCACGAGGTATCCACCGCCGCGTTTTATCATGAGCGGCACCAGCGCCCTGGCCGCGTAGACATGCGCCATTACGTTGACGTTCCAGCTCACTTGCCAGCGATCGTCAACAGGCCGCATCCCACCTTCGGCGGCCGCCGCACCCGATTGTCCATCGCCAAAGCCCACGCCCGCATTCGACAGGAACAGGTCGATCGGTCCTGTCTCCTTCTCGATTCTTTCGATCATCGCAACAAGATCTTCCTCGTTGGCAACATCAAGGCTCACACCGGTCCCGCCGATCTCCGCAGCGACCGCCTCGGCGGCATCCGGCTCAATATCGGCCACGACCACGTGCGCACCATCTTTTGCCAGCCGGCGGCACAGCGCGCGCCCAATTCCGTGGCCGCCACCGGTCACTACTGCGACTTGTATAGTCAAATCATCCAACA
>CAYLTW010000164.1:0-5292 GCA_964386735.1 uncultured Woeseiaceae bacterium
GCATGAGCTTACGGATATCGAAGCACGGATTATCGGTTGCCTGATTGAGAAATCAATCGTTACACCGGACGTATATCCGTTGACGCTAAATGCCCTGATCAACGCCTGCAATCAGAAGTCGGGTCGCAATCCGGTGATGGTACTGCAGCACGGAGAGGTGCAACACGCTTTGGGTATTCTTGAGGCGAAACACTTCGTGCGCAAAGACGAGAATTTCAAAAGCCGGACCGAGAAATACACACAGCGATTTTGCAATACACGCTACAGCGATCTTCGACTGGACAAGGCGCAGGTCGCTATCGTCTGTCTGTTATTGCTTCGCGGACCACAGACGCCGGGCGAATTACGAGTCCGCAGCGGTCGCCTGCATGCCTTTGCCGATAACGACGACGTGGTGGTCGCGTTGACCGGCCTCATTGAGCGCGAAGGCAAGCCGCTGCTGCTTAAACTTCCGCGCATCCCCGGGCGCAAGGATTCAGAGTACATGCATCTTTTTTCTGGCGCGATCGATGTCGAGGCACATGCCCGCCAGGCACGGGCGGCGAAGCCCGAAGGATCTGCGGAGCGAGTCAGCGTGGCGGAATTGGCAGAGCGCGTGAGCCGCCTTGAAGCCGAGGTCGCGGAGCTCAAGGAAAAACAAGTATAGGGGCGCGGAAAATACGTATCTGCTTTTCAACGGCATGGCACTAGCATGCTGCTTTACGGCCACTTTTCCGGCGCCCGCCGGTAAGGGATGAAATGCCACCGAACGTTTGACGAACTGGAGGCATAGCAATGAGAAGCCAGTCCTGGGCTGAGCCATATAAAATCAAGGCTGTCGAGCTGATCAAAATGACCACTCGCGAGCACCGTGAAGGGGCGATTCGCGACGCGGGTTACAACACGTTCCTGCTGCGCTCAGAGGACGTTTACATCGACCTGCTGACGGATTCCGGCGTGAGCGCCATGAGCGACCGGCAATGGGCGGGCCTGATGATGGGTGATGAGGCCTACGCCGGCAGCCGGAATTTTTACCATCTGCGAGATACGGTCGAGAAATACTATTTCTACAAATATACGGTTCCGACGCACCAGGGTCGCGGCGCCGAGCACATACTCAGCCAGATACTGATCTCGAAAGGAGATTTCGTACCCGGCAACATGTACTTCACAACCACGCGCTTGCATCAGGAACTCGCCGGAGGAACGTTTGTCGACGTAATTATTGACGAGGCTCATGACCCGTCTTCGCAGCACCCGTTCAAGGGTAATGTCGACTTCGCCAAACTGGACGCGTTGGTCGAAAAAGTCGGTGCCGACAAGATTCCCTATGTTTGCCTCGCGACCTGCGTGAACATGGCTGGTGGTCAGCCCGTGTCGATGGCAAATGTGCAGCAGTTGCGCCGCTGGTGTGACAGGCATGGAGTGCTGCTGGTGCACGATATGACACGCGTTGCCGAAAACGCCTATTTCATTCAGCAGCGAGAAGACGATTTCGCGCAGTCAAGCATTGCCGAGATTGTGCACCAGATTTGCGCGCTCACCGATGCCGCAACAATGTCCTCGAAGAAGGATGCGATGGTGAGCATCGGTGGTTTCCTGGCAATGAACGATTCATCGCTGTACGAGCGCGCTTGCGCCTTGTGCGTTGTCTACGAAGGTCTGCACACCTACGGCGGTATGGCCGGCCGGGACATGGAAGCGCTCGCAATCGGTATTACCGAAAGCGTTGACGACGACCATATTCGCGCCCGTATTGGCCAGGTGGAGTACCTTGGTGAATGCCTGCAGAGTTTCGGCGCACCGATCGTATTGCCTATCGGCGGCCACGCCGTTTTTCTGGATGCACGTCGCATTCTTCCGCACATACCGCAGGAACAATTCCCGGCACAGGCGCTGGCGGCGGCGCTGTACGTGGAGTCCGGTGTGCGTGCCATGGAGCGAGGCGCAGTGTCTGCCGGGCGAGACAAGGAGACGGGCGAGAACTACATGCCTGATCTCGAGCTTGTGCGCCTGACGATACCGCGACGTGTTTACACGCAGGCGCACATGGATGTGACGGCCGAGAGCGTATTGCAGGTGATTGAGGGCGCCGAGCAGATTCGCGGTCTGCAATTCACTTATGAGCCGGAATTGCTGCGCTTTTTCCAGGCGCGATTCGAGCCTGTAGAGACCATAAACCCTTGATCGAAAAGTAAAAAACCCCGCCGTTCCCGGCGGGGGTGCCGGATCATGGCACGTTCTGCTGTGGTCACATGGAACCTTTTCAGCTGTTCCATCGTGTAATAGTTGGGTACGTGTAAAAAAGTTACGCAAAGAGCGTTTTATATGCAGGCAAAGCAATCCTGGCTCGGCGACCAGGCGTTCGGCAAGGACGCCGCCGATCTCGTTACCATGGCTTACGATTCTCATCGGGAAGCGTTGCGGTTCCTGCAGTCGGTATTAAACGATCAAAATGGAGTCGGCCTTCTGCTGGGACCGAAGTCGTCCGGCAAATCAACTACTGTGCGTCGACTGGCGGAGCAACTGCCACGTGATACCGCAGTGGCGCTTATTGACGGATCTCGTATCAAACCAAGGGAGCTGTTTGCGGGGATGCTCGGTCAGTTCGGTTACGACACCGGCCTCGAGTCCAGCGACGAACTCGTCAAAATGGTGAACGTTTTCGCCGTACAGCAGACGCGCAGTTGCGAACCACCGGTTCTGATCATTGACAACATTGACCGAATGTATCCGAGCACACTGCGGGCGCTGAACATGCTCGCGGAGCTAAAGGCGCAACAACGCTTCGCGATTCGCGTCATTATGTCGGGAGGCGAAGGCTCGGGCGCAATCATCGAATCGGACGTTATGGCCAGTATTGCCAACCGCATGGTTGGAAGTTTCGTGATCAGTCCTTTGTCGGTCCAGGAAGCATTGATTTATTTGCACGCGAGGCTGTCCGCTTGCGGTGTGAACAGTGCCGATACGATATTTCCGGTGGACGTTTGCGATCGCCTGTACCAGCAATCCGGCGGCTGGCCGGGCTTGATGAACCAGTTTGCACTCGACGCTATCGCGCGCGCGAGCGATTTTCCGGTCAGCGTCACCGACACTCGCTCGCACGACGAAGTCGGGCACGAATTCGAGGAGCACATTCCCGTTCTGGATGCTGCGAGTGCGGTTGGTCGATTGCCGCCGCAGCTCGCGATAAGCAGGGATGGCAACAAATTGTCGGACTACGTTTTCGACCAGAATAAGGTGCTGATCGGCCGTTCCGGTTTTGCCGATATCGTGATCGAGGATGACTACGTGAGCAAACTGCACGCGGTAATGCTGCTGTACTCGGACGCACTGGTTCTTCTCGATCTGAACAGTGCCAATGGCACTACCGTCAACTCAGTCAAAGTCAAAAGCACCTTACTGAAAGATGATGATGTTATTTCGCTGGGGAATCATCGCCTGAAAGTCAGGAACGCACCCGCGATCAGTGATGATATGGCGAAGTTTCTAAGGACGAGCGACACTATCAAGATGAAAAACCTCATCGAAATGCGCCGCCAACGGGCGCGACGGCTTGCCTCCGTTGAAACCTCAGTTCGTTCCTGAAGCTGCGTTTACTTTTTCAGCCTTGATCCCGGGCTTGAGCATGGACGCGAGCGCAGCGGATTCCTCATCGTCCGGCCAATAGCTAATGAATTTTTGTTCGATTAACTTCCTGTCCTCGTACCAGATTTCAAATATCCATTCGCCCTCCAGCAGTTCGTAATCCTCATCAAGGCCGTAACCGGTATAGGCGATGACCTGATTGACGCTGACTCTCCCCTTTATCATGTAGTCGGAGCCGGTGGAGACTGTCCCATCGGGCAGTGTCATTTCCGGGTGTTTCAGAACCCGCCGGAGATCGACGTAGGCGGGCTGATCCGGAAAGTTAAAGAGCCGATATTGCAGTGACATGTGGGCACCCTTTATCAGCGGGATACGGTCTGTTTGCCTGAGCAGTTCGATCACGGCGTTTGAGACAGTCTTGCCGGTACTGGTCTTCGGGTTGTCGACCAAACCGCCGCTTCGAACCAGCCGGTACAAGCCGTACTGACTGACGCGACCCGTCGGTGTGGCCGCCGCCGTCTCATCTGTCGGCTCTGCGACATTTTGGTCGCAAGCCATCAGCGCCAGAAGTATCGCCGCGAGAAACCAGTGTTTCATCAATCAGCCATGGCAATTGATTCGCAAATGGCGCGCTGCGAATTCGCCCTATTGAGTGAATGCCTCGTGGATGGTCATTACCATGCGCGGGTCAATGGTCTCAAGCTTGCCGTCCGGCAGCTCGCTGGTAAGGCCGTCGGAAAGGAAATCGAAGTGTGCGATCGGTTGGGCACATCCCTTGTTGCCAGCCTGATCATTCGGATCACCGTTGCACCGGCCGCTGCCATCACCCGCCGCACTGCCACCATCGAGGTGCGCCAGATCAATTCGGTACTCGTACATCGTGCCGCCGGGCACGAAGCACTGATTGGCCGGATGGCCTGGGCCGTAAACACCATCGCCGTCTTTGTCACAACCGGCATTGCCGGCGGACACGCCCAGGTAAAGCGTCTCGACGTCACAGGCATCGCCGGAATTCGATCCGGTCATGGCAAGCTCCTCTGCTTCGACGACGGCGCAGCCCGGAGCGGACATGCGATTAATGGTTACGCCTGCCAGGATATTCACGCCCGGATCCAGGGCGAGAGATCCGGTCCGGTAATTTGCACCGGGCGCGGCGACAAATACATGTTGGCGAAATACACTCGGGTTGCACGGGTTCGGACCGGCCCCCGGTGCCTCCCCTCGCAGGCACTCGCGCGACCGCGAGCGTCGCGTCCCGAACAGACTGCCGTCTTCGGACATCCGAATGGCACGCAGGTTGTCGCGTCGGTGCCCCGAATCGTACTTCGGTGCATCCGGCGCGCCGTTTCCGTCGTCAGCGAGATCGATTACACGAATAATCCGGGCCTCGTTCTTTTTCTTACCGAGTTTGAATCCATGGGCGCTGTTGCTGCCAACGCCGTTACTCTTGCCATGGTCGATACCGGCCTTCCAGTCAATCACGAAAACCGCGTCCCCGTGGAACATGCTGACGAACAGTCCCTCGGACGTAAAGATGACGCCTGCCGGGCAATTCCAACGCGGGTCGTTCGCGTACCGTCCCCGTGTGGGCCGGCTGTACTCGTCGATGGTCTGCAGCGTCGTCTGATCCAGCACGAGTATGCGGCCGTTCGCGGCACGGCCGTCGCCACTGCTATCGCGACCATGATGACGTCCGCTGTCGCTGTCACTATCGCTGTCACTATC